>USFD01000040.1 GCA_900553885.1 uncultured Ruminococcus sp.
GGAACACCTTCCTTTGTGCTATTGGTTTTGGTCGACTAATATAATAACACAAAACTGGTGTTCCCTTTTCTATGTGTCCTACAAAAATTTTACGCTAGCAATTTCCTGATTTCACATGCAGAAAACACCGGAGAGAAGATCTTTTCTTCTTTCTCCGGTGTTCTGATTATGTACTGTATCTTACAGGTATCCAGAAAAGGCCCCGTATGTTTATTTCTCCGCTTTGCTGCGCACCAGTTCTTTTCCGGATGTAACCACAATCGTCACTCCCAGAATCATCAGCAGCACAGCAACAATCAGCTGCAGACCTTCTACCATGAATGTGCCTGCTCCGGCTGAAAGCACCTGAACAAGGGAAATGAATCTCTGTACCAGAGCTGTAAACGTTACAATCAGCATGATTACAAACGGCGGAACCAGTGTTCTCAGTTCTCTTCCCGTTACTTTCAGGAATACGCAAAGCGTAATCAGCACAAGAGCGCTCAGCAGCTGGTTTGCGCTTCCGAACAGCGGCCAGATATTGTCGTATCCTACCTGTGTCAGAATAAATCCGAATACCAGTGTGATCAGGGTTGAAAAATATTTATTGCAGAGTACTTTTCTCCATCCTTCTGCATGCTCCATATCATCCACACTGAACAGTTCCTGGAAGGACATACGTCCGATACGGGCAGCAGAATCCAGCGTTGTAAACGCCAGGGCTGATACACACATTGTCATAAAGCTCTGCGCTACAAATACCGGAATATGGAACATCTCCAGGAATCCTGCCACTCCTGAGGAAAAGATCTGGAAGGGAGTACCTGCAGCCGCCGTTCCGTCTGCACTGGCTGCTGCTCCTGCAACACAGAGGGCGACAACGGCCAGAAGACTTTCCAGCACCATTGCGCCGTATCCGACTTTCAGCATATCTTTCTCATTGGAAATTGTCTTGGATGAAGTTCCGGAAGATACCAGACTGTGGAATCCGGATACCGCACCGCAGGCAACTGTTACAAACAGAATCGGGAAGAGCGTTCCCAGATTCTCATTCCGGAATCCTGTAAATGCCGGAAGGTTCATATCCGGATGGGCAAAGATCAGTCCAAGTACCGCACCGGCGATCATTCCTACAAACATAAATGTTGACATGTAGTCTCTCGGCTGCATTACAAACCACATAGGAAGCACTGCCGCCAGGAAAATGTAGATAAATGCGATATATACCCACATTTCTTTTCCAAGGATAACAGGGCAGTTCATACCACATACAAATGCAAGCACCGTGCAAACCAGGCCGAATACAACTTCTTTCCATCCGGTAAATTTCACTTTATGCTGAACCACACCGAATATAACCGCAAACAGAATGAAAAACAGGGAAATACTTCCTGCCGCTCCGTTTACGGTCGCGTTTTCTGAAAGAGTCCGCACGCCGTCCGTTACTACATACGCATCAAATGTGCCTGCCACCATATCGGCAAACGCAGCGATGACAATCAGGCAGAACAGCCAGCAGAAGCCCAGAAACAGCTTACGGCCTGCCTTGCCGATATATTTTTCAATCAGAAGCCCCATGGACTTTCCATCGTTTTTCACACTGGCATACAGAGCGCCGAAGTCTGTGACAGCTCCGAAAAAGATACCGCCCAGAACGATCCACAGAAGCACGGGAAGCCATCCGAAGGCAGCCGCCTGGATTGCTCCGGTAACAGGGCCGGCTCCGGCTATGGACGAAAACTGATGGGCAAATACTGTCCAGCCATCGGTAGGCACATAATCCTGTCCGTCATTGTGAAGAACGGCAGGTGTCTTTGCCTTCGGATCAATCCCCCATTTCTTCGCCAGCCAGCGCCCGTACAGCGCATATGCCGCAATCAGACATACAGCGGCGATCAGTACGATTACTAAAGTGTTCATAACTCTCCACTCTCCTTTATTGTGCAAAACTATAATGTTTCAGGAAGCGCCCGAAACTCAGGCTGCTCCGGATGAAAGCCAGAAACAGGAATAAAAAAAACGTCTTCTGACAGATTTCTCTGTCAGAAGACGAAGTATATTTCTCCGCGTTACCACTTCACTTACCGGTTTTTACCGGTCCCTCAGTCCCATCGTCCGCTTGCCTTTCTCCGCTGCCGTCTTCCTCTCCGGCAGTTTCCGCCAGCCTGCGGATTAACAGGTTTCCTTATAACGGAGGAATCCGGTCCGGGCTACTGCTCTGTTCAGCACAGCATGTCTGGCTGCGGCTGTCTGTTCGCCCCGACTGCTCGCAGGGGATAGCTTCCACGGTCATGATGTTCCCTTGCACCTGACGGGAACTCTCTGAAAACATGGACTTCCGGGAAGTCATGTCCTGTTCTTCGCATTGGCTTTTTCAATCCTGTTTTATTATAACTCAGATTTTCCAGATGTCAACAAAAAATCAGAGCAAACTCTGTTTTTATTGGAATACACTCTGTTTTTTCTGCTTTCCGTCAGAAAATCAGTTCCTGCTGCGTCACTTCAATTCTGGAAGCCGACACAATCTGGGGTTCATCTCCGCGGAGATGATCGGCTTTCAGATACTGCATCCCGTTTTTCAGCCCTGCCGCCAGAAGATTAAGCACATAAATATTGTCGAACCGGTTATAGATAGATTCTCCTCCCAGCCCGGTCAGACAGATCAGCTGCGTATTCGTTTTTTCCGCCATATCCATCAGGGGTTTGAGAAGATGCGAGGCATTCGTCTGTGCAAACGGATTATCCATCAGGAGCACTTTTCCCTCATTTCGCTCTGCGAATACGTCTGCATCATCCTTCCTCATATAATAGAGAAGACTGGAGAGGATGACAAACGCGGACAGGAATCCCTCTCCGCCGGAATTTCTGGCCACCTCTGCCCAGGTGATCGGATATTCCCGGTATTCCTCTATCTTATACAGACGGATCTGTACATTGCTGATCCCGATCACCGTATCATACAGATTCCGGGTTGTTATCTGAAGTCCGAAATACTCCTCCACATTTTCTCCCTGATCCAGAATGGCGATTCCCTTCTGCGTTACATCATCCAGCATATCCTGGAGGCGGATCCGGTACATGCCGGCATTTTCTTCCCACAAAGGCAGCCCGATCCGAAGCATCTTCACAGGCCGTTCCCGTATGGTAATTGTAGAATTGTGATCAATCTTGCCCAGATTCAGATGTACTTCGCGGATATACTCCTCCAGAAGTTCAACCACACGTTCTTTCTCCTTCTCAAGAAGGGAAATATCCACTTCCAGTTTCTCCATCAGACTGTCATAGGACCGTACGGTAGTATGCAGCTGTCCCAGCACCATCCCGGCCTGTCCGGTCAGTTCCAGCATAGCTTCCAGAGGCTTCCTGTAAAATTCATCCTGGAACTCTTCCATACGCACAATCCGGTTCAGAAGCTGTGTCAGCTGCTCCCTGCACTCCCGGCGCCGGCGCACGCTCTGGCTGTAATCTCTTACAAGCATCCCTTTCATGACACGCAGTTCCTCTCCGTTCATTTCCGCCGGTTCATTTTCCCATACAACCGCTTCGCGTACCGGGAAATCCGCATATTCGGACAGGGCGGTAAGATTTTCATCATAGCTGCGGATAAATTTCTGAAGACGGTCCCCTGCTTTCTGTTCCTGCTGTTCCTCATATTTCAGCTGATTTCTGCGGGCTTCAAAATCCCGGTCCGGAATCTCCTGCCGGGGCAGCGGCTCTTCCTGGCCGCACTCCTGTCTCATGCGTTCTTTCCTCTCCCGGATTCTGCTGTCTGCCACAGCAGTCTGTTTATCCTCTTCATTCCACAAAGCACGTTTCTGCTCAATCTTCCGGTTCCGGTCCTCCAGAAGACTTTCCTGGTGGGCTTCTTCCTTTCTGTTATAGGGGATTCTGTCCCATTCCCCCGGAGTCAGTCCGTATTTTCCGCAAAGGTGTTCCAGTTCTCTCTTTGCCTGGGAACAGCGTCCGGACGCCCGCCGTTCCTGTTGTTCCAGTTCCTGAAGTTCCCGGGATACTCCTGCTGTGACGGCGGCATAACGGGCTTCCATCTGCCGCACCTGTTCCGGATCCGGCGGGGTTTTCCCTGTTTCTTCTCCCTCCGGCCGGGAGGAAACATAACTTTCATATCTGCGGAGGTTTCTCTCCAGTTCTTCTCTCTCCCGTTCCAGCATGTCCCGTTCCGACTCCAGCGTGCGCATCCGGTGGCGCAGCCGCTCCAGAGCATCCTCGGAAAATTTCTGCTTTTCTTTTAATTTATCTTCCTGCCTGCGCAGTGTCTCCAGCGCTTTTTGGTTCTTCCTGTAGACTTCATATGCGGAACACAGCCTCTCAAGATCCTCTTCCCTGCGCTTCTGCCATTCCAGTTCCTGCTCTTTTCCTGCTGCCTGTCTGCGCGTACTTTCCATTTCCCCGTCAAGGGCAGCCAGCTTTTCTGCTCTTTCTCTGATCTGCTGCCGGGCAAGACTGATTTCCGATTCCAGCGTGGAGATCTCATCCTCTGCAGCCTTCCAGCTTTCTTTTGTCACTTTCTGATTTCTGACCTTTTCCTGCCGCTGAAAATATTCGCTGTACTCCTGTTCCCGGATATGAATCATTTCCTGTACGCGGCGGATCTGCTGTTCCTTTTCCCGTACAAGTCCTGCCAGTTTTTCTTCATTCAGCAGATTTTCATTAAACAGGATGTAAAAGCTGACCGCCGGTTTTTCCTTTGCGTCATAGGAAATCACCGGGCTTCCCCCAGGACGTCCGTCCCGCTCCAGATCTTCCCGCGCCACAACAGGTACAGGAGATGAGGTAAAGACTGCGCCGTTCTGCCCGGACAGCATCTCCACTTCTCTCCGGGGGAGAATCAGAGCATAGGGCAGAAACGGATTTCTGCGGACCAGCTCCCTGTTCTCCGTCTCTGTAAAGCCGTTCTTTCTGAGCCACTCCATCCCGTACACCATGTGCAGACCAAGGCCGGCGAATTCCTTTTCAAGTTCCGGAGAAAGCTCCAGCACTTTTCCCTGGGTCAGCTGCCTGTATTCTTTCTGAAGCCCATCTTCCTCTTTCTCCAGCTGCCGCTTTAACTCCGCCGTCTCCCGGAGTCTGCGTCCGGACTCCCTGAGAATCGCCTCTGTGTCAAACCGTTTTTCTTCCTCCATATCCAGATATCTGAGAATGATGCTCCGTTCTTTCAGTTCTTCGTCAAGCAGCTTTTTCTGAGCCTTCAGTCCGTCCAGTTCCGCCTGTCTGCGCACCGTCTCCTCTCTGCCGTCTTCCTGGTCCCGCTCCAGACGGCGCTTTTCTTCTTTCATGCGTTCCTGGGCTTTCTTCAGATTCAGCCGCTCCCGGGCGGTCCGCTCCTGTTCTTTTCTGCAGGCGTCTTTCAGAATTTCGAGAGTCCCGGCTTCATACCAGCCCAGAATATTCCGGGCCAGCCCCGCCTGATAAAGTCTGTTATACGTCTCCTCCCGGTCGCTGTAGGAAGCGATCCCGGCCTTCAACATCCCTTTTTCAGACGCTGATCTGAGCAGTTCTTTTCCCAGCGTTTTTATCCTTTCCTGCTCCTTTTTCTCCGCCGTTTCCAGCTCTGCTGCCTGGTTTTCCTTCTCCCGGGCCAGCTGCCGGTTCTTCCGGACGGCGGTGCTGTAATAAACGCCCAGGGTCTCTCCAAGCCGGTTTCTCTCCGGCTCCAGATCCTGATCTTTCTGCCGGGCCACCTCCAGTTTCTCCCGGATCAGACTGTGTTCTTTCTCTTCTTCATCCAGAATCTCCTGCTGCCGCGCACATGTAAACAGATGCAGTTTCTTTCTGATCTTTTCCCGTTCACGCTCCAGGGTCTCCTGCTCCATCTGAATCATATCCCGGTTTCCGGCGTGATATTTCTTCTCTTTCTCCAGCTCATGGATCTCCGAAGATATCTGCTCGTATTCTGTCCGGAGAACCGCCTTTCTGATCTCATCCAGCCGCTGAGTTACAGCGTCATATTCTTCCTGCCTCTGCTGCCGCAGTTCTGTAAGAGTCTGCAGAAAACAGGCGATCCGGTTTTCCCGGACTGTCTCCTCTTCTTCCGCTTTCTGATACGTTTCTGCCTTATCCCGGATTTTCTCAGCTTCCTCCCGGAACTTCCGGATCACGTCACGTCTCTGTATCCTGGAACGGTTGTCTTTATACTGTTCCACATATTTTCTTACAATAGACTGAAACTCCCGGATCCGGTTTCTTTCCCGGTTCAGTTTGCCCTCCACGGCCTCAAGGAACCATTTTTCCACCAGCCCCTTCTCGTCCCGGCAGTCCGCAAACAATTCGGAAAGCCCCGACTCTCTGAGATTGACCTTTTTGATAATCATCTCCCATTCCCTGCAGTCGATCTGGTATTCTTTGAGCCTGTCAAAATACTGCCTTGATTGGGCATAGTTTGTCATATCATAGCAGGAAAACTTCCGTCCCTGCTCCCGTTTCAATGTTTCAAAAATCTGCCGGCAGGCAGAAAAGCTTTTCAGAACGATCTCCTTCTTTCCTTTTTCCACCACCGGCAGATGATGAATATCCTGAAGACAGGGTTCCGTATATTCGCTGATAAAGTTGATCATGTCCAGTTCTTCACTGTTGTTTTCACTGATCTCCTGATTCCGGCGCACCATCATACCGGTGAGTACGTATCCGGCTCCCTGATCCAGAACCCACTCCACCAGAATAAAGGAAGGCCGGGCCGTGGTAAAATATCCCGCAAAGGGACGGTCCTTGGCGTCCCGGAATCGCTTATGAACGAAAGGCGCCGTCATCATCTGCACCAGAACAGACTTTCCGCCTCCGTTCCGGAGAGAAATGAGTGTGCTTTTTCCATTAAAATAAAAGCATTCGTCACTGACGCGAATGGCATTATTGTTATAATTTACATTGATCAGCCGGACCGCGTTGATCTTACTCATTCTCTGTCACCCCCAATACCCTGAGCACCCGGTTATAATTGTTCTGGTTCAGCAGATTCCAGTCCATAAAATGATCCAGTTTCTTTGTTGTTTTGATCATTTCATCCTGCTCGACATATTCAACCAGTCCCTGCTTCTGCAGGAATATAAGAATGTTATGGAGAAAGCCTTCTTTCGTTGTCCGCGCCCGGGATCCCCTTTCGTCGGATTTCAGAGCCTCATATGCTTCAAGCATGGCAGAAAAAGCAATGATTCCTGCACCGTCCCCGTTTTCCTTTTCATTCTCTGCGCCTTCCTTCAGGCGCCCGGAAATGCAGTTCTGAAGTTCACCGGCCCGGATGTACTCCCGGGTCTTGCTGGTACTTCCCTGTCCGTCGTAAAATTCCACCAGCAGTGTAAGTATGGCGAACTGAGACAGATAATAGTCCCGGTCCGTCCCGTTGGAACGGCAGAGTACATTTTTCAGCTGTGCTTTCGAAAAACCGAGAAAATGATTCTCTTCCCTGGGAATCAGGTAAATCACGTCCCCGTACCGCTCGATATCGCTGTCCGCTGTTTCTCCCTGCATCTTTACAAGGTTCTGAACCGGTTCTTCTTCTGTATATGCCCGGTAAAGTGTTCTTTCCTCCTCCTCCCGCAGCTCATGATGCTCCAGAAGATAATAAAAAATTTCCTGACTCTTTCTGATCTCATCCAGTTCGTATGCCATTTTTACTCCTCCCGTATCACCCGGATCAGCACGTTGGAGCAGCGGATGTCTTTCCGTTCGCCCCTCTCATTTTCCACACCGCGAAATACAACCGTACTGCCGTCCTCAATCCTGTATGTCTCAATCCCGAGAAGAGGGAGCCTGGTCTTTCCACCTTCCTCTGTCCCGGCTTCCTGTTCCTCATCTGCAAGCTGCAGCAGCATATCATTAAGCTGAAACTCTCCGGGGCCGTCCTGGATAAACTGGCTGCGCTCTTTTCTGAGTCTTCGGATATCGATCTCCCTGTTTCTGATCAGTTCCACCATGACTTCTTTAAATATTTCCACGTTCGGAATCAGCTGCTCTTTCTCCTCCCGGTTCAGGCTGCCGCATAGCTCCATCAGAGAAATCTCTCCCTTCTCCGAGGCCTTCTCTATGAGACAGGACAGGCTCTTTCTGTAGCGCTTCCTCTTCTCCCTCCGGACGCGTTCCTGCTCTGCCTGCCATGCTTCCTCGTCAAAGTCCAGTGTTTCCTCTGTATCTGCCTCTTCACTTTTCTTTGACAGACGCTGGTACCGGAATGCCTTGTCCGGATTGTATATTTTTTCTCCGTCCCGGACAAAGAGAGGCCGGAGAAAATACTCCAGCCCTGCAAGGGCGTCAGCATGTTCCAGAATCCGGTCATACAGTCCTGTCCGAAGGGAGAACCGGCGGATCAGAGACATCCGGGAAAGCTGCTCCAGTTCTCTTGTATAAAGTGCTTTCAGATCAAAATGACTTCCCAGAATTTTCTGGTGCTCGTCAATGGTCCGGTTCAGATACGTATCGATCACCCGCAGATTATCGAGTTTCTCTTCTTCCTGAGAACTGAGTTTCCGGACATTAATATTCTCTTCTTCCAGCTCCTTCACACGGCTCTGCACCATTTGTCTGTAGCGCTGAAATTTCGCTTTCGTGTCCTGTATCGTCTCAAGATCCTCCTGAAGGATCTCCTCGTAATCCCTTACCGAATAATTCAGCGCGTTTCTCCGGATTTTTCCCATGGCCTCCTGAATCTTCTGGAGCTGGATGCGCATAAGATTAAACACATTTTTTATCTCATCCACAGCCTTGTCGTAACTCTGCTTTTCCAGATGCATCTGAAAGATCATCTCGTGGATGGACAGCTTCATATTATTCTCGATCTCAAGAGTGGAAAGCAGCAGGTTATATCCGTCGTCCGTCAGATAATAGGAGGTGCGGCGGATCTCCTGATCTACATATACAATCCGGTTTTCCACATAACTGATATGCATGATATGATAGGCATCCTGCTCAAAATCATATCCGTCAAAATACATAGGTTTTCCTTCATTGGATAAAATGACATTGACTATAAAGTCCGCCAGCTGCCGGCAGTCCTCATAGGAAAGATTCTTTTTCAGATATCTGGAATTCACTGCGTCCAGATAGGCTCCGATATCGTCCATGGTACAGTTCTCTTCTTTCAGGGACTGCTCCATGACATAAAGAAGAAGAGCAAAAATCACGTTGATCTGCTCATCTGTTTTCAGAAATCCGTACTGTTTCCATGTGGTCTTCTGTATACTGTTCTGAATCAGCACGGCATACAGACCCACATTTTTCATACGGCGTGGAAAATCTTTTAAAAATTCATACTGCATCGATTTTTTCCTTATAGATTGATCCGGTTCAGAAATCCTGAATATTCAGAATTTCCTGGGGAATATATTTCTGTGCCTCCAGTATCTCCTTCATCCGGCGGACATATGGTTCGCTGAAATACGAATAAAACAGCCCGCTGATATGACGGTTCTGCCGCTCTTTCGTCTCCGGAAGGCGGTCCGCCCCGCCGGCCTTCTCAATCATGGTCTCATATGCGGGGAGAAAGGGCCGGATTTCCTTTACCGGGCGAAACATGCCGGCCAGATTTTCATAGATGCCGATCCCTTCATAGTCCAGATCCCCGAAATAATACATCCGGGTTCCTTCCTCCTTCATATACGGCTCCGCGCAGAGATCAAACTCCTGAAAGGACCGGATCACTCTCTTGCCTGCTCCGTAGATCAGGGTTCCCGTCTTCATCCCGCATATATCTGTCTTTCCGCCCAGAAGCGCTCTTCTCATACTGTAAAATGTATCCTTGTTCTCCAGGATCAGAATGTTCTGAGGCACCTCCCGGGTACGGGCATAATACGCAAAAGGCTCTGCTGTGCCGTACATATTCAGCATCTCTTCCCCGATTCCGCAGTGCTTCAGTACTTTGCGCCCCTGTCCTCTGGAAAGGAACTTCTCCTTCCCCCAGATCTCGAAACTGCGCTCATTGACAGATTCACTTTTTTCCAGCAGCTCTCTTTCGTTTCTCAGATACCGGTTCAGAGCCAGCACATACTCCCGCTCTTCCTCATAAGTTTCCGGATGGGCGAGATAATAATCAACGGAAATAAGAGGAACCAGGCTGTATTTCAGTTCCTCTTCTATTTCGCTGTAGTCTTTCTGCGGTTCTGCGATCCAGTACTCTCTGTACAGAGCAGGCTTCTTCCCGTTGATGCCGGAGGCTTTTACGGGCCGCAGTTTTCCCTGATCAATAAGAGCCATAATCTCCGTATACTGTTCACTGTATTCCCGGCTCTTCGCCTGGCCGAGGAGTTCTCCAAGAGTGACCCGTTTCATAAACGCTTCCTCCGATGGCAGTTCGTCTGTCCGTCATTGCATCCGGCACAGGATCTATTCGTCTTCCCGGTAGCCGAAATTCTTCATCAGATAATCGCTGTCCCGCCAGTTCTTCTGCACTTTCACCCAGAGCTTCAGATTAACCCGGCAGTCCAGCAGTTTCTCAATCTCATAACGGGCCGTGCTTCCGATCTTCTTCAGCATGCTGCCCTGTTTTCCGATAATAATTCCTTTATGGGAATCCCTTTCGCAGATAATTGTAGCATCAATATGCATTACTTTTTTTTCCATCTTCATACGGTCGATGGCAACCGCGATTCCGTGAGGGATCTCCTCATTCAGACAGTGCAGCGCCTTCTCCCGGATCAGTTCCGCCACAATCTGGCGCTCCGGCTGGTCGGTAATGGTATCCTCGTCATAAAACTTAGGACCGTAGGGAAGATAGTCCAGAATCACCTTCACCAGCTCGTCCGTATTGTCCCCCGTGCGGGCAGATACAGGCACAATATCCGCAAAATCATACTCCTTCCGGTACAGATCAATCGCCGGAAGAATCTCCTCCCGCTTCACCATATCCACCTTGTTTATCACAAGAATCACCGGTGTCTTCACTCTTTTCAGCTGATCAATAATATGGCGCTCGCCGGCCCCGATAAACGTGGACGGTTCCACAAGCCACAGCACCACGTCCACCTCATTCAGGGAACGCTCCGCAATATTCACCATATACTCGCCCAGCTTGTTCTTTGCCTTGTGAATGCCGGGCGTGTCCACAAATACGATCTGCCCCTCCTCCGTCGTCAGAACCGTCTGAATCCGGTTCCTTGTAGTCTGAGGCTTATTTGACGTAATCGCGATCTTCTGACCGATCAGATGATTCATCAGCGTAGACTTCCCTACATTCGGCCTGCCGATCAGAGTTACAAATCCTGATTTAAAATTGTCGCACATTTTCCCTCCATGGGGGACGTAGCCTTTTGCAAAAGGCTACGTCCCCTTTTAGCTAAGTATTCTGACTTCTTCAAATAATTGTTTCTGTTGTTCGATTTTTTCTTCGCTTCCAATGACACAGATCAGCCCTGCGTCCAGCACAGCCTGGACGATATCTGCCAGGGCACGGATGTCTTCCTGGTCTGCCTCCAGAATCTGGGCGCGTTCCTGCCGGAGCATGTCTTCTGTAATGTGATTCATATACAGGTTCATAGAGCGGTTTCCTTTTGCGGCAGGATTCATGGGCCGATCCAGATTGCTCATGGTTCCAATAATGAACTTGTTCATGTCTCTGTCATCCACAGTGAAGTTCCTGAGATAATCTACCACGCCTTCAAATACTTCGTTGGTCTTTTCCAGATTCGGATCCCGGTAGGATACAAGATATCCTTCCCCTGCCCTGTTGAAGCTGCTCATGCAGCCGTATGCTCCGCCTTTTACACGGATGTTCTGCCACAGATAGTCATAACTTAAAATAACTTTCAGAATCTGCAGCGCTCCGGTATACTCCTGTCCGCCGTCAATAAAGTTGCCGCAGCGGGCTACATACTGCACCTTTGATGAAGTCTTGAAGCCTTCATTCCGTTTTCTGCAGTGGATGACACAGGCGGTATTCTTCTTTTCCTCCCCCTTGTTCAGACTGTCTTTCACAGCAGAAAGGGCGTCAATAGCCGGCGCCAGCCCGTCTTCCGTTGAAGTGTAGCTCATCATCATATTATCCGCCCGGAAGATTCTCCGGGAAATTTCTTTCAGACTGCGGATCAGCTCCTCCTTGTGGCCCTCAAAGTCTTCCTCGATTTCCTTCACTCTCTCGTAAAATCCGATCCCGTCCGTATCATCTTTGAACTTTGCGGCAGGTGAAGTATAAGACAGCGCCCGGAGCACAGCAGTGGTGTGTCCGGATGAGAGGAATGACATCTGGAGCCGTGATTTGAGCATGGCCAGAATTTCTTTTAACCGCTTCTCATCCTCCAGACGGGACTCCATCAGGATTTCCCGCATCATAGAGAAGAGCACGTCCATTTTCGGATAAAGCGCCTTTCCTTTTATCTCAAATGTTGCCCGGAATTCTTTTTCCTTCACCCTGGTCACATCCGTATACAGCTCAAGAGAAGTACCGATTCCTCCGGTGTTTCTGTTTATTTCATTGAACAGTTCTCCATACTCATAGTTTGCGGTATCAATAATCCCCAGCACACTCTGGAGAATTCCCACATATGGGAGCAGCTCTTCCTCAATGCCGGACAGATCAAACATCAGGGTCACATATCCGATCCCGTTTGTCTCCACATTGTGATGAACCACTTTCACTCCGTCTTCATCTATCTCATCATTAAAAACAGGAGCCGTCTCTCTTGAAATGTCTTCTCTTTTCAGTACCGGTATTTTTGCCAGGTCTTCCTGGGACGACTCTTCTTCCTGGTATGCCTCAAGCTCCTTCGTAGCCTGTACAAGGGCCTGCACCTCCTCCGGGGAAAGGCTTTCCTTGTACGCCTTCAGGTGTGCCGCCAGTTCCCGGTCCAGGCGGGCGGTCCGTCCTTTCTCCGGCCGGATAATCACAATGGAGCCATGGGTATTGTCCAGCAGATATTTCCGGATCAGTTCCTCGAAATATCCGGTCTCCACATTCTCCTTGAGAAATTCAAAGGTGGGAAGGGCCTGCATATGGATAAAAGGTTTTTCCTCATCATACAGCCAGCTGTCAAACAGCTGAAGTCCGTACATCAGCCCCCGCGGATAATTGCCGAAATCCGCCTCCCGGAACCGGAACTCATGGTAATTGATGCCGGCTCGCAATGCTTTTTTGTCCATTCCCTTATCTGCGATTTCCCGCAGGGTATCTTCAATCACACGGATAAACTCATCTTTCTGCTCCAGATCCGCATTCTTGGATATGATGGAGAAAACAGGCTGGTAGATGCCGTTGTCATAAGATCCCAGAATATCCTTGCCGATTCCTGCATCCAGAAGCGCTTTTTTCAGAGGCGCGCCGGGCGCGGACAAAAGGGCGTAATCCAGAATCTGAAAAGCCAGATACAGTTTCTCATCCAGAGAAGTGCCGATTACCTTATTGTAGGAAAGATAGGTATTCTCTTTCTCACTTTCCTCGCTGGCGATGGAGTATTCCTGCACCACCTCCCGCATCTGGTCAAATGGCTGCTGAAAACGGATGGCAGAATCCACCGGGTCATTGTCAAAGTCCGAAAGATAATTCTCATCCAGCCATCTCAGTTTCTCTTCCATGTCCATATCTCCGTAGAGATAAATATAGCTGTTGGACGGATGGTAGTATTTTCTGTGGAAATCCAGAAACTGTTCATAGGTCAGCTCCGGAATCACCTCCGGATCTCCGCCGGACTCGTTTGCATAGGACGTATCCGGGAAGAGGGAATTCAGAACCACCCGGTCCAGTACACCTTCCGGAGAGGAGAAAGCTCCCTTCATCTCATTGTAAACCACGCCGGAAAGCGTCAGCTCTCCCTCCGGATCCTCCAGTTTATAGCTCCACCCTTCCTGTCGGAATGTCTTGTCCTGCTGATAGATATTCGGATAAAAAACAGCATCCATGTAAACGTGCATCAGATTCTGAAAATCCGTATCATTGCAGCTGGCTACCGGATAAACCGTTTTATCCGGATAAGTCATTGCATTTAAAAACGTATTAAGGGATCCCTTTACCAGCTCAACGAAAGGATCCTTCACCGGAAAGTCCCTGGAACCGCAGAGTACGGAATGCTCCATGATATGCGGAACTCCCGTACTGTCTGACGGAGGCGTGCGGAATCCGATAGCAAACACCTTATTCTCATCGTCATTTTCCATCAGAAGAACCCGTGCCCCGCTCTTTTTATGCTTCAGAAGCGTTCCCCTGGATTTTATGTCTGATAAATCTGCTTTCTGTATCACCTGATATGCTTCCAGATCATATATACTCATGTGCAAATCTCCTTATTTTTGTTGTCTTTTCTGTTTCCGTACCGTCTCTTCTACGGGGAACAGCCGTATGTTCCTCCGTACAGAACAGTCCGTGCTTTACCTAGTATATCACTAATCCGGGGACTTTAAAAGGGGACAGAAATTTCTTCTGTCCCCGTTCCCAGGCGCTTTTTCATACCGTTCTTTTAAGCATGCCTGCTTTTATATTTTCTTCCAGTCCGTCCCCAAAATAGGGGATATCATAAGAGGCTTTTCCTGCGGCAGCCAGGAGATGGATCTGCCCCTTTCTGATCCCGCATCTTTTTGCCAGAAAACTCTGAGAGAACTCCGCGTACTGGATATTAGAATAGTTCACCGCTGTAGAATGCGTGCCAAAATATCCTCTGCGCAGCTTGAGCATATTTTCCCCCGCACTCATTCCCGCAGTTCTGTACTCCAGTATCATTCCCGCAATCACAGAAATGATAAGCAGAGCAGCACCTCCCCATATGCCGGCCAGCACCGGGAATCTGTCGGAAGATGCCACGCCGTCTGTCATCACTGAGCCTGCCGCCGCTGCCAGAACCACCGCCAGCACATATACGGTAAAAGGAAATGCCCATGCGGCCCATGCGGTTCCCGGCTGTCTTTTCACGTTCTGATCCACCGCCGGAGCCATCTCAGGCAGAAGCAGTTCCAGCTGCTGTCTTAATTTCTCCTTTGTACAATACAGGACAAGAAAAGAATTTCTCTCCTCCTTTTCATCTCCCATGCCTACGTTTACAATCTCCGCCATGTAGCGTCCGCATATCCGCGCCACAAGAGACTGGTGAATCTGCAGCGCCTGTATTTTATCCACCGGAACCGTATATTCCATCTTTTTCAGAAGTCCGTACCGGATATACAGGCGGTCGCCTCTGCGCTTTGCACGGAAATCATAATATTTCACAAAATCCTTTACCGTATCCCACAGGGCGGAAAGCACGACGGAAGCCGCCATAAAAATCCCCGCCGCTGCTCCCAGGAGAGACCGGACGAAGCCGGGATTCTGCACAATCTGAACCACCGCTCCCACAGTTGCTGCAATTCCTCCCAGCAGAAGAATTACGGAAAATACATTAATTGAAAACACGCCGTGCCGGATGATATCCCCGAAATCTGCACGGATATCATAATCCTGATCCGTCTGAAACGGACCCGTCCCCGCAGCATCGGACAGTATTCCCGCATCCGCCGGATTGCCGGTTCCGGGAATGCTGCTTCCTGAAGTCTCCGGAACAAAATCTGCGCCGTCAGCCTGCATCCGGGATAAAATTTCCCGACGGAATGCTTCTGCATCCGCTTTTTTCAGAACAATTTTCACATCGGTCCGGTCCGCCGTAGACAGGCTGTTCGTATCCAGTTTTACTTTACATGTGCCCGCCAGCATTTCAAAAAGATTCTGTTCCAGATTGATATTGGAAATATTTTTAATTCCAATGGTATTTTTCTTTTTGCTCACGGTATTTTTTTCTATAATAATAGCATTGTCTTCTATATGTATATATGTTCTGGCCCAGACAAGCAGCCGGTTGCCGGTCACCGCGGCCAGAAGCACCGCCAGTATCAGCACAATCCACAGCCCGTTATCTGCAAAGAACGACAGATCATCCCCGGAAGTTTCTGCCAGTTCGGGAAGAACCTGCGCAAACACATAAACAAGCAGCACCAGAATACCGGCCCACACCTCTTCAATAACAACTGATATATGATTTCTGAATTTTTTACCTGTTTCCATTTTCCGTCCTCTGTTCCGTCACAATTTCATTAATTCTCCTTCGCAGGCTGTCCGCGATCTGTTCCGCTTTTTCTTCTTCAAGAAATGAAATCGTCACATCCCCGCCTCCTGTTGTTACTACGACCTTCGCCACTTTAAAAAACTGATCAAAGGGGCCTTTTGCTGTCTGAAGCTTATGCAGCCGCTCAATCGGAACAATGTTTCTTTTCACAAAAAGGTAGCCCTCTACTATATCGATGCATTCCTCATTGATGCTGTACCGGTACCTGTGATACCGGAAATACGGGCTGACCGCAACATCCAGCAGAATCAGCGCGGAAAGCCCCGCCGATATCCACTGCCCCGCGGCAATCCCCTTCGGCACAAGCCAGAACCAGTTAACAGCCCCTATGATTACAAGCAGCACTGCTCCCGTTACAATGCCGGACGTATACATGCAGTACAGCGCCCTTTTTGACAGCTTTTCGTATCCGGCATGCCCGGAACTGTCCTTTTCTGAAATTTTCTGTTCTGTATTCATCTCTTCCTCCTCTTCGCGGTCCGTTCCCGCCAATCCCGCAGAATTCCTTACTCCGGGGCAATCCGGCAGTCTTTCCCTGCAAAATAAAAAGGCTCTGCTGCCGCGCCGGAAGTAACAGCGCGAATATTGTATTATATATTTAATACAATATTACAGAACCTTCTCTTATTTGTCAATCCTGTTCCGCGGGAACAGATGATAAACCGTAACAGCTAATTTACCGTTTTTTTCATTCCTTCTTTTATAAGGCCTTCCTCGATCCGGAGCAGGCGATTATATTTTGCCACCCGCTCGGACCGGCATGGCGCTCCTGTCTTGATCTGCCCTGCGTTAAAAGCCACGGCAATATCCGCGATTGTGGTATCTTCCGTCTCCCCCGACCGGTGGGAAATCACCGTGTTATAGCCGGCTTCCTGGGCCAGCTTTACTGTCTCAAAAGCCTCGGTAAGCGTACCGATCTGATTTACTTTAATCAGGACAGCATTGGCCGCCCCCAGCCGGATTCCTTTTTCCAGCCTTTCTGCATTTGTAGTAAAAAGATCGTCTCCCACAAGCTGAACTCTGTCTCCGATTTTCTCAGTCAGTGCTTTCCATCCGTCCCAGTCCTCTTCATCCAGCGGATCTTCTATTGAACAGATCGGAAATTCAGAAATCAGGTCCTCATAATAGGCTGTCATTTCCTCTGCAGTCCTGACCACTTCTTTTCCTCTCCGCCTTCCTTCTCCCGGAAAGCAGTACACGTTCCGCTCAGAATCATACAGTTCCGAGGCGGCAACATCCAGGGCTATCCGGATGTCCCTTCCCATTCTGTAACCTGCCCTTTCCACCGCATCCCGCAGGGTCCGGAGGGCTTCCTGCGCATCTCCGAGATCAGGAGCAAATCCTCCTTCGTCTCCCACAGATGTGTGGAGGCCTCTTTCCTGCAGCAGAGATTTCAGGGAATGATAAACCTCCGCACAGATCCGAAGCTGTTCCCGGAACCCTTCTTCCCCTGCAGGCACAATCATAAATTCCTGAATATCAAGAGAATTGTCTGCATGTACGCCGCCGTTTATAATATTCATCATGGGAACCGGCATCTGTCTGGCCCGCACGCCGCCCAGATAACGGTACAGAGGTACTTTCAGCGCTTCCGCCGCAGCATGTGCGGCTGCCATGGACACTCCCAGGATCGCATTTGCGCCCAGATTACTTTTATCCTTTGTGCCGTCTGCCTCGATCATGGCCCGGTCCAGCCCTTCCTGATCAAACACGTCCTTTCCGATGACTGCATGCGCCAGTATGCTGTTCACATTCTCCACTGCCCGCTCTACGCCCAGGCCTCCATAGCGCTCCTCCTGATCTCTCAGTTCCAGGGCTTCGTATCTGCCTGTGGAAGCGCCGGAGGGAACTGACGCTCTGCCTACAATTTCTTCTCCTGCCAGTACTTCCGCCTCCAGCGTGGGATTGCCCCGGGAGTCCAGAATTTCTCTTGCAAATATATCCCGAATCGGTAATTGTCGGTCCATATGTGCCTCCTTTTCAGAAACATAAATATTATTGTCTGCACATGCCGGCCAGACTCGTCCGCCGTCCATGTTCCAGCTGTAACACATAGTATTTCCCCGCCAGATTGGCTTAATGCGTTGACTTTTTATATTCCAGAGATTACAATTCGATTAGGATTTAAAAGCGGGGGAGGGACATAAGATGAAATGGAATCTGAAACATTTTTTCCTTCTGACTGCCAGCACTCTTCTTATGGCATTCGGAACGTATTTTTTCAAATTCACCAATAACTTTACTTTCGGCGGAATTACAGGTCTTGCTGTACTTGTAGCCAAAACGGGACTGATGTCGGCAGGAGATTTCAACCTGATCGCCAGTATGCTTCTTCTGATCGCGGGACTGATTATTCTCGGAAAAGAATTCGCCGCCAGAACTGCCTACTGCAGCATTCTTCTTTCCGTCGCTCTCTCCGTTATGGAACGGCTGTGGCCCTTGTCAGAACCTCTGACAAGCCAGCCCATGCTGGAGCTGTGTTTCGCCGTCGCCCTGCCGGCGCTGGGAAGCGCGGTACTCTTTAATATCGGCTCTTCCAGCGGCGGAACAGATATTATTGCAATGATTCTCAGGAAATACTCCAGCTTTGATATCGGACGGGCGCTGATGATCTCGGATGCAGTGATTACAACTGCCAGTTTCTTCGTATTTGATATCGAAACAGGCCTTTATTCATTTCTTGGACTTGCGATCCGCTCCTTTATGATTGACAACTTTATTGAGAGTTTCAATCTGTCAAAATATTTTAATGTAGTATGCGACCATCCGGAGCCGATCTGCGATTTTATTGTTCACACTCTGGGAAGAAGCGCCAGCGTCTGTCTCGCCAAAGGCGCATATTCGGGAAAGGACAAGTACCTGATCCTGACCGCCCTGAACCGGGTACAGGCCGTAAAGCTGAGAAATTTTATTAAACGGCAGGATCCGGAAGCGTTTATCCTGATCTCAAATACAAGCGAAATTATCGGGAAAGGATTCCACAGCATCTGACAGGTTCCGCAGCAGATATTTCCTCTGCTGCGGAATTATTGTGAAAAATCCGTTATTATACAGACTATCGTTCTACGAAAGGAGCTTTTTTATTTATGAAACATCTTGTAATCGCGGAAAAGCCCTCCGTCGCAAGGGATATCGCCCGGGTACTTCACTGCAGCCGGAAATCAGCCAGTTATATAGAGGGGAACGACTACATTGTCACCTGGGCTCTGGGACATCTGGTCACGCTTGCCGACCCGGAGCAGTACGGCGAACAATATAAAACATGGAGCATGGACACCCTTCCCATGCTGCCCAAGAACTGGAAGCTGGTTGTCATCCGCCAGACCTCAAAACAATATCATGCAGTCAGGGATCTTCTTTTCCGCAAAGACGTATCGGACGTAATAATCGCCACAGATGCCGGCCGTGAGGGAGAATTGGTTGCCCGCTGGATCCTGGAAAAATCAGGATGCAGAAAACCGGTAAAACGTCTGTGGATTTCTTCTGTTACCGACAAGGCAATCCGGGAAGGATTCTCCCATCTGAAACCCGGAAAAGACTATGAAAATCTGTACCACGCGGCAGTTGCACGGGCTCAGGCCGACTGGGTTGTAGGCATCAACGCCACCCGGGCCCTGACCTGTAAATATAATGCCCAGCTTTCCTGCGGACGGGTTCAGACTCCCACTCTTGCCATGATTGCGGCCCGGGAGGAGGAAATCCGCAGCTTCGTTCCCACGCCTTACTATGGACTTAGAGCCACAGCCGGAGGCATTTCCTTTCTTTGGACCGACAGTACCTCAAAATCATCCCGTACTTTCGATAAGGCACGGATCGAAGCTATTTCCCGGAATGCCCGGAAGGAACTGAAAGTCACAGACATCGCTAGGAAGACAAAAAAGAGTCAGCCGCCGGCCCTCTATGATCTTACCGCGCTTCAGAAGGAGGCCAACCAGCGATACGGATTCTCGGCAAAAGAGACCCTTAATATTATGCAGCGTCTGTACGAGACCCACAAAATCCTCACCTACCCCAGAACGGATTCCCGCTATCTGACAACCGATATTGTAGGCACATTAAAGGAACGTCTGGAGGCATGTGCAGTCGGGCCCTGGAGGAAGACCGCCGCTCTCCTTGCGCGGCAAAAGATCCGGCCCTCCGGATCTTTTGTAAACAATGCAAAAGTCTCGGATCACCACGCCATTATTCCTACAGAAGAATATGTACGGCTGGATGCGCTTTCCAGCGACGAGCGCAAAATATATGATATGGTTGTGCGGCGGTTCCTGGCCGTTCTTTCTCCCGCCTGCGAGACAGAAGAAATCTCCGTTACCGGCACCATCGGCCAGGAACGGTTTACTGCAAAGGGAAGTATCATCCGGAAAGCCGGATGGCGCCAGGTATATGATTCTGACTGGCAGGATATGGACGAAGAAGAGGATGAATTTCCCGGGCAGGATACCTTCGGCCGTTCCGGCAGTACGCAGATCCCGGGCCGGGATGTCTCTGCTCTGCGCCCCGGGTCTGTGCTGCCTGTCACGGTGCTGACCATGACCAAAGGAGCCACAAAACCGCCGGCATATTTTACAGAGGGCACCCTGGTAGCCGCAATGGAAAATCCGGTAAAATATCTGAAGAATAAGAATAAGACCATCGTCCGCACACTGGGAGAAACCGGAGGCCTTGGAACGGTTGCCACCCGGGCGGATATTATTGAAAAACTGTTCAACAGTTTTCTTATGGAAAAGAAGGGAAATGAGATCCACATTACCTCAAAAGGGAAACAGCTTCTCTCCCTTGTTCCTCCGGATCTGAAAAGCCCTGAACTGACAGCCCAGTGGGAACTGCGCCTGCAGGCTATCTCCCGTGGGAAAGACTCAGACCGGAAGTTCATGGGGGAAATCCAGGATTACACCCGCCGTCTGATCCAGCAGATCAAAGACGCGGACGGCACTTTCCGCCATGATAATCTGACCCGTCACAAATGTCCCCAGTGCGGCAAGCTGATGCTGGAAGTAAACGGAAAGCACGGCAGACTGCTGGTATGCCAGGACCGGGAATGCGGCTATCGGGAAACTATCTCCCGCCGCACCAACGCCCGCTGTCCGGTATGCCATAAGAAAATGGAGCTTGTAGGGAAAGGCGATGCCCAGAGGTTCGTATGCTCCTGCGGACACAAAGAGAAACTCTCTGCCTTCCAGGAACGGAAAAAGGAAGAAGGAAAAGGCGGAAACAAACGGGATGTGGCCGCATATATGAGAAAGCAGGCCAAAGAAGCAGAACAGCCAATCAATAATGCGTTTGCAGAGGCCTTCCGAAATCTGGATTTGTCGGGAAACGGTGAGCAGAAAAGCGTTCGAAATCAGCAGGATACCGTATGATTGGATAATCGGATTTGGAAAATGAGGGAGGGGTGCTTTTGCTTCCGTTCCGCAGATGAAGTAAAACAGAAAACCTGACGACAGGCTAAGAACAAAATTTACAGCAGAAAACTCGCATCCGCTCAGACAATTCTGCTGTAAATTTTAACGCATGCCGCCAGGTTTTTTGTTTTTCTAACATCTGCTCCAAAGTCACCAAAAGCACCCCTCCCTCATTTTCCAAAGACACATCCAGCCGGCGGTATCCGGATACTTTCCGCGCGCATTCAGCCACCAGTATTCCAGACAATTCCGGATTTCGGAAAGGCAACAGAACCGTAACTTTATTGGCGGATATCCGGCCGGATTCTGTACTGATATTCTGAAACAAAGAGCACTGTTGCGAAAAACTGACCGGGGACCGCTGCCTTTGCCATTAGACTTTCCTTCTGCTTTTTGTGGAATTGCAGAAGGTTTTTTGGCTCTGGGGGAATGGGAATTGTCAGGATTTTCCGCGGATAGAATACACAGGAGATGGGAATATTCTCCGGGATTTCTTAATCTAAGTTCATTTCGGCAAATCCGAAGTTAACGGAAGTAATGATCTCCGATCTGGTAACCGCCTCCCCCGGTACTGAAATACAGGCAGCTTCCTACCGGATTGCTGCCGGCCAGCGCATCTTCAGCGGCCTGCATGGCAGAATCTGTATAACCGCCGCTGGCAAGTACGGAATCCAGCCAGCCGGTCATAGCCGGAGTGAACTGTCCGGACTGGTAAATCACATCAGAGATGGTGTCCGGATATGAACCGCTTTTCACACGATTCATTACAACAGCGCCTACTGCCACCTGACCCTCATAAGGCTGATTGCCGGCCTCGCAGAAAATCAGGGCAGCAAGCAGTTCTTTGTCTGCCTGTGCAGCTGCTTCTCTGGCCGCCTGCTCTTTTGCAAGACGCTCTGCCTCCTCAGCCGCCTTTCTTTCCTGTTCTTTCTTTTCAAGATATGCATCCTTTGCATCCCTGGCGGCATTCTCCGTTTTCTCCAGTATTTCTGTATGAATCTCCTGCGGGATATCTGAAAAATCCCATTCGGCATAAACGGCGCTCTCCGCTTTCGGCATAAATATGGAACTGTCAGTCTCTGCAGCCAGACTTGTAAATCCTGTCAGCAGTGTTGCACTGGAAGCTGCAAGATACAAAGACAGCATAATTCTCCTGTTTTTATTATATTTCATATACTCCTCCTCTTAACTTATTGCAATATCTTTATGTAGTTCTTAATTAAATATATGCATTATTTTCATTTTTATTACAAATATTACAAAAATGTTACGGAGGCTATTCTAATATAAAACATTCATCTTGTCAACTTTTTTATTTCATTTTTTATTTTCCCCCACTTTCTGATGCCGTTCTGCTTATGTTTCCATACAAATAACATAGGTGAAAAAACCTGCAGAACTGACTATGGCCGCAGGCGGAAAGGAGACTATCTGTCTCTCTTCCGCCTGCGGCCATAGTATCAGGTTTTACAGATTCTTAAATAAGTTTTCTCTCCCAATGCTGTCAGGAATTCTGTGATACCGGATCCCTGTTTTCGTTTAACGCATCCGGAAAATCGGACTGATCTTTTTGTAAATCAGGAACACAATAATTGATACAAGCACGCCTTTGAGCAGATTAAAGGGTGCTACAGCAAACATCACAAATGTGAAAAGGTTTGTAATATTCGGATTTACAGAAGTTCCCATTGCGATCAGTTCGTCAATAGGCATGTGGAAAGCTGTCGCAAAAGTAGGAAGAAGCACGAAAGCATTGATCACACATCCGATCACTGTCATAAGCACAGTTCCTGTGATCATGCCGATCAGAGCATTCTTTCTTGTTCTGTTCCTGCGGTAAATCAGCCCTGCCGGAACACAGAGGGAACAGCCGATGATAAAGTTGGCCAGTTCTCCTACTCCTGCCGTATCTGTCCCGGTAAATACAAAGTTCAGCAGAATTTTGACAAACTCAATCACGGCTCCGGCCAGCGGTCCCATGGCGAAGCATCCGACCATAACCGGCACTTCACTGAAATCAATCTCATAAAATGACGGTGCAAACGGCAGTGGAATTTCATAAAGCATCAGAATCAGGGCCACTGCGGCCAGCATTCCGATCTTAACCAGTGCCTTCACTCCGAATCTGGGCTCTGTGTGAGCCGCTGTTTTTGTTTCTGTACTCATTTTAATCTCTCCTTTTCTTCCCTTCTGACGGGATAAAAATATTCTGAAAAGGAAATCTTTCAGGAGAGCCGGCCTTGGGAAACTTCTGCAAAAAGAAACCCCGGACTGAACTGTCCGGGGTAATGCATGCTGTTTCTTTCAGCGCTGCTTACGGAATTTTGAAATTTCCGATAAGTATGTTCTCTTCTCTCATCCAGACTATACTGTCGGTACCGGAATTCTTTCTCTGAACTTCTCTCATCACAGAAAGTCACCGGTTCAGCCGCCTGCGTGGCGGGTCGCGGACTATACCGCCGGTTGGGACTCACACCCGACCCCGAAGATTTATTTCCTTTTACCTGTATTAATATAACTCTTTATAAACGTGATTTCAAGAGATTTTTCAGGATTTGTGAAATTTCTGTTTATTATTATTCAAACTCAGTATATAAAACTACTGAACCATATTATACCAGCCGTCAAACTCTCCATCTCCGGACAAGTCAATATTTCCATTTGTAAAATACCGCAGATAATACTCTGTCCCGTTAATTGTAATAAATGTCAGCCACTCTTTCTGGTTATCCTTATACACTTCATATCTGGCTGTAATGGAATAGTCGAAATAATCGTCCTGGATTTCCCCTCCATAACATATCCTCACTGTATCTTCCGTCTGAAATTCTATTACAAGCTGCCATCCTTCATAGTTAAAGGAATGTCCTACAAGAAAATCATAAGCCGAGTCAATCGCCGCCTGCTGCTCGGAATTCAGCGTCTGCGTGCCATTAACCTCATCTTCTATCCGTTTGATCAGCTCCACATTCTTCATTTCAAAATCATTGAATTCTTCTTCTGCGTTAAACTCATCTGATGGAATCGTCCCCTCATACCAGGACTGGCTTTCAAAATACTGTCTGTAAGTTTCGTCATTGAAAATATAGCCATGCCGTGCAAATATTTCGTTCCTTCCCAGAGCCATTTTATCTGCTTCTACACTTCTGACCTCATCTTCTGACAGATACTTTTTATCGCTGTCCGGGAAAATATACTCCGAATCATCTGCCGTCTGATCTTCCTCAAATTCATAGTTTCTCATAATGCAGATTGTCTCAATCGTTTCGCCGCTGCAGGAAATCACTACGGCAGTTTTTTTATCACGATTACCGAAAAGAAGATCACTGTCTGCTTCTGTTATCAGTTCATATTTATCCGATAATTTTTCTTTTGCTGCCTCCGGAGTATCTGTCACCTTTACGCCATGAAATGGTGCAGTACATTCCGTTTCCATAAAAAGGGAATCTATCCCTCCGTCCATCTCATCAAACCAGATCGTTCCGTCAGCATTTTCATAAGACAGATCTTCCCGTTCTTCAAATCCCAGTTCTTTCAGTTCGTCAATTGATTTATCCAGATACGTCTCAATATCCATATGATTCAGCTTATCCGCTGTTTCATCCGCCGCACTTGTCTGCCTTTCTCCGGAAGACCTGGATGTATCATCCTTTCTCACGAAAAAGGACACCGCTGCTGCCGCTCCGAGAAGAAGAACAACAACTGCAATAGTAATCAGAACTGCCGTCATCTTCTTTTTCTTTCCATTATGCAGATCGGGTTGATTATCCGGAAATACGGTCTGTGAAACGGTTTCCTCCCTGCCCCCATTATTTCCCCCGTTTATCCTGTGTCCGCACTCGGGACAAAAGCTCGCATCTTCCTGTATTTCCTTTCCACAATTCTCACAATACATTTTTCTTTCTCCTTTAAATATACATTTTTGATAAACCAGTTACATTCCCCCTAGTATAAGGTTGCCGTCCCTTCATAACCGTCATACTCCAGAACCAGAGTTGCTCCACTGATATCACAATCAGCAAAACTAAGTCCATAGAATTCAATCATATTCCCATACATATCTTCCATTGCAAAATCCCAGTCCAGATCATCTTCTTTAATAGTAAATTCTATATTTACACTGTCTCCGGCATATAATATGTCATTACCGAGCACGTCTTCCTCCCAGTTATCCACATCCCGTTCTGATGCATAAAACGCATAAATATCTATGCCAGTATTATTTATTACGGTAAGATTATATCGAAGCACTTTATCTCCGGAACCGCACGTATTAAATAATCCGATCACAACAATACACACTAAAATCACCGCGGCAATAATCCATACTTTCTTTTTATCTGATTTCTTTTTTGTCCCCGATATCACCAGATTCGTTCCTGATGCGCCGGATTCAGCTATCCCGCTTTGTTCCGGCATTCTGTAATTCTTATTTAAAGCCCCGCAGTTTTCGCAGAACTTTTCTGTTTCCTTTATCTCTTTTCCGCATTTTTCACAAAACATATCTTCCGCACCTCTCATTAAATTGATTAATTTTATCGTTTTCTAAATATCTGCAGGAGTCCCGCATACTGTACAAAACTTACTTTCTTCTGCTAATTCTGCCCCGCATACAGAGCAAATCTTCTTTATTTTTTCACTTCTTATTTCTGTTCCGCAATTCGGGCAGAATCTGCTTTCAGCGCCGACTTCATATTTACAATTCGGACATAGCCTGCCCTTCATCTGCTGTTTTAATATTTCTGCGCCGCATTGACTGCAAAATCTGGCATCTGGAGCATTCTCCATACCACATATGTTACATACAACTCCCGGCATATATGTGCCAAAAGTTCTGCTCTCTAAAAAATCTGACGGCAAATACTTTTCAAAGCCTGACCCTACATATATTTCATGCTTATCGGTTTTTGTATTTATCACAAGTTCCGCAGCATAAAAAACTTTCAGCATTGACGGTATATCCCTTTGCTCAACAAATACTATTTCGCTGCGGGGGATTTTAATATTGCTGTCTAATATTGATATAGCATTCAGCCATAGCCGGCCTCTTGAAAGCAGATATACATTTTTATTAGTAACAGCCATGAAACTACGCAGCATCCTTCCATTTTTAACAAAATGAGTAATACTTTTCTTACAGGCATCCGTCACCCCCTGTACGGTTTCATCATCCTCCATGACCTCTGACAGATCTTTGGCCATTTCATTAAATCCAATCAGCCATCTGGATTTTTCCGGAAGTGCCTGAATTTGCTGTAAGATTATTTCTTTATCCATATACTTCACCGCCCCTTTTCTTTTGTATTATAACTAATTTTTTTATAGTTACAGATAATTATACTCTAGCTATAAAAACATTACAATCAGAACAATTAATTTTGTGGGAGGCCTGATATCTATGAACACGATCAACTTTGCCCGTATCGGCAGAAAAATAAGGGAAATCCGCATTTCTAAAAATCTTACGCAGGAATACGTTGCCACTATTGCGAATGTCAATGTCAGTCACATCAGCAATATAGAAAATAACCGTGTTAAAATTTCCCTCCCTACCTTAGTTAATGTATGTAACGCTTTAGATACTACTGTTGATTACATTCTTTCTGATGAATACAAAAATCCCTCCTCTGTAATAGAACAGGAAATTCTCAGGGAAGTTCACTCCTGTACTGCTGAAACCCAGGAACAGATTCTTAAAATTATAAGAGCTTTAAAGTGATATTCTTTTGATCTGCATAGTATTCGGCCATTAGCGTAACAGCATATTTAACCCCATTAATAAAGCCCCCTTCTCTGGAAATTGCAGAGACCGGATATATTCTATCTCTGAACCTGTTCCTGTATTTCTTTACTAATCGTATCGTTCTCCCTGATTTCATCTCTTCATAAAATAAAATAGCAAGGCCATACAGCCTTACCTTTCCAAATACGATTTACACTTTTTTTCACTTTTGTTCATAATCCATTCAAAACTTTATCACACTTTTTACACATATAATCGATATACTATAATTGTTCTTAAAAAGAACACTTTTTCATAAACTTTTTCCCCCTTTGAGTCACAGAAATGTGGCTCTTT
>USFD01000041.1 GCA_900553885.1 uncultured Ruminococcus sp.
AAGATTTTCAGCGTTTGATTAACGACTGCATGAATGGTGATGTCGATATGATAATCACAAAATCCATTTCCCGTTTTGCAAGAAATACACTGGACACATTGAAGTATGTTCGTATGCTGAAAGAAAAAGGGATTGCCGTTTTCTTTGAGGAAGAAAATATAAATACTTTAACGATGGACGGTGAATTGCTTCTTGTTATTTTAAGCTCTGTTGCACAGCAGGAAGTTGAGAATATTTCTGCAAATGTTAAAAAGGGCTTAAAAATGAAAATGCAGCGTGGTGAGTTGGTTGGGTTCCAAGGATGTTTAGGATATGACTATCATCCAGAGGATAAGAGCATTACAATCAACGAAGAAGAAGCCGAAATCGTGCGATATATCTTCCGGCGCTATATCGAGGGAGCCGGAGGTTCTGTAATTTCGCAAGAGCTTGAACACTTAGGGTATAAGACAAAACGCGGCAGCACCCGATGGGCCGAAACAACGGTAATTGGCATAATTAAGAACGAAAAATACAAAGGCGATATTTTGATGGGGAAAACATTTACGCTTGACCCTATCTCTAAACGCCGTTTGGATAATTTCGGTGAAGAAGATCAGTTCTATATCCGAGATCACCATGAGGCCATCATTTCAGAAGAAATGTTTGAAAAGGCACAGGAGATTTTGGAGTGCAGAAGCAAGACTTTTAAATTAACAAAGGAACGGCAGAGCAATAAGTATTTGTTTTCTACTCTGATTAAATGTAAGGAGTGTGGCTGGTCTTTCCGACGAACGGTTCGTACCTATAAGAATACCTATATTCGCTGGGTCTGCTCCGGTCATAATGGTCGTGGTGCGGATAGCTGCCCCAATGCGCAGACAGTAGACGAAGAAGAGCTGATTGAAGTTTTATCCGAATATTTTTCCGAGCTGCTGAAAGCAAAGAAAAATGTAATTCGTCACGTAACAGGCGAATTCCAGAGGGTTTACAAAGCCAAGGATGAGAACCTGAATTACGAAAAGGAATTGAACGCACAGCTTCACAATCTTAAAAAAATGCGTCAGAAATACATGGATATGTACACCGATGACCTCATTACACGTGAGGAACTGAATGAAAAAATCGGCGGCACAAAACAGGAAATCGAGCGTCTGGAAAATGAGCTGAAACTGATTTCCTATCATATAACGAAGGGTGAACAACTGGAAGCGGTATTAAATAACACATTTAAAGAAATAGAGGACATTACCGACGTACATCAGATGACGAATACACAGTTAAAAAAGATTATCCAGAAAATCGTGGTGGACAAGGATGGAAATGTGGACATTTACCTGCGAATTCTTGGTGATTTGGGATTAGAAGAAGCCGTTCTAATTAACGACAACTATACATAAGGATGTGGCAGACCGCCTTCTCCATATCAACCCGGGCCTTGCAAGACAGGCCCGGAAGGTTCTGGATATCAATAAATCAGAGCGGCATATCCGGGGCGGGATGGCTACGAGAGAGAAATATCTGCATCAGCGTGGTTAAAAGAACAAGAAAATAAAAGCAGGTCTGCCCCCGGATTTTCCTGGGTTTCAGTCCTGCTTTTATTTATTGCCGGCTGCGGATTCCTGTCGTGTATTTTTTTTTGCATGGCAGGTATATTTTTTTATAATGCCTTTGGAAATAAAAGATTAAAATAGAGATGGAATATGTTAAGATAGACTCAGTGTATGGACTGGAGAATTTTATGAAGTTATTAAAACTGGTAATTGTAGATGACGAACCTATTTTGCTGCAGGGGCTTCTGAATACCTATGACTGGAAACGTATGGGCTTCCAGGTAGCGGGAACGGCACAGAGCGGGGAGCAGGCGATCAAAGTGATTGAAGAGGTGAAGCCACATGTTGTGCTGACTGATATCCGGATGAAGCAGATTACCGGACTGATGGTTATGGAAGAGATTCAGAAGACAGAACTTGAGTGCCTTTTTATTGTGCTGAGTGCATACCGGGATTTTGACTATGCACAGCAGGCATGTGACCTGGGCGCCTATGCCTATCTTCTGAAGCCTATCGAGGATGAAAAACTTCAGGAAACAATGCAGGGTGCATATAAGATATGTATGGAGCGGATGGCGAATGAGGCAAAGTATGAAAGCTGGGAAAAACTTCTTGTAAAAGACAGTGACAGCTTTCTGCAGGTGGTGATTCAGAAGTATGTGCAGAACAGAATCCCGGAAGAAAAAGTAGAAGAAGTGTTTCGGATGCTGGGGGATGCACCGGGAAATGAGGACAGGTTTATTACAGTATGCGTGGACATTGATCTTGCTTATAAGATTACAAATTCTCTGGATTATGAGGCGTCCCGGTTTACGCTTATGAAGCGTCTGGAGGAAGTAATAGGCAGAAACTTTACTTATTGGAGAGCGGAAGGGAAGACAGAAGAAAGTGTGTTTATTATCCGGACAAAAGATAAAGAGGCAGTTTTTGAATTAAAGCAGATTCTGGAACATGTAAAGAAAGAGGAGAAGAGCCCGGTAGTGGCAGCGATATCAAAACCATATAAAAAAATCAAAGGGATAAAGAGAAGTTACATGGAGGCGCAGAAACTGTTTGAAATGGCCAGCATATCCGGTGCAAGTGCGTTTACCGCTTCAGAGGAAGTGGAAGTGGCACCGGGGGAAGAGCCGGCAGCGGATATGGATAATCTGATTGTAAACGCTGTGCGGAAAAATAATATGAAGGAACTGAAAGATGTGTTCATTCAACTTATTTACAGTCTTCCTCACGAAGAAGACCGGCAGTGTAAATTTCTGCATCGTGTTATGCTGAAGACCGAATTTATGCTGCAGGATTCCTATGGACTAACGGAAGAGATCAAAGAAAAATTCTGCAATTATTACTATAATCTTGAGAATCTGAAGGCGGCGAAGGCGGTAGATGTATGTTATAAGATTCTATGTGATGCCATTGAGGCGAGGGAAAAAGAGGCTGAAAAGGATGAGACGAGATATTTTAAAGAGTATATGTCTGAGGCGGTGGCTTACATAGAGGGTCACCTTCAGGATGAAGAGCTGTCTATTGTATCGGTGGCGGCGCATATTTATCTGAATCCGGTCTATTTCGGCAGAGTGTTTAAACATACATTTCATATGACTTTTAAAAAATATCTGATGCAGCAGAGAATGGAGAAAGCAAAGAGACTGCTTGAGGCAGGCGGCGGCAGTATCGGAGACATCTGCGAAGCGGTAGGAATTCACAATCCGTCCTATTTCTCTCATCTGTTCAAGCAGTATACAGGCAGGCTTCCCAGTGAATATAGAAAAGAATATGAGATGTAACAAAAAGGTATGAGTAATTATGAAAAAGAATAAGAAAATGTCCGGGATACAGCGAAGGTATCTGAAGTATACCGCTGCGCTTCTGGGTCTTACGCTCCTGTTGTCCAGTGTGGGGGTAATTATAAGTGTAAGGAACAGGCTGACGCGTTCAATTATTGATAAATATGAGTTTAGGACGGAACAGATGGGACTTACGCTGGAGAATATGTATCGGAAAAGTGATGAGACAACGGCAGAGTGTATTCTATATGATGACGTGCAGCAGAGCCTAAAAAATCAAGGGCTGGAGGAAGTAAGATATATTGCTCTGAGCAAGTATTTTGCCTATATAGACCTGGACCATGTAGCTGACTACTGTTATGTGGATAATAAGGGGAATGTATATAGCAGATCCTATTCGGATATATCCTATAAAAATATAGAAGAGAGTGGATTTGAAAAATATCTGGGGGAGGAATATTCAAAGACAAAGTGGTTCTGGGCAGAAGATACTCTGTTCGGTACCGGAGAAGAAGCTCTTTTTATCGGTAGATATGTAAGAAGTCTGGAGTATGCCCACGAGCCCGGGATGCTGTTTTTTAAAATGGAGCCCGGATTTCTGCAGGAAATAGCAGGGATAAGCCCGGAACTGGCAGACGAAGCTGCTGTAGGGATTATTGACGGGGACGGGCAGATCTGTTTTTCTTCTGCCCCGGAGAATTTTGAAGCAGGAGAAGGCGTCCCGGACGAAATGGCGGAGCAGATCACGGCAAAACAGGACGCGGGGATGATATTTGCCGGAGAGCGGGTAAAGAGCGGTGTAGTGTCGGCATACCGGGATGCGGACAGCGGCCTGAGCGTTTTTTCATTTGTTCCGGACCGGGTGCTGAACCAGGGACTGATCCCCATATTCTTTGTGTTTGCGGGAATATATCTTGTGGTCATAGCGGTGGCAGTTGTTCTGAGTATATATTTTTCCAGGAGATTTACCAAGCCGATTCAGACGATAAAAGATGCTATGACAGAATTCGACGGCAATAATTTTGAACGGACGATCGAACTGCACACGAATACAGAACTGGATGAAATTGGCCGGTCCTATAATGAGATGCTGGTCAATATCCGGCAGCTTCTGGATGAAATCAAAGATCAGGAGCGGGAACTGCGCACAACGGAACTTAATATGCTGATCAGCCAGATCAATCCGCATTTCCTGTATAATACGCTGGATACGATTTACATGCTTGCGAGAATTAACGGGGAAGAGACAACCATGCGTATGATCCAGGCTCTTTCCAGATACCTGCGGCTGTCCCTGAGCAAGGGGAGTGAGATCGTGACAGTGGAAGACGAGCTGGAAAATGTAAAGAGTTATATGGAAATTCAACAGATCCGCAATCAGGATCTTTTTTCCTACAAACTTGACTGCCAGGTGGATGCGGCAGATACCTATGTTTTGAAGCTGATTCTACAGCCTCTTGTAGAAAATGCGGTGAAGTACGGATTTCAGGGTATTTTTGAGGGAGGCAGAATAGAAATTGCAGTATGGAAGAAGGATGGAGATTTATACCTGAGTGTTGCCAATAACGGAACTTCCATCGACCCGGATATGATGGAAAAAATCAATGGTATGAATGATATACCGGTGGGAGAACTGAAAAATTGTTTCCCGGATAAGAAACACGGATATGGTGTAGTGAATATTCTCACCCGGCTTCGCCTGAAATATGGAGACAGGGCGGCATTTTACTGCAGGGCAGAGAAAGAGGGGACTACATGTACGATAAAGATTCCCGAAGGGGGCGGACAGGAACAGGATGAACAATAAAAGAAAAAAATACAAGCAGGAGAGCCGACAGACGAAATATCAGGGACGCAGCCATAAAGGCGGGAGACTGCAGGCGGCTGTAGCCGCACTGCTGCTGGCTGTGACTGCGGCGGGATGTTCTGAAAAGAATGTGCAGGCTCCGGCCGGAGAAGAAGAGGTATCAATTCCGATTGTCCTTATTGTGGATTCCTCCACGGGGATTCGAAATGAGGAAAATGTGATTCAGGAATTTAACCGGATCTATGAAGGAAAATGGCAGGCGGATGTGGAGTGGATCATGGAGACAGAGGAGGAGTACCGTCGGAATCTGAAACGGCAGAATGTAACGGATACGCTCCCCGCTGTCATTACAGATGTGAGAATGCTGCCGGCTTTTTATTATATGATGATACAGGACGGCCGGATCGAAGAACTGTCGGATTATATCTATACGGATGAAGAGTGGGAATCTATGATAGAACCTTCTGTGCTTGAATCCTGCAGTGAAGAGGACGGGAGTATCTATCTGGGACCGATCAGTACCGCGGCCTTTTCCTGTTCGGGTATGTTCTGGAATGAGGAGCTGTTTGCCCGGGCGGGAATTGAATCATTCCCGGAAACATGGGAGGAATTCTGGACGTGTTGTGAGCAGCTGGAGAGCTGCGGGATCACGCCTCTGGCGCTTCATACTGAAGGAACGGCCTGGGCGCCAATGCTGATTGCCACGGCTGAGGCTGCTTCGGCAGAGGAAGGCGCAGAATTTATGGAAGAGTTCTATCCGGAAACTTATCAGAATGACAGCGGTCTGCGGATTGCACAGACCCTGCAGAGATTATTTTCCTACACGACAGAGGATGCACTGTATGCAGATTTTGACGTATCTTATGAAAATTTCTTTTCCGGCCGCGCGGCAATGATTCCCAATGGATACTGGATGATGGATCAGATACCGGAGGAATGGCAGGATAAGGTGCGTTTTTCGGCGTTCCCGGAAAATAAGATGATCTCTTCTCCGGAGACTTTTGGATGGGCTATCGTGTCCGGTTACAGTGAAGAAGTAAAGGAGGGGGCGGCGGCACTTCTGAAACTCCGTACCCGGCTGAATATGGAGCAACGGGAAGAACTTTTTACAAGGGATCCGGGAGAAATGATTCCTGCAGAGAGAGATTACATAGCTGCCTATAAGAACGGTCCTCAGCTTGTGCCGAATTATCAGGTGAAATGGAATTCGATCCTGCAGGAAGAAACGTTAGGCGAGATTCTGCCGGATCTGGCGCAGGGAAAGATGACCCCGGAGGAATTTACGGAAAAGGAAGACGAAAGTATTCAGAAATTTCTGGAAGAACAGTGAAAATAACCTGGCATTGACGTATCGGACAGTGAAACAGTTCTGTATACGTTGATGCCAGGTATTTTTTTTGATAGAGAAGGTTTTGTATTTGATAACGGACGGACTGCGGCCATTGCTATAATTTCCTCAGATAAAGGAAAACGCTGTTTTCAGAAAGGTGGAGGACAAATATGAAAAAGAAAAGAGTATTATCAATTGTGCTGGCAGCTGCAATGATAACAGGAATGGCAGCGGGATGCGGAAGTGACGGAGGCGGCAACAGTGGAAAAGATGCGAAAGGAAAAGTCTATTATCTGAATTTTAAACCGGAGGCAGATGAATACTGGCAGGAACTGGCGGAAACATATACAGATGAGACCGGCGTTCCGGTAACTGTTCTGACAGCGGCTTCAGGAGAGTATGAGAAAACACTGAAATCTGAAATGGCAAAGACCGATGCTCCTACGCTGTTTCAGGTAAACGGCCCGGTAGGGCTGGCAAGCTGGAAGGATTATTGCTATGATCTGTCCGGATCTGATATTGCCGGGGAGCTGACAGATGACAGCTTCGCTCTGATGGACGGAGACAAAATGGCAGGAATTGCTTATGTAATTGAGAATTACGGTATTATTTACAACAAAGCGCTTCTGGAGAAGGCAGGATATTCTGCAGACGATATTACAGATTTTGACAGCCTGAAAAAAGTTGTGGAAGATATTACGGCGCGCAAGGATGAACTTGGTTTTTCTGCATTTACATCCGCGGGAATGGATGGCTCTTCTGATTGGAGATTCAAGACACATCTTGCAAACCTTCCGATCTACTACGAGTATAAGGATGAAGGTATCAACAATACAGATGCGATCAAAGGAACTTACCTGGACAATTACCGCCAGATCTGGGATCTGTATATTAACAATGCAACCTGTGAGCCAACGGAGATCTCTACAAAAACAGCAGATGATGCAACGGCTGATTTTGTAACAGAAGAGGCAGTGTTCTATCAGAACGGAACATGGGAGTATAACAACATTGCGGACATTGGAGATGAGAACCTTGGCATTCTCCCGATTTACATCGGCGTTGACGGCGAAGAAAATCAGGGGGTATGTACGGGAACAGAAAACTACTGGTGTGTAAACGCAAAGGCTTCAGAAGACGATATTCAGGCAACGCTTGATTTTATGAACTGGTGCGTTACTTCTGATGAAGGCGTCGAGACAATGTGCAAGGACATGGGATTTGTAATTCCGTTCTCATCTAACCTTGAGTCGGAAAACACACTTGTTAATGAGGCAAACAAGTATATGGAAGAAGGGAAAATTCCTGTAACATGGGTATTCTCCACCATGCCTTCTGAAGAGTGGAAGAATGGTGTGGGATCTGCTCTTACGGCCTATGCGGCGGACCAGACAGACGCCAATTGGGATAAAGTTGTAAGCGCATTCGTTGACGGATGGGCAGCAGAGGCAGCGGCAGCGAAGTAAATAAAAAACATCCGGAGTTCAACGATGTTATGTGAGAGGAGAAGCGGCAGGCAGAAACACTCTGCCGCCGCTTTTTGAAACAGCGACGAGCCAAAGTCCGGGGCTGTCCGAGATCTTGGCCACCGCTTACGATCCAGGAATGTGTCTTTTGGCACTTCCGGTGACTGAAAGGAGGAGAATTTCATGGAAAAAACAATCCGGCGGTATATGCCGATTTTTGTACTCCCTACTTTCTGCGCGTTTATACTGGGCTTTATCATTCCGTTTATTATGGGAATATGGCTGTCGTTCTGTGAATTTACCACAGTTACAGACGCGAAGTTTGTGGGACTGTCTAATTATGTGGAAGCATTTAAGGACACGGTATTCAGACATTCCTTCTGGTATACGGTTCTGTTTGCCGTAATATCACTTATTGTAATAAATGTAGTTGCATTTGCGCTTGCAATGGCACTGACACAGAAGATGAAAGGGACCAATATTTTCCGGACTATCTTCTTTATGCCGAACCTGATCGGCGGCATTGTGCTCGGTTATATCTGGCAGCTGATTTTCAACGGTATACTGGAAAAATACAATACGGCTCTGGGATTGAACGAGTGGTACGGCTTCTGGGGACTGATTATTCTTGTCAGCTGGCAGCAGATCGGATATATGATGATTATCTATATTGCAGGGCTTCAGTCCATACCGGGGGATGTAATGGAAGCGGCGCAGATTGACGGCGCATCCGGGATTCAGAGTCTTTTCCGCGTAACGATTCCTATGATGATGCCGTCCATTACAATCTGTATGTTCCTGTCCATCACAAACGGATTCAAGCTGTTTGACCAGAATCTGTCCCTGACGGCAGGTGAACCGGCAAAAATGTCTGAGATGATGGCGATGAATATTTTCAATACCTTCTACGGGCGTACCGGATGGGAAGGCGTCGGACAGGCGAAGGCCGTTATATTCTTTGTTATTGTGGTTGGAATCGGCCTGATACAGCTTCGTGCAACCCGCTCAAAGGAGGTGCAGCAGTAAATGAAAAAGAAACGGAGACTGAGCATGATCGGTACAGGTTTTTTTACCATTCTGGGTCTGGTATATATCGCGCCGGTTCTGGTTGTGCTTATGAATTCATTTAAGAAAAAGGTTTATATCAATAAGGAACCTTTTATACTGCCCAATGAGAAAACGTGGAACAGTATAGAAAACTATGTGACTGCGATTGACAAATATGAACTTCTGGACGCGGTTGGCTGGACAGTTTTTATTACAGTCGGATCGGTTCTCGTGATTCTCGTATGTACTTCCATGTGCGCATGGTATATTACAAGGGTAAAGACAAAGTTCACAAAGGCCTTATATCTGCTGTGTGTATTTTCTATGGTTGTGCCGTTTCAGATGGTTATGTTTACACTTTCTCTGGTGGCGGACCGGACCAGGCTGAATACTCCGTGGGGAATTATGATTATATATCTGGGATTTGGAGCCGGACTGGCGGTTTTTATGTTCTGCGGTTTTGTGAAGTCCATTCCGCTGGAAATTGAGGAAGCGGCAATGATCGACGGCTGTACACCTCTCCGCACATTTTTCAATGTGGTGCTTCCGATTATGAAGCCCACTTATATTTCCGTGGGAATTCTGGAGACAATGTGGATATGGAATGATTTCCTGCTTCCATATCTTGTACTGGATCTGAACAAATATAAAACGATATCCATTGCAATTCAGTATATGAAGGGAAGCTACGGACGCGTGGATATGGGCGCGATTATGGCGGCTCTGATCCTGGCGGTGATTCCGGTTGTTATCTTTTATCTGGCCTGCCAGAAGCATATTATTAAAGGTGTGGCGGCAGGCGCTGTGAAGGGATAAAAATAAGTTCTCCCTGGCCGGTCAGAAGCGCAAAACAGAAATATCTGCATCGGCATTCATAGTGTGTTATACTGAGAGCAGATTCTTCTGCCGGAGACAGGCATATTTCTGACTCTGGCGGAAGGAAAGCAACGGGGGCAGGCTGGTTTGGCATTTTAGAAGGCCTGACCGCCGCTGCCGGGGAAACAGACAAATGAGAAGGGAGTCACGAATGCGGGTTGTAATCATAGACAGCGATGCACAGGTCAGAGAAGAGCTGATAAAACTGCTGGAGAAGGCCGGGCCGGAATATGAGCTGGCAGGCGCCGCGTCAGATGGAAGAGAAGGATATGAGCTGATCAGTGAAGCGCGTCCGGATCTGGTGATCATGGATGTTCAGCTGCCCAGAATGAGCGGAGTGACTATGCTGAAGAAGCTTCGCAGCGAGGGAGCTTCGTGCAGGGTTATTGTGCTGACCGCAGATACGGATTTTAATAAAGCCAGACAGGCCATTGAACTGAGCGTTGACAATTATATTCTGAAGCCTCTGAAAAAGGCTCAGTTGAAGAAAGCGGTCCGCAGTGTAAAAGAAAAACTGGAAAATGAACAGGCAATAGCGGCAGCGTTTACAGTGGAGAATATTTTCCGGGGCTGTCTCAACGGCCAGATTCATCCGGACGGAAGATTCCATTTCATGACACGGGAGAAATACGGATTTACGCTGGAGGAGCCGGTATCTGTCTGTACGATCTGGCTGGGAAGTAATTATACGGAACAGAGAGAAGATGTGCGCCGCTTTCTGGAAAATGCGGCGGCGGATAAAAATTTTTCCATTTGTGTGCTGGAGGTTGACGCCTGGAGAGTACTGACTGCTGTTATATATTGTATGGAAGATCAGAATGAAGCCTATCTTTTCTTTAAAGAACACGCGGTTCCGGCGGTATGCGGAAGCTTCCGGGGAGAAATTGTATGTGTCTGGGATGATATGAAAAACGGTCTTGAACTGCTGGAAGGCCTGAAAAGAATTGAACGCATGCGGGAATGGAATCTTCTTTTTGACCGGGGAGATCTGATACGGAAAGAAGACGTGGAAAGGCTTGAGGTGGTTCCTGTAAAGTACCCGGCGGAACTGGAGCGGCAGGCAAGACAGGCTGTGCTTGAGCTGGAAGGAGAGGAAATCAAGAAATGCTATTACCGGCTCTATGACCGGCTGAGAGGTCAGCCCCACAGTCCCGCGGAAATGAAGGAATGTCTGATCCGCTTTAATCTTGCGGTGGTAAATGCGTATAAAACCCAGCATGAAATTGAATCAGAGCTCAGGATCCAGAGCTGTATGCAGGCCATTACAGTTGCCATGAGCTGGGGACAGATCCGCAGTGCGATGGAAGAGTTCTTGCATGTTGTGAATTTCAATGCATTTTCGGAAGAAGGGGACACACGGTACAGTCCTCTGGTTCAGAAAGCCGTGGAACTGGTCCGGAAATATTATGACCAGGGAGTAACCCTTGAAGAGATTGCGGGGCAGCTTTTTGTATCTGAGGAGTATCTGAGTTCTCAGTTTAAAAAAGAAACGGGGGCAGGCTTTACAGAGACAGTAAGACATTACCGGATTGAACGGATCAAAGGGCTGCTTCTGAACACAAAACTGAAGCTGAATCAGATCGCGGAGCTGACCGGATATGCGGATCCGAAATATATGAGCCGGGTATTCAAAGAGGAAGTAGGGGTGCTGCCGACGGAATACCGTAAGTCAGTTCATTAAAAAATTCTACCTATTCAAAAAATTTCACCCTTTTCAAACTGGGAAAGTGTGGTATGATACGCTTGATTCAGGTGAGAATCAAAGTATACGGCGAACAGAATGCCGGCATCAGTCACAGTAAGATGAAAAGCGAGGTGAGATGAATAATGAGCGACATGAAACTTACGTTTAAAACCCCGGATGAAATTGTTGAATTCGTAAACACAGTATCCAGGTATGACTTTGATGTTGACGTCAAAAGAGGAAGAATTGTAGTAGACGCAAAATCATTGCTTGGAATTATGCATCTTGGACTCAACAGCACGCTCGAACTGCAGGTGCATTCAGACAACTGTGAAGATCTTCAGACAGAACTTGCCAAATATGCGGCATAGTTTCCGGAAATGCGGCGGCCAGCCGGTTTCTGAATGAGGAAAGACTGACTGGCAGAATAGAATAGACAGTGATTACAGGGGCCCTCGGCGTACAGGATATGCCGGGGGCCTTATTTTTGTCCGCTTTTATATATTGACAAAATATTCTGAAATCAAGATAATTAAATTATAATTATTTGAAAATAATTGTCATGGCGGATGCGTAAGTGATACGATCCGGATACTGTTAACAGAATTCTGTGCTGTCCGATATAATATCAGGAATGGCATGAAAAGAGAGGAGAATGTCTATGAAGTATGTCTGTTCCATTTGCGGCTATGTGTATGATGAGGCAAAAGAGGGAACTCCATTTGCCGGACTGCCGGATGCCTGGGCCTGTCCCGTGTGCGGCGCGGGGAAGAGCGCATTTACGGTAAAAGACCAGGGAAAAACCGGACAGGCCGGGAAAAATGCCGCAGATTCCGGGAAAAGAACTGGAAAGCCGGATGCCGCTGTGTATGACGGAGACATGAAAAAACTGTCTCCGGGCGTGTTGTCCGCAATCTGCTCCAATCTGGCCAGGGGCTGTGAAAAACAGTACAAAGACAGAGAGGCAGAGCTGTATCGTCAGATCGCGGATTATTTTGCCTCCATAACGCCGGAGGAGGCGGATGCGGACATGGAGAAACTGTCCGGTCTGGTTCAGGATGACCTGCAGGAAGGATATCCGGTTCTCCGGTCCGCCGGGGAAGCGGAGAAAGACAGGGGCGCTCTCCGCATCTGTACCTGGGGAGAGAAGGTAACGAATATTCTGAATTCTCTCCTTCAGAGGTACGAAAGGGAAGGAGAAAGTTTTCTGAAAGACACGCAGATCTGGGTCTGCACGGTCTGCGGATTTGTCTATGTGGGAGATAAGGCGCCGGAACTGTGTCCTGTATGCAAAGTTCCTGCCTGGAAGTTTGAAAAAGTGGAAAGGAGGGTTTCCGCATGAAAGAGATTGCTGTAAGAAATCTGCGCCTGTGTACAAAAGACTGTCTTTGTCTGTATGTCTGTCCGGTAGGCGCTACCGACACGGAAAACAGTATTATTGATGTGGAGAAATGTCTGGGCTGCGGAGTCTGTGCCAGAGCCTGCCCCAGCGGCGCCATTTCCATGGTGCCTGCAGAATACCCGCCTCAGCAGAAGAAGACAGAGGCGGTAATCGTTTCCTCCTTTGCGCTGGCAGAAGGAAAAGCCCGGCAGGAAAAGACCGCCCTTCAGCTGGCGGAGACCGCGGAAACTGACGGTCTGTACCGGCTGATGACTGCATTTGAAAAATCGGTCCGCCTGGTCAATGAAGACCTGCTCAGGGAGTCGGGATATATGCTCCCCCAGAGCGCCAATGCCCGGCAGCTTCTGAAGGAACTGGTGAAAAATCCGCCTTCGGATGATTTTCCCGCAGAGGCGGCGGAAGAGCTGCTGAAGCTGATCCCGTGCAATGAGGAAGAAAAAGGCGGCAGAGTGAAAAAGTATAAATGTAAAATCTGCGGGGCAGTTTTTGAGGTACCGGAAGGGGAAGAACCGGTCTGCCCGGTGTGTAAGGCAAGAGGCGAAAATCTGGAACCGATTGAGGAATAGCGGAAGCCGGATCATGAAGTGCTTGTAAAAAGAGGCCGCCTCAACTATAATTGTTAGGAGAAAAGAAAACGTGCCGTCCGGGGCACATAATCAGGAGGAAAGCCTTGAAGAACGAATTAGTAATCGTCCTTGACTTCGGCGGGCAGTATAATCAGCTTGTCGCAAGACGTGTCAGGGAATGTAATGTGTACTGTGAGATTTATTCTTACAAAACGGATATTGAAAAGATCAAAGCAATGAACCCGAAGGGAATCATCCTCACCGGAGGACCGAACAGCTGCTATCTGCCCGATTCGCCGACCTACTCAGACGAGCTGTTTAAACTGGGAATACCGGTTCTCGGACTCTGCTACGGCGCGCAGCTTATGATGCATGTGCTGGGCGGTGAAGTGAAGAAAGCGGATGTCAGAGAGTACGGAAAGACAGAAGTGCTGATCGACAAGACCGCGTCCAAAGTATTTGAAAATGTATCAACGCCGACGATCTGCTGGATGAGCCATTTCGACTACATAGCGAAAACGGCGCCGGGATTTGAAATTTCCGCCCATACAGCAGACTGCCCGGTGGCGGCGGCTGAAAATGAGGCAGAGAAACTGTACGCGATCCAGTTCCATCCGGAAGTGCTGCACACAGCGGAAGGCACAAAGATGATCAACAATTTTGTGAAAAATGTATGCGGCTGCGCCGGCGACTGGAAGATGGATGCGTTTGTGGAAAATTCCGTAAAAGCGATCCGTGAAAAAGTCGGTGATGGAAAAGTGCTGCTGGCACTCTCAGGCGGCGTGGATTCTTCCGTGGCAGCAGGACTGCTTTCCAGAGCCATCGGAAAACAGCTGACCTGCGTCTTCGTAGATCACGGCCTTCTTCGCAAGAATGAAGGAGACGAAGTGGAAGCTGTCTTCGGACCGGAAGGCAACTTCGATCTGAACTTTATCCGCGTAAATGCGCAGGAGAGATATTATAACAAACTGGCAGGGGTGACCGAGCCGGAGCAGAAACGTAAGATTATCGGCGAAGAATTTATCCGTGTGTTTGAGGAAGAGGCAAAGAAGATCGGAGCCGTAGATTTCCTTGCGCAGGGAACTATCTACCCGGACGTGGTAGAAAGCGGCCTGGGCGGCGAGTCCGCAGTGATCAAGTCCCACCACAATGTGGGCGGACTCCCGGATTACGTTGATTTCAAAGAAATCATCGAGCCGCTGCGGGATCTGTTTAAAGATGAAGTCCGCAAGGCAGGTCTGGAGCTGGGAATTCCGGAAGAACTGGTCTTCCGTCAGCCGTTCCCGGGACCGGGACTTGGAATCCGTATTATCGGAGAAGTTACTGCAGAAAAGGTGCGTATCGTGCAGGATGCGGATGCGATCTACAGAGAAGAGATCGCAAAGGCAGGACTGGATAAGGAGATCAACCAGTACTTCGCGGCGCTGACAAATATGAGAAGCGTAGGAGTTATGGGAGATGAGAGAACCTATGACTATGCGGTAGCGCTCAGAGCGGTGAAGACAATCGACTTTATGACGGCAGAGGCGGCGGAGATTCCGTTTGAGGTGCTGCAGAAGGTGATGAGCAGGATTATAAATGAGGTCAAGGGAGTGAACAGGGTATTCTATGATCTGACGAGTAAGCCGCCGGGGACGATAGAGTTCGAATAAGTAAAAGAATTTGAGAACCCGCATAAACAGGGCGTTTGAAGCCTATCAAGGTTCTATTTGATAACAAAATGATAACACTGGCTGAAAAGCATTTATTTACTTTTCGCCGGAGGTTATCAGGTAAAATCCAACTGAAACCAATAGAAAAGGTCTTACTGAATTGAGTGAAATCAATTTGGTAAGACCTTTTTTGTTGGCTTTTTTTAATCTGTAGTATTTTCAGCTTTTCGCTTTTCACGCAGAGCGTCCAGATCCCGGCGGGTCTGTTCCCACTCCATTTTTGGATAGGTATAACGCCATTGATCATATTGCTCTTTGGTGATCTCGCCGGACTCCAGTTTCTCTGCCTGCTGATACCATGTGTTGAACATATCCCACATACTATGGTAGGTCATTCCTGCGTCCTTGTCCAACCGGAGGCAGAGTTCGCCGTCCAGTTTTCCGATTTTCAGACCACGTGTATCTTCCAGTGTAAAGAGAGTGTGCATAAGTCCAATATCTGTGTCAATATCGGGAACATTCAAAGCGTTTGGCGATACTTCAAAGATCTGTGCCAATGCGTTTAAATATTTTTCTTTTGGGCTGCGAGCGCCTTTTTCATACTGGGCGATACGGACGTCTGCCTGAGAGTCGCTAAAACCCAGAAGTTTACCCAGATATTTCTGCGTAAAGCCACGGAGTAGACGGAAATAATGGATTCTTCCTTATCTGGGGCAGAGAAAAATGTCTGAGATCACGGCAAAAGATGTGATTGATTGGCAGAATGCAATGCGGAGCCAGAAAGGAAAAACAGGAAAACCCGTATCTCCCACCTATCTGAAAACGATTCATGGACAGTTGAGTTCTATTTTCAACCATGCGATTCGTTATTACGATTTCGGGAATGTGGAGTTGAGCGAGGCAGAAATGCAGACGCTAATCTGGCTTGTAAAACGGGCGGAAAATACTGTGGCGAATGTAGTCTCTGCGATCCGAAAGGCGATGACTTCGGATGCAAGCGGCGGGAACTGCAGCCCCGTCCGTAGGGCGGGAAAAGCCCCCGGCAGGGCGCAAAGGCAGCTTTTGATGGACGGAACGGCTGTCAAAAGTGCTTTTGCGTTACTTTCGACGAAAGTAACAAAGCTTATGCGCCGTATCCGGCGCTGATTACTACCCGACAAGGGAGAAAGGAGAGTTATTGAAGAGGACAATCAGCTTTATGACAGGGAAAAGGAGGAAAAAATCAAAGAACTGAAGGAAGAGTATCAGAAAGCTCTGGAAAAGCAATAAAAATCCCGGTCAGACACAGATCCTGAAGAAGTGTCTGCCGGATCTATTCCGGCAGAGGGCTTTTGGAACCTGACAGAGGGGTCTGTGAGGGCGTGTTATCAGGATACATATGACGGAGGGCGTTCATGATCAGCCGGAAGGTGAGCTGGGCCATATATTGAGGCGTTTCATCGGTATCGGATGTCAGCCAGGTTTTCACCAGACCGATGCAGCCGGAAAGACAGAAAGAATAGGAATATTTCAGGTCTTCAATAGTGTCCGGAAAAGTCCGGCGCAGTACGTTAAGACTGTGGGTGGAAATCAGATTTTCAATGCGATGGATAAACGCGATATCCCCGTTTGGCCCCAGCAAGGCGTTGCAGATATCTTTGTTTTCTGCCAGGATATGAAAAATATCCTCAATAAAAGGAAAGCTGGATTCGTTAAAGGGACTGACCGGATGATTCTGAATGGTCTGGCGGATCTCTTCCAGCAGTTCTTCTTCAATGGTGGAAAGCATATTGAAAATATCCGTATAATGGAGATAGAAAGTAGAACGGTTGATATCCACTTCCTCTACCAGTTCTTTTACAGTAATTTCTTTAATACTTTTTTCCTGCATAAGTTTTGCAAGCCCGGCTCGAAGCTGGGCTTTCGTTTTGCGGATTCTCCGGTCAGTTTTTTCTTTCATAGATTTCTCCTTTCGAAAATATAAAAAAATTATAAACCATAGACACTAGATAGACATTTTGTCTATTAATAGACGCAACGAAGGATTATTGTCGGTTGTAAGGTATTTATAACCCTAGTATAATGCAGTATGTGTAAATAATCAACATAGTATCTATTAAACTATAACTAGTTGCGCAGACAGAAAGGAGACAGGAGAATGCTGAAACTAGAGTGGAAAAAGCTACTGAGTAATAAACTCATGTTGGTAGTTATTGTTGCGATTATTGCAATTCCTACCATTTATACCACCCTTTTTCTGGGATCCATGTGGGACCCTTATGGCAATATGGACAAATTGCCCGTGGCTGTGGTGAATGAGGATAAACCGGTAGAATATGAGGGAGAAACATTAAACATAGGAAAAGAAATGGTGGAGAATCTGAAAGAGGACAGTTCTCTGAATTTTTCTTTTACAGATAAGGAAAGGGCCCGGCAGGGGCTGAAAGACGGAAGTTATTATATGGTCATTACCATACCGGAGGATTTTTCAGCCAATGCAGCCACCCTTACCCGGGAAAAACCTGAAAAAATGGAACTTTCTTATGAAACAAACCCGGGTACCAATTACATTGCTTCTAAGATGAGCGAGACAGCTATGGAGAAAATCCAGAGTTCTGTCCGGGAAGAAGTTACCCGCACCTATGCAGAAGCGGTTTTTGAACAGATCGGTAAGGCCGGGGACGGAATGGAGGAAGCGGCAGATGGTTCCGGGAAGCTCCAGGAGGGAACTCGGGAACTTGCCTCAGGAAATGAACAGATCGAAGAGAATTTACAGGTTCTGGCAGATAGTACTCTGGTATTCAGAGATGGTAGTCAGACCCTGGAAGAGGGACTAAAGACTTATACAGATGGAGTAACAGCCGCAGACAAGGGAGCACGTGAACTTCAGGATGGGGCCAGTGAACTGAACAAGGGGACGAAAACCCTGGACAGCGGGGCAAAAGAACTTGCCGGCGGAAGTGAAAGCCTGGATGCAGGAGCCCAGTCCCTGGAAGAGGGCATGGGACAGTTAGAAGGAAAGATCCCGGGACTTTCTCAGGGAGTCCGGGCATTATCCCAGGGGTCTTCCCAGCTTGCCGCAGGTGTCAAGACAGCAGGAGAGGGAAGCAAAAGTCTGAAGGCAGGAGCTGAACAGACAGACAGGGGTCTTGCATCTTTACAGGAAGGACTGGATCAGCTGAACAGTGCAGCATCCCAGCTTCCCGGGCAGACACAGAAACTTCAGGAAGGTACAAATGAGGTTTATGAAGGGGCAGCTCAGCTTTCCCAGGGAATGAAGCTTCTGGAAGAACAGGCAGTCCCCGGCATTTCTGCCAGTATTGATCAGGTAAACGGACAGCTGCAGGATGGAGGAAAACAGGTTTTTGACTCTGTGAAAGAGGACGCGGACCAGTTAAAGTCCAGTGCCGATCAGCTCCTTGCGGGGATTCAGGGAACGGAGAGCATGTCCCAGGAAACAGGAAGTGGGGACCAACTGGGCGATACTTTAGAGGGGAATGCCCAGGAAGCCGGAAACCAGGCAGAGGCAGCCCAGGCTGCGGCAGAAAATCTGGGAGGTGTGGAAAGTACAGACGCCTCTTATTTAAGTGATTCCTTGCAGCAGGCAATTGATTCAGGAGATATAGATGCAGTGGCATCCGTTGCCTGGGAGGCAGTGGCAGTTGCACAGCAAAACGCCGATGCAGCCAATGAGGCGGGAAGCCGTCTCCAGGAAGCTTCTCAGGCTCTTGGGAACAGCAGTGCCGCCCTGTTTCAGGATCAGCAGACCATGGCAGAGGCAGCCCGGCAGGCCCGGGATATGACCGGGGCCGGTTTGGCAGGGGAAAATTCTACAGACCTGAGCAGTGTGGTAAAGGATCTTCAGGCATTATCAGAAGGTCTGGGACAGTTGTCTGCTCAGACAGAAACAGCCGGAGAACAGTATCTGGCAGGAGTGGACAGCGGCATGGAGCAGCTGAAGAGCGGAATCGGCACACAGGTTGGAGACAGCCTGTCTCAGCTGAGGGAAGGTGCTGACCGTCTTACCCAGGGAAGTGGAGAAGTGAACCGGGGAGTAGAACAGCTGACTGAGGCGGCACCTGCACTTGCCGGCGGAATCCAGAGTGCAAAGGATGGAGCCGGAGTACTGAAGACACAGGGAACGGAAGCACTGGTACAGGGAGCCGGGCAGCTGGATGAGGGATTTGGCCGTCTGGTACAGGGAAGTTCTGATCTGGATAAAGGAGTACAGGAAATGCAGGGACAGCTTCCGGCTCTTTCCCAGGGAGTGGAACAGCTGTCCCAGGGAGCAAAGGATCTGAAACAGGGAACTGGAAGTCTGAAGACAGGAGCCCAGACCCTTTTTCAGGGAGCAGGAACTCTTTCGGCGGGTATGGATACCTTGGTAGCCGGAACCAGCAAGTTGTCTCAGGGAACCGGCCAGCTTACTGCAAACAATCAGGCTCTTCTTGGAGGAGCGGTACAGCTGGAGGACGGAGCCTCCCAGATCAGCAGCGGAGCTTCCCAGCTTCATGACGGAAGTAAAACTCTTGGATCCGGGATTGAACAGCTGGCGGAAGGAACTGGGACTTTAAAAGACAGTCTGGCAGATGGGGCAAAACAGATCCGGGATACGAATAAAGGAGAAGATACGGCGGATATGTTTGCAGCTCCTGTGGAAACAAAAGAAACACAGATCACCAGGGTAGAAAATAACGGCCATGCCATGGCCCCCTATATGATGTCTGTGGCACTTTGGGTAGGCTGTATTGCCTTTAGTCTTATGTATCCGCTGACAAAGTACAGCGGAAAGCTGAAATCCGGTCTGGCCTGGTGGGGAAGCAAGGCATCGGTACTGTATCTGATTGCCCTGCTCCAGGCAGCGGTGATGATCTTTATGCTTCATCTGTGTGACGGTTTTAAGCCGGTGGAAATGGGGAAAACCCTGGCGGTAGCCTGTCTGGCTTCGGTGGCTTTTATGTCTGTGATGTATTTCTTTACCAATACTTTTGGCAAAGTGGGAAGTTTCCTGATGCTGGTATTTATGGTGATCCAGCTGGCAGGTTCTGTGGGAACCTACCCCCTGGAACTGTCCGGAAGCTTTGTCCCTTATCTTCATGACTGGGTACCGTTCACTTATACGGTGGAAGCCTTCCGAAGTACCATATCAGGAGGAGAAAGTATTCAGGAAGCCGTAATATTCCTGACCGTTTTGTGGATCGTCTTTACCCTGCTGACCATTCTGGAGTTCCAGATCCGGACCCTTAAGATGAAAAGAGGAAAAAGGACTCTGGATAACTGGTTAGAGGAAAAGGGACTGGCATAAGAGAAAAAAGAAGGGAAAGGACTTTGTACTGCCTTTGAAAAGACAGTGCAGGGTCCTTTTTTTCGGCCATCCATACACTATAATTTATATAAGGTATGATATGGACAGACAGCGGGAACGGAAGTCCATATTTTCTCTTCCTCCTAAATATTTCTAGAATCCGCCATCGTTATAAGCTCTGGTTATTACATAAGACGGCTCATAATACGCACTGCTATTGCAGTTGTCGATCGTATCGCATATCTCATCATTATATATCCGAAGCATTCCATCAATATAATCTTCTTCTGGCTGCAACGTTGACAAAATCAGCCTTGTATACACCTTTCCCATCTGTGTTTCTGATGGAATCTTGTCCACCAGCTCTGGATCGATATCCGCTACATCAAAATCTCCTTTTTCCAATCTATACTCTTCAATCCATTCATGTTCAATTTTTAATGGGTTTTCGCAATGTAGTACATTCGCAATGCTGATCAGCCGCTCCCATTCAGCTTTTGGTATTGAATTGACAATATATTTGTTCTTCTGATGTAATTTTCTTGCCACACGTTCTATCATATAACACAGAAAATAAAGATCGTTCTCGGTTATCTGTTCCTCGGGAAAAAATTTGTTCATCATAACGAATAACTCCCTTCAAATTTGATAGTCTGCAATGCTCTCTCTGTGCAGAATACAATCTGATGTGTCGGATACTTGAATCTAACCAGTTCCCAGAAAGCTTCTTTTGATATTCTTTCTGCCATATAATCTTCCACATAATCCCATATTGTATCATCTGCCATCGGCCCCTCCACAATATCATAATCATGTTTCAGACCTAGTCGACAATTTACAACAAACTGAAGCCATTCCTTTGCTTTCTCCCATAAGATACCCCTTAGTCCATGATTTCCAAATCCCCTTATATTATAACACCCCGTTATTCCCCTGTCATTTTCTTTCTCGTATGTATAAAAGAGGAGAACAGCACGTCATGTGTCTGCTCTCCTCAAATCTCCTGCATAATTCTTTTCCCTGTCTCAGCCGGTTATTTTTTTGTACAATTCCAGAGTATTTTTACTGTCTCCGCCATAGATAAAGTAATAATCAATCTGATCTGTACCGTCTGTATATACATAGTTTCCATACGTTGGGATCGTACAGCAGATGACCGAATGTTCCGCAGTTATTCCGATGCCATATCCCTTATCGGAAATCAGAAGAGGCATACGCATAGTTCTTCCTCCGAAACTGATGTATCTTGCTTTCTGGTTCATACGTTCCAGGTCTTCGTTCAGACTTCCTTTCGCATATATTTTTTCGGTTTTCCCCCAGTCAAAGTACGTCCATGTGTCGCTGTGGGAACCCGTCTCGATCTGCCGCGGCAGGTCTGCTTTCTCCGTCAGAAGAAGTTTTCCTTTCCTGTCGCAGAACTGCAGGGCTCCGGTTCTTTTATCGATCCGGACGATGAGATTTTCTGTCGCAATCTCCACCAGCGTTTTCCCTGCTTTGGCGCTCCACGAAGGCAGGGTGTCCGGCTGGTAGTTCCAGTATCCCTCCTGAAAGCTTCCCATCGTACCTTTCAGGAATTGTACTCGGATGATTTCTGGAGTCAGAGGCGTCAGCCGCAGGATTCCGTATCTGCTGATCATTTCCAGATACTTTTTCCCTTTCTTCAGGATCCGAACCGAACAGTCGATGCGGCTGTGCCCTTTCGGGCGCAGAATGCTTTCCTGTGGGATTTCACCGAAGCGATGCAGGGATGTATTGACCGGCTGCTGAGCGGATGCATCCGGATTCTCGGTTTTCTTCAGCGGCCGCACAGCCGGATTCCTTTCAAAAATCTTTCTGGTCTGGACAAGTTCGTCGATACCGCTTCCGTTCTCCGGCGTCTGTGCGGAACCTTCCGTATCGTTTCTCTTCTCCGACGCGTGCACTGCTTTGGGCTTCCGAATTTCCGGTCTTTTCTGCTGTCTGTCCGCTTTTTCCCGCTGCACCTTTTTCTCCTCTTCCAGCAGCTGCATCCTCTTTTCTCCGGACACCGGTCTGGCGATCAGATCGGTGAGGTCTCCCTGGTGGACGACCGTCAGTTCATGAAGGGCACGGGTCGCCGCCACATACAGAAGCTTTACGTACCTGTCTTCCGCCGGATAATGTTCCGCGGACGGGTGATAGAGCAGTACCCCGTCAAATTCCAGGCCTTTCGTATATTCTACCGGAAGTACCATGATTCCCTGGGTAAAGTTTGCAGTTTCCGGGTTGCTGTCCGCCAGCGGAAGCTTTGCGCCCAGACGCCCGCTTACCATCGCCGCTTCCTCTTCGTCCCTGCAGATCACCGCAATGGTTTCCCTGCCTTCCTGCATCCATTGCCGGATATTTTTTTCGGTCTCCGCAAGCATCTCCTCTTCATTTTTGCACTGAGTCACGCGTACCTGACTTCCATGACGGCTGATAGGTTCCACCGGATAAATCGCAAAATTTCCATGCCGCAGGATTTCCGTTGCAAAATGAGAAATCTCCACCGTGTTGCGGTAGCTTTTCTTCAGCAGCCCGAAACCGTCTGGATTCGTGGAAAGCATCAGTTTTCTCAGTTCTTCCCAGTCGTTCAGACCGTATCCGAAATGAATGTTCTGGGACACGTCGCCCATGATTGTATAGGTACAACCCCGGAGACAGTATTCCAGCGCCCCGTATGCCATCATTCCAAAATCCTGTGCCTCGTCGATGATCACATGGCTCGCCTCCCGGATTCCGTCGGTTTCCTTGATCCGTTTGTACAGATACGCAAGCGCCGCCAGATCGTAGAGATCAAATGCATCTTCCGGAAACGGCACGGCTTTTCCCTGCTCTGCCTGTGCCGTCAGAAACTCCCGGTAAACCTCATAAACGGAGCCTTTCCATACATCTTTTCCAAAATGCCAGCGGTACATCCTCTGCAGTTCCTTTTTCTCCTCCGGCGAATAGGAGACATACTTTCCGGAAAGTTCATTTTCCAGCCTTGACCGGAGGATTTCATTGAGCATATTGATCTTGCCCTGCATGGAAACTCTTGGATTGTGTTCCAGGTAACTGCTGATCGTATCCTCATCCATCAGCAGAACACCGTTTTTCTCCAGACGGATTTCCTCATGGGAAACTGCTTCCCTTTCGTATTCCCGGCAAAACTGTTCCAGATCATGAAACCACCCATAGCTGCCTTTCCTGCACGCCGTTTCGTCCTTCTTATCCACGGATCGGATCCTTTGAACCTTCGGGTCCCAGTCTTCATAGAGAAGTCTTACAAACAGCTGTTCCATCGTCATCTGGGAGACCCCGTACACATCCAGATCCGGCAGAACGCTGGTAATATAGTTCAGCAGAATCCGGTTGCTGCCGATAATATAAAAGTCCTGCGGGCGGAATTCTTCCTCATAATTGTAAAGAATATAAGAGATCCTGTGCATCGCCACCGTGGTCTTTCCCGATCCCGCCACTCCCTGGACGATCAGATTCCGCTTCGGCGTTCTTCGGATCATATCATTCTGCTCCGCCTGGATCGTCGCAATGATCTCTCCAAGCACCGCCGTCTTGTTTCTCGCCAGATACTTGGTCAGAAGCTCATCGTTCGCCACCACATCGGAATCAAAGAAATCCTTCAGCCGGTCATCGGCGATTTCATAGGTTCGCTTTCGCTTCAGATCCACTTCAAACGTACCTTCGCCCTTTACCGTGTAAGTACATCTTCCCGTATTATTTTCATAATAAACCGACGCCAGCGGCGCTCTCCAGTCGATCACGACAGGTTCCGCCGCCTCTTTGGAAATGCCGACCCTCCCCACATAATAAGATTCCTCCTGAGGCTGACTGACATCTTTGAAATCAATTCTGCCAAAATACGGGGTCTTTCTCGCCTTCCGGCACCGCACCAGATCCCTCTGCCGCTCTCTCATCTGCGCCTGGGTATTATGAAGCATCGCCAGCGCTTCCTTGTCTTTTGGTCCGTATGTCTCCACCAGATCATGGTACTCATCCGACAGCGCCTTCACATAACTCTCCGTCCTGATCAGATTCGCCTGCGCAATATCGATGATTTCTTTCAGCTGCTTTTCCTCGTCCTCCCGGCTCAGCCCCGGAACCGGACGGAAAGTTCCCTTTTTCTGTTTTTTCTGCATCATGAAACATTTCCTTCCGTTTACAATACTTTTTCACACGCATAATAATGATCGCCATACATATCGCATTCTCCTGCAGTCTGAAATCCACAGTGCAGATAAGTACGGTACGCCGGCACATTTTTCGCCGCAACCAGCAGTCTTGCCGCACCGCATCCTCTTTCTTTCAAAACCTCTTCCAGAGAAGTTACCAGTGTTTTCGCAAGCCCTCTTCCCTGATACTCCGGAGAAATAACAATCCGCGCAATCTCACAGACCATCTTTCCGTCCTCAGGCTCTTTCCAGAACGGCAGATCCTCCAACTCATTTTCCGGCACAATGGACGCCGCACCAATCACCTGCTCCCCATCCGCCGGACCGTCTCCGTCCAACAGCACAAACAAATTGCCATATTCCAGATCCACAGCAATCTCTTCCTCCCCTGGATAATATACATTCCAGGTGCAAAACTCTGAATCAATGACCGACCGATACAAAGCCAAGATTTTTTCCGCCTCTTCTTCACGCGCCTTTCGAACTACCATATGCCCTCCCATATTATTCTCATTAAATACCTTACCAACTGTGTAAATTTCATTTTATCAGAAAAGAAAGCTTTCATCAATCGCAACCGTTCAGCCCAATTTCTTTCCGTTCGCAAACACCAGAAAGCAGTCAGGCGCAGGTGGTATGCGTGGACGGCGGGCATCTGCAAAGGCGTGAGAAACTCTTAATGTTTCGAAGTGCCGGAGGACGGGACAGGCGAAGGGCATCAAGCCCGGAGCCTGAGGAGCGCTGAGTCGGGAATTGATCAACAATTCCTGACGAATCGCTCCGGTGCCCGACCGCAGGGGGTTCGGAACACTTAGATTTTCCACAGCTTTGCAGCCGCCCGCCGAACACACATCCTGCCTGCGCCCGGCCGCTTTCGTCCCCTTTTGCCAATAATCAGCGCCTGGCCAGTTCCCGGGTGATCTCCTCCCAGGTAACACCCTTCTCCGCCATCAGCACCATCACATGGTAAAGGAAATCAGAAATCTCATATTTGATCTCTTCTGGATCCGGATTCTTTGCCGCAATGACAATCTCCGTACATTCCTCTCCCACCTTTTTCAGGATCTTATCGATCCCCTTGTCAAACAGATAATTGGTATACGAGCCCTCTTTCGGATGCACCTTCCTGTCGCAGATGACATCGTACACCTGCTGGAACACTTTCAGCGGATTCCGCTCCTCATATTCCTTCTTCACAAGTTCCTGGAAAAAGCAGCTGCGGTTTCCCGTATGGCATGCCGCTCCCACCTGGGAAACCTTCGCCAGGATCGTATCCTTGTCACAGTCCAGCGTCAGCGATTTCACATACTGAAAATGACCGGAAGTCAGTCCTTTCATCCAAAGCTCGTTCCGGCTGCGGCTCCAGTAAGTCATCCGTCCGGTTTTCAACGTCGTCTCATACGCTTCTTCATTCATATATGCCAGCATCAGCACTTCATCCGTCTGGTAATCCTGAACGATAACCGGAACCATGCCGTCGCTGTTTTTCTTGAATTCCGACCATGGAATCGAGCTTTCAAACGTATTGACCGGAATTCCCTCTTTCCTGCAGGCTGTCTTGCATTCCATCAGATCCTGTCCCGGACTGCTCACACCTGCGCCGGTCACAGCTTCCACCTGCGGATTTGCCAGAAGATCTGCCGCTGCGTCATCCGCCGCCAGAACCATCAGAGGAAGCGCGCAGACTCCTGCGATTTCTTCCAGCTGCTGTTCATCGCACAAAACCATGCAGGCAAATGTCTCAATCCGCTCCCGGTATCTCTGAAGCACCTGCACATCCGGCACGAAAACTGCGATTTTTTCCTTTCCGAATTTTCCGGACACTTCCTCCAGCAGTTCACAGTTCGACTCCTTCGAAAAATTCAGCACCGCCTTCTTACATCCCGCATACAGGATCTTCTTGACGTCCTCCATCCGGCGGACATTTCCCCCGCCGATCACCGGGACTTCCGCCCGGTCGCAGATCCGGATCAGGGCGCTGATCGCCTGGTCATGCTCTGCATCACTCTTCGAAAAATCCAAAACCAGCAGTTCATCCGCCCCTCGGTCGGAAAAATCTGCCGCCAGTTCCTCCACCGGAAGCTCAGAGATCACCGTCTCAGAACCAAAACCGGACACTGCCTTCCCGTCCCTCAGATAAATGACCGGAACCAACAATTTTCTCAAAACACCATCCTCCTCATCCAACTGATTTGCATAATACACCGGAAACGATCCTGCCGGTTCAGAGACTGCCTTTTGTGGAAAGCACCCCGGAAATCCTCTCGTCAATGGAAACCGCCTCATCCAGCGCTTTTGCCGCTGCCTTAAACATTGCCTCAATGATATGATGGCAGTTCGAGCCGTCAAGCACCTTGATATGCAGGTTCATGCCGCAGGAATAGGACAGCGCGTAGAAAAACTCACGCACCATCTCCGTCTCCATGTCTCCCACTTTTTCCCTGGAAAATTCCGCCTGAAAGGACAGATACGGACGACCACACAGATCCACCGCAGCCAGCACCAGCGTCTCATCC
>USFD01000042.1 GCA_900553885.1 uncultured Ruminococcus sp.
GTAACACCTTCCACGATCTGTTTGGAGAACAGGGAGTAGATGATAATTACCGGTATTGTAATGAGAGTAATAACTGCAAGCGTCTGTCCCATCGTTGTATTCTCATTGGATGTGATGGAGTTCAGACCGATCTGTGCTGTCAGCAGATCACTGGATGTAAATACAAGCGAGGGCCAGAGGTAGTCATTCCATACATTCAGGAAAGTAAATACGCTGACGGTTGCGACAACTGTCTTGGACATTGGCAGAACCATGGTGAAGAAGTATTTCACAGGGCCGCAGTAGTCCAGCTGCGCTGCCTCGTACACATCATCCGGCAGACTGACGAATACCTGCCGGAACAGGAAGATGTTGAACGGGTTTACAATCAGCGGCAGGATATAACCTACAATCGTATTCAGAAGACCGGCCTTCGCAATAATAAGGAAATGAATGGTAATGACCGTCTCTGTAGGTACGATCAGCAGCATGACAATAATCATAAGCCACTGGTCGCGGAAAGGAAAGTTGATTTTTGCCAGCGCATATCCTGCCAGGCCGTTTACGACAATGCTCAGAACGATCAGGATTGCCGCATACAGAAGCGTATTTGCCATATATCTGAGGAAGTTCGTATCCGTGATAATGGAAATATAGTTGTCAAGGAAATTTCCGCTTAATGCCGGCGGGATGAAAGCTGCAATGGAATTCATATCCGCCGTGATGGCTGCGTCCGGTTTAAAGGAGTTTGCAAGCATCCAGATAACCGGAAACAGGAAAAAGATGGAGAGAACCAGCAGCACAGCTACCAGGATCCAGTTAATTCGCTTTTGCTTTTTTGTGAACATGTTTCCTTCCCTCCTTATCCTTAGTCAGTACGTTCTGGATGATTGTAAGGATTACCACAAATACAGTAAATACGATTGCCATTGTGGATGCCAGTCCCATCTCCCAGTTGACTGTACCGGTTTCATAAATATCATATACAAGTGTATAGGTTGAGTGGTCGGGGCCGCCGCCTGTCATAACCATCGGCTGTACCAGCATACGGAACGCTCCGATTGTGACTGTGATAAATACGAAAATACACAGCGGTTTCAGCTCCGGCAGAGTAATATCTCTGAATTTCTGCCATGCGCTTGCGTGGTCGATTTCTGCAGCCTCATAAAGTGCGGGATTGATATTCTGCAGCCCGCCCAGGAAGATAATCATCTGATATCCTACGCCCTGCCATACACTCATGATGGCGATAGAAGGCAGCGCCTGGTCCGCACTGTGGATAAAGGGCTGCGGGTCGATTCCTATATGTGCCAGCAGTGTATTCAGGATTCCCTCCGGGCTGTAGATCTGCATCCACAGGGTGGAGACAACAGCCAGCGACATAACTACCGGTACAAAAAACGCGACTTTAAAATACTTCTTGCAGTGTGCCGCTTTGTTGATGGCCAGGGCCAGCACCAGGGCTCCGACGCACTGCAGAGGTACGATAATGATTACAAATTTTACTGTATTTAAAAATGACTTTACGAACAGGTCGTCTTTAAAAATATTGATATAATTTTCCAGTCCCACAAAATGTGTCAGCTCCGGGTTCAGCGCGAAATAGTCCGTGAAGCTGAATCCGAATGTAAGGAGCATCGGCAGGAATAAAAACAGGGTGAGCAGTACAAGTGCAGGTCCGAAAAACGCCATTCCCAAAATTGAATTTTTCTTTTTCATTCTTTAGTCCCTCGTATAACGTTCCAGTTTCTGATCAATTCGTTCCACAGCTTTATCAAGCTCTTCATTTACATCTTTTCCGCTCAGCGCCACACTTTCCAGAACTTCCTGGAAACTGGTGCTCACCTGAGGATATACAGGTGTCTTCGGTCTCGGATGTCCGTAGTTGCTCAGCTGATTGTACAGAGCGCTGTAGTTTTCATCTGTCTGGAAGACATCTATATTTTCAAACGCTTCATATGTAGATGGGAAGTTTTTGGTCATATCCCAGATCCGGATGCCGCTGTCCACGCCGCTCATCCATTTGACCAGTTCGGTGGCGCCTTCGATATCCTTTGTCTCTGAGGATGCGGCAAAGGCCCAGGAACCGGTGGGGGTGTAAGCTTCACCCTTCCAGTCGTCGCTTACGATATAAGGCGCAACTCCCAGATTGATGTCCGGATAGCTTGTGTATATCGTATTGACTTCCCATGCTCCGTCAAATTTGAAAGCAGCTCTTCCGCTTTCAAAGAGATTGTCGATGGGAGCTGCGGACATGTATTTGTTTTCCACAATTGTCCGGAAATACTCCATGGCCGCTTTTGTCTGATCCGAGTTGAAGTAACCGTCCACCGTCAGTCCGTCGTCGCTTACAAGTTCACTGCCGCCGGACCAGACGAAAGGAGCGAAGTAGTAGATGCTCGTCTCTCCTACCGGGAAGGTCATGTCAAGCGGATATCCGTTTTTCTCGTCCATAAGTGGTTTCAGCTTTTCAAGAATGTCAAGAAATTCCGACCATGTCCAGGGATGATCCGCATCCGGAATTTCAATTCCTGCTTCTTCGATAATGTCTTTGTTGTAGTAGAATCCTACGCTGGATTCCATTACGCCAAGGGCATACAGCTTATCATTGACAGTGCCCTGTTCAATGATGGAGGGAAGATATTCGCTTTCTTCTTCCTCTGTCAGATCAACCAGGGGCTGGATGATGTCGTTGGCTGCGTATGCGGATATGTTCGGACCGTCTACTGTAAGTACGTCCGGCAGTCCTCCGGCCATAACCGATGCGTTTACCTTGTCGGAGTAACCGCCTCCGCTGTCGTTTCGCGGTACAAATTCAATGTCCGCAAAATACTTGCCGTCATAAGCTTCATTAAAAGTTTCTACAGATTCTTTGTAGGCCTGCCCCTCTTCAGTGTCCTCGATTGAGTGGACCCATATGGAGAGGTACTCTTCCCCTTCGTCGTATCCGGGAATATCACCGGGCTTGGGATCTTTCTTCTGACAGCCCGACAGACAGGCCGCGGTGAAGAGTACTGCTGTCAGGAACAGCAATCGTTTTCTCATTCCATCTCCTCCTTTTCTTCTGCTGGTGAATATAAGAAAAACCGGTTTCGTAACCGGTTACTTTATTGATTATCCGTGGTTCTATCTGGTATACTGTCTATGTTCAGATCAGAAGAAAAGTCTGATGGAAAAGGGCTGCCGGATCAGGACAGACCCTTTTTCGCGGAGTAGAAATATTTCTGAAAGAGAGGAAACATATGAAAACGAAAAAAGTGACATTTGCGGATATTGCGGCATACACGAATTTTTCAAAGACTACGATCTCCAGATATTTTAATGACCCTGATTCCCTGACTCTGGAGAATCAGCAGAAAATCGCGGATGCACTGGTAGCTCTGGATTATAAGGAAAATAAAGTGGGAAGGATACTTGCAAGCGGCAGAACAGAGTTTGTCGGAATTATCATACCGAACCTGTATATGCATTATTATTCAGAGATGCTGAATCAGATTCTGGACACTTATGAAAAATACGGGTACAAATTTCTCGTCTTCGCCGGGAACGAAAAGGCGGATGTAGAACGGAAATATATTGAAGAACTGATGGCCTATAATATTGAAGGCATGATTATTCTGAGTCCGACGATTCCGTCCGAAGAGCTTGCCGCTTATAATGTACCGGTAGTGGGAATCGAAAGGGAAGACAGATATATCTGCAGTGTGAATACGGACAATTATATGGGAGGTGTACAGGCCGCGGGGCTGCTCAGAAAAAGCGACTGTGACATTCTCATACATGTGAACGGGGATCTGCCGGAAACATCTCCGGCCTACGGACGCATCCGGGGATTTGTCGATATCTGCGAGGAATATCACCTTCCCTATAAATTGATTCTTACCCACCTGGGGAATACATTTGAGGAAAGCAGGCAGAATACTGCCCGGATTATAGACAGTCTGGAGGAAGAATTTCCAGATATGAAAAAGGGAATATTCATGTCAAACGATACGCACGCTAACGTACTTTTAAATCTTCTGTTTCAACGATACGGAAAACTCCCGGAAACTTATCAGATTATAGGATTTGATAATTCACCGATTTCCCGGGAGGCAGTTATTCCGACCAGTACGGTGGGGCAGCAGATCTCTGTTATTGCAAATGAAGCGATGCAGCTTCTGTCTGAGCTGATGGAAGAGCGGAAGAAAAGAAGACCGACGCCGTTGAAGGAGCCGATACATAAGATTATACCTCCGATTCTGATCCGGAGAGGAACAACGGCATAATACAGGATAAATAACCGCCATTCGATATCCGGCGGCAGGAGAATCATTATTAAAGAAGAAAAAGGAGAAGAAATCTATGAGCCAGATTTTACGGGATGCAAGAAGATATGAAGAGACAAGAGACAGACAGATTGCTGACGAGCCAAAGCCGTCCTTTCATTTGTCTGCAAGAACAGGATGGATGAATGACCCGAACGGTTTTTCATATTATAACGGGGAATACCATCTGTTTTACCAGTATCACCCCTATGATTCCCACTGGGGCCCGATGCACTGGGGACATGCAGTGAGCAGGGACCTGCTTCACTGGGAGTATTTTCCGGCGGCGCTTGCTCCGGATACAGATTATGACAGGGATGGCTGTTTTTCCGGCAGCGCTGTTGCGCTGGATGACGGCAGACACCTGCTGATGTACACCGGAGTTGTGAAAGAGACGCAGCCTGACGGCAGCTGCAGGGAAGTACAGACGCAGTGTATTGCTTCAGGAGACGGAACGGATTATGAGAAATATGCAGGCAATCCGGTTCTGGATGCCGGGGATCTGCCAGAGGACGGAAGCCGTTTCGACTTCCGTGACCCCAGAATCTGGAGAGCAAAGGACGGTACTTTCCGCTGCGTGGTTGGCAACTGTACGGCGCAGAAGGACGGAAGGATTCTTCTCTACAGCAGCCCGGACGGGATGAAATGGCAATTTGAGAAGATCCTGCTCAGCAATAACGGACGTTTTGGCCGGATGTGGGAATGCCCGGACTTTTTTGAACTGGACGGAAAGCAGGTGCTGCTTGTAAGTCCTCAGGATATGCTCCCTCAGGGATTTGAGTACCACAATGGGAACGGAACCGTATGCTTTATCGGAGAATTTGATGAGAGGACAAACACATTTACCGAGGAATATAATCAGGCCATTGACTATGGAATTGATTTTTACGCGCCTCAGACGATACGGACTCCGGACGGGCGCCGGGTCATGATCGGGTGGATGCAGAACTGGGATACCTGTAATCTGCATTCTCCGAATCGTCCCTGGTTCGGACAGATGAGTCTTCCCAGAGAGCTTTCCATAAAAAACGGACGGCTGATTCAGAAACCGGTCCGTGAACTGGAAAAAATGCGCAGAAACCGAGTCGCTTACGAACATGTTATCTTTGCTGATAAGATAAGTCTGGATGGGGTAAAGGGACGCCGTATTGATCTGGAGCTTACGCTGCGTCCTGCTGATGACAGCGAGATATACCGCAAGTTTGCCATTCGGTTTGCCCAGAATGATATCTGCCATACAGCGGTAAGCTTCCGTCCTCACGAATCCATTCTGAAAATTGACCGGAAATTTTCCGGTTCCAGAAGAGCGAGTATTCATCAGCGCAGAAGCTTTGTCGGCGGCCGGGACGGAAAAATCAGATTGCGTATTATTCTGGACAATTTCAGTGCGGAATTATTTGTAAACGATGGAGAACAGGTGCTTACGGCGACAATATATACAGATCTTTCCGCAGAAGGGATCTCATTTTATGTGGACGGAAAAGCGGAGATTGATGTAGTAAAGTATGAGCTGACAGCAGAGTAGCTGCGTGTGAAAATAGAAGCGGCAGCGGTCTAATCTTCGACCGCTGCCGCTTTTTTCATCGGCTCATATGTAAAGTGATTGAATACGGCTATGGTCCGTCCTACGCCGACCATGGCCAGAATTGTTCCAACGCCGACTCCCACAAGATGTCCCGCGAAGATAAAACTCAGGATGACGGTAATGGTAATATTGGTCAGATCAAAGCAGTTTTTTGTAAAGCCCACACTTTTATGAATGGTGTCTGCAATCGCCTGTACAATTCCGTCCCCCGGATTCGGGACGATCCGCATATTCAGCGACATGGCCGCGCCGATTCCGGTCAGTATAATGGCCAGAATCAGGACAATTACACGGAGAGCCATCCCTCCCGCCGTACTCTGACGGTCCGAATACAGATCCGGAATTACCGTGGAAAACAGGTTGAGAAAACGGGTGAAAACCAGACTCAGAGGAATCTGGAGAAAATCCATAAGAAGGATCAGCTTACGGTCCGTTTTTCCTGCGTGGGCCAGCGCTCCGCCGGAATTTTTCGTATATTTCTTGTCACGGTTCAGATGGAGCACCATTTCGATCAAAACAAAAACACTGTACAGAGCCAGTGTCATATTGCCGAAGTTATGGTCAGAAATTACGGATATGCTGTATGCCACCGAGATAATCGGCGAGACGCCCAGACCGGTTTTTGTATTGAGCGTAAGCCCCAGCGCCAGAATAAGAAGTCCGGCGGCATAGAACAGTCCCCGGAAAAGAATTGGTTTTTTCATAAATATCCCTGCCTTTAATAACAATGTCACCTGCTATTTTAGACAGGGAAAGGGAAATTTGTCAAATTTCCGTCAGAAAAACAGCCCCGGGAAGAGCATTTCCCCATGTGTCCGGAAATGGCTTCCGGCCTTTGCAAGAGGGGCATGATTGTGGTATTCTTATATCAACGGCTGTGCATGGGTATGCCTGCACAGTATTTTGTTTTAAGGAGGTTAAACTGTGAGATTAGATAAATTATTGGAGCGGCTGGAGTATGAAGTGCTGCAGGGAACGGATCAGACAGAAGTTACCACGCTGATCAATGATTCGCGCAAAGCGGAGAAAGGGTCTGTATTTGTCTGCATCAGCGGGGCTGTCTCCGACGGACACAGCTACGCCGCGGATGTGGCGGCCAGGGGTGCTGCGGCTCTTGTAGTGGAGCACGAGGTGGACGTTCCGGAAGAGGTGACAGTGATTCGCGTAAAAGACACCAGATACGCTCTGGCGCTGATGTCCGCGGCTTATTTTGGCTATCCGGCAGAAAAGATGAAAATTATCGGAATTACAGGAACAAAAGGCAAGACAACAACAACCTATATGATCAAATCCATTCTGGACGGAGTGGGACACAAAGTCGGCCTGATCGGCACCATCGAGGCGATTATCGGCGAGAAACATATTCCGGCGTCGAATACGACCCCGGAGTCCTACACCATTCAGAAATATTTTGCAGAAATGGTGGAAACGGGATGTGACTGTGTGGTAATGGAAGTGTCTTCCCAGGGACTGATGCTTCACCGCACGGCAGGAATCCCGTTTGAAATCGGGATATTTACCAATCTGGGGAAAGACCATATCGGGCCCAATGAGCACAAGGATTTTGAGGATTACAAGAGATGCAAAGGGCTGCTCTTCCAGCAGTGCAGGCTGGGAATCGCCAATGTGGATGACAAATATTTCAAAGACGTATTCAAAAACGCCACCTGCAAAGTGGAGACTTTCGGCTTCTCTGAAAATGCCGATCTGCGGGCGGAAAATGTAAAGCTTGTATCCCGGCCGGGATATCTGGGAGTGGCATATCACGTATCCGGTCTCATGGATTTTGATGTGGAGATTGATATTCCGGGCAAATTCAGTGTCTATAACTCACTGACTGCCATTGCCGTGTGCCGCCATTTCCAGGTGCCGGCGGAGAAGATAAAGGAAGTGCTGAAGCAGGCTAAGGTAAAGGGCAGAATCGAGATGATCAAGGTGTCCGATGAATTTACTCTGATGATCGACTACGCCCACAATGCCATGAGTCTGGAAAGCCTTCTGACCACGCTGAAAGAATACAATCCGAAGCGTCTCGTCTGCCTGTTCGGATGCGGCGGAAACCGTTCCAGAGACAGAAGGTACGAGATGGGAGAGGTGTCCGGAAGACTTGCGGATCTGACCATTATTACATCTGACAATCCCAGATTTGAGGAACCCCAGGACATTATCGACGACATAAAGACCGGAATCGGCAGAACAGACGGAAAATATGTGGAAATCTGCGACCGGAAAGAGGCCATTAAATACGCTATTGCAAACGGGCAGCCGGGAGACGTAATCGTGCTTGCCGGAAAAGGCCATGAGGACTACCAGGAGATCAAAGGCGTCAAGTATCCCATGGATGAGCGGGTGCTGATTGCCGAAGTCCTGGAAGAACTGAAACAGGAACGGTCATAGAGCCGGACAGGACACAGAAGACAGGTGGGAATGTGTTTGCAGATATTATCATAGATATAAAACATGAAAAACTGGATAAAATCTTTCAGTACAGAATCCCTGACAGTCTGGAAGCCGAACTGAAGCCGGGCATGGAGGTAATCGTTCCTTTCGGGAAAGGCAACCGTCCCACAAAGGGATATGTTACCGGAATCACGGACAGCTGCAGTTACGATCTTTCAAAAGTCAAGGAAATTGCAGATATATCCCGGGACAGTGTGGAGATTGAGGCAAAACTGATCGCCCTTGCCGCCTGGATGAAAGAAAACTACGGGGGCACTATGATTCAGGCGCTGAAAACGGTGCTTCCCATTAAGCAGAAGGAAAATGCCAGGGTGAAAAAATACCTGCGTCTTCTTCTGGATGAAAAGACGGGAAGGGAGAAGCTGGACTTTTATCTGGAAAAGAATCAGAAAGCAAGAGCCAGGCTGATGGCCGCACTTCTGGATCATCCGGTGCTGGAATACGATCTGGCAGTGAAAAAACTTCATATTACTCTTCCTGTGATCCGCGCCATGGAGGAACAGGGCGTGCTTGCCCTGGAGTCCGAGCAGGTGTACCGCAATCCGGTCAGAGGGGGCAGCAGGGAAGCGCCGGAGATTGTATTTACACCGGAACAGCAGGCGGCGGTCAGCCGCTTTGCGCAGGATTACCGGGCGGGAAAACGTGAGACTTATCTGCTTTACGGCGTCACCGGAAGCGGTAAGACGGAAGTGTATATGGAAATGATCCGGCAGGTAGTGAAACTGGGAAAGCAGGCCATCGTGCTGATTCCGGAGATCGCCCTGACTTACCAGACGGTAATGCGGTTTTATCGGTATTTCGGACAGCGGGTGTCTATTATGAATTCCCGCCTGTCCGCCGGAGAAAGGTATGACCAGATGATGCGGGCAAAGGCAGGGGAAGTGGATGTAATGATCGGACCCCGGTCCGCTCTTTTTACCCCTTTTCCGGATCTGGGGCTGATCGTGATTGACGAGGAGCATGAACCGACGTATAAAAGCGAACAGGTCCCCCGCTATCACGCCAGAGAAACCGCTGTTAAGCGGGCACAGCTGGAGGGAGCCGGCGTGGTTCTGGGAAGCGCGACCCCTTCTCTGGAAGCCATGTACCGGGCAAGAAAAGGCGAATACGTGCTCCTTACCATGAAAAACCGCTCCCGGATGCAGAGTATGGCCCGGGTTCATACTGTAGATCTGAGGGCAGAACTGAAAGACGGCAACCGCTCCATCTTAAGCCGGCAACTGCAGGAGCTGATGGAGGAGCGGCTGGAGAAAAAGGAACAGATTATGCTGTTTTTAAACCGGAGAGGCTACTCCGGGTTTGTTTCCTGCAGGGAGTGCGGACATGTGGTAAAATGCCCCCACTGTAATGTGGCGCTTTCCGTTCACCGGGGCGGAAAGATGGTGTGCCATTACTGCGGATATGAACAGCCCAAAGTAACCCGCTGCCCGGAGTGCGGATCTTCCTATATCGGAGAATTCCGGGCAGGGACGCAGCAGATTGAGGAACTGGTGAAAAAGAGGTTCCCGGGAGCAGAAGTGCTCCGGATGGATATGGATACCACCCGGCAGAAGGACGCCCACGAGAAGATCCTGGCGGCTTTTGCCAATGAGGAAGCAGATATTCTTGTGGGAACCCAGATGATTGTAAAAGGACATGATTTCCCGAATGTGACTCTGGTGGGGGTGCTGGCGGCGGATATGTCCCTGTATACAGACGACTACCGCTCCGGCGAGCGGACGTTTCAGCTGCTGACCCAGGCGGCGGGCCGGGCCGGAAGAGGCGACCGTCCGGGAGATGTGGTGATCCAGACTTATGATCCGGGGCATTATGCCATTGAAGCCGCGGCAGCCCAGGACTACGAGATGTTCTATGAGCAGGAGATCGCCTACCGGGAGATGATGGGCTATCCTCCGGCAGAGAATCTGACGGCGGTTTATGTGTCCTGCGGGGACGAAGAGCTGCTGGAGAAAGGGTGCCATTATCTGAAAGAATATGTGCTGCGCATCAGAGGAAACAGTTCCCTTCAGGTCATAGGTCCGGCCAGCCCGGGGATCGATAAGATCCGGGATGTATACCGCCGGGTGATCTATCTGAAGTCGCCCCGGTATGATATGCTGGTAAAGATCAAAGATCTGATGGAAAAATACATTGAAATTAATTCGGGATTTGATAAAATGAGGATTCAGTTTGATTTTAACCCGATGTAACAGAACAATAAAACCGCAGCAGTCCAGCCGCACGTTCGCGGACGCTGTGCCGGCTTACGGCCGGGACTGCCGGGGAAATTATTTGGAGGAGAAAATTATGGCAATCAGAGAAATCAGAGAAATGGGAGACGATATACTTACCAAACAGTGCAAGAAAGTTACAAAAATGACATTCCGGACAAAACTGCTGATTACAGACATGCTGGAGACCATGTATGAAAAAAACGGGGTGGGTCTGGCGGCGCCCCAGGTAGGCGTGCTGAAACAGATTGTTGTCATTGATGTGGGGGACGGCCCCATTATTCTGATCAATCCGGAGATTGTGGAGACTTCCGGAGAGCAGACAGGGGAGGAAGGATGCTTAAGCGTGCCGGGCAAGTGGGGAATTGTCACCCGTCCCAACTATGCAAAGGTACGGGCCCTGAATCAGGATATGGTGCCCATTGAGGTGGAAGGAGAAGGCCTGCTTGCCAGAGCGTTCTGCCACGAAATTGACCACCTGCATGGAGAACTCTACGTAAACAAGACTCAGGACGGTCTGCATGACGTGTCATACGAGCCGGAAGATGAAACGGAGGAATAGAGAATGCGGATTATATTTATGGGAACGCCTGATTTCTCTGTGGGAACGCTGGAAGCTCTTATTGAGGCAGGACATGACGTATGTCTGGCGGTAACCCAGCCGGATAAGCCGAAAGGAAGGGGAAAGGAAATGCAGCCTACCCCGGTGAAGGCCGCGGCTTTAAAGCACGGGATTCCGGTCTATCAGCCCAGGAAGATCCGGGATCCTCAGTGCGTGGAGGAACTGGCAAAATATCATGCGGACGTATGTGTGGTGATTGCTTTCGGCCAGATCCTTCCCAAAAGTATCCTGGAACTGACGCCTTACGGCTGCATTAATGTACATGCCTCCCTGCTCCCCAAATACCGGGGGGCGGCGCCGATACAGTGGGCGATCCTGGAGGGAGAGACGGTAACCGGTGTTACGACCATGCAGATGGACGAAGGACTGGATACCGGCGATATGATTCAGAAGACGGAAGTGCCGATTGCGGAAGATGAGACCGGGGAGAGCCTTCACGATAAACTGGCCCTGGCAGGAGCCCGGCTGTGTGTGGAAACCCTGAAAGCACTGGAAAATCATACGGCAGTGTTTGAAAAACAGGGAGAATCTCCCACTGCATATGCGAAGATGCTGGATAAGAAGATGGGAAATATTGACTGGAGCCGGTCCGCGGTGGAAATAGAGCGGCTGGTCCGGGGACTCAATTCCTGGCCCAGCGCATATACCCACTGGCAGGGAAAGACGCTGAAGATCTGGCGGGCAAAGGCGGAAGGAGAAGGAAACGGCGGACACGTTCCGGGAACGGTAATAAAGGTGGAAAAGGAACGGTTTACCGTGCAGACAGGAGACGGAGTTCTGCATGTATATGAACTGCAGATTCCGGGAAAGAAAAGAATGGAGAGCGGAGCATTCTTAAGAGGATATGCTCTTGAGGAGGGAACCGTATTAACACAGGAATCATAACGGAGGCGAAAGAATGTTTTATTACTATTATGACTGGACTTATATTCTTGTACTGATCGGCGTCCTGATCTGTCTGGCGGCATCTGCCCGGGTAAAGCAGGTGTTTGCAAAGTATTCCAGGGTACAGAGCAGACTGCGTCTGACCGGAAAGGAAGCGGCGGAAGAGATCCTCAGAAGAAACGGCATTTACGATGTGCAGGTGATCCATATTCCGGGAAATCTTACGGATCACTACAATCCCGGAAATAAAACACTGGGGCTTTCTGATTCTGTCTATCAGTCGTCTTCTGTAGCGGCTGTGGGCGTGGCGGCTCATGAGTGCGGCCATGCGGTGCAGCATGCCAGAGGATATGCGCCTCTGGCCATCCGGGGCGCTCTTGTGCCGGTGGCAAACTTCGGTTCTGCCCTGGCCTGGCCTCTTATTCTGATCGGTCTTCTGATTACCGGGGAGACGTCGGTATTTCTGATTAATCTGGGAATTCTGCTTTTTTCGGCAGCAGTTCTTTTCCAGCTGATCACCCTTCCGGTGGAGTTTAATGCTTCCCGGAGAGCCGTAGATGTACTGGGAGCTTCCGGGATGCTTTATCCGGATGAGCTTTCCTCTGTAAAGAAAGTACTGGGAGCGGCGGCTCTGACTTATGTGGCAGGAGCGGCATCCGCTATTCTCCAGCTCCTGCGTCTGCTGATCCTGACAGGAGGAAGAAGAAGGAATGACTAAATCAGTAAATGAACGGGAAATCGTGCTTGCGGTCCTGATGGAAGTAACGGAGAAAGGGGCCTACAGCCACCAGATTCTCCGGGATGTACTGGCAAAATATCAGTATCTTGAAAAACGGGAGCGGGCGTTTATTACCCGTGTAACAGAGGGCACGCTGGAGCATCTGATCGAGATTGATTATATTCTGGATCAGTTTTCCAGAGTAAAAGTCCGGAAAATGAAGCCGGTGATCCGGGGGATTTTAAGAAGTTCCGTATACCAGCTGAAATATATGGACAGTGTGCCGGACCGGGCAGTCTGCAGTGAAGCAGTGAAGCTGGCTGTCAGGAAAGGATTTTCCGGTCTGAAAGGATACGTAAACGGTGTACTCAGAACTGTGGCAAGAGAACTTCCGGATATAACATATCCGTCCGGCCGGAAAAACGAACTGTCTGTCCGGTACTCCTGTCCGGAATGGATCCTGGATCTGTGGGAGCAGACATATGGGGAAGAAAAGACAGAGGTCATGCTCCGGTCCATGCAGGAGCAGCATCCGCTGACAGTCCGCTGCTGCAGGAGCCGCATTTCCGTGGAGGATCTGCGCAGCCGTCTGGAAGAAGAAGGAGTGAAAACGGAAGTTCATCCTTATCTGCCATATGCCCTGTGTATATCCGGGTTTGATTATCTGGAAGGACTTGAAACATTCCGGGAAGGACTTTTTGCCGTGCAGGACGTAAGCTCCATGCTTGTGGGAGAGCTTGCGGATCCCAAGGCGGGAGCACAGGTACTGGATGTGTGCGCCGCGCCGGGAGGAAAGTCCCTCCATGTGGCGGAAGAACTGATCCTTGCCGCCGGAGCTTCCGGCAGCCCGGAAAACTGCGGCATGGTGGAAGCAAGGGATCTGACGGAATATAAGACCGGGCTGATCAGGGAAAATATTGAACGGTCCGGCCTGGCCAATGTGCGGGCCGTCTGCAGGGATGCTTCTGTTCCTGATCCGGAATGGACGGGAAAAGCGGATCTTGTGCTGGCGGATCTGCCCTGTTCCGGCCTGGGTGTGATGGGGAAAAAACCGGATCTGAAATACCGGGTATCCCCGGAGGATATCCGGGAACTGGCCGCTCTTCAGAGAAAAATTTTAAGCTGTGTGCAGGCTTATGTAAAGCCGGGCGGCGTTCTGATGTACAGTACCTGTACGGTCAGTCCCGCAGAAAATGAAGACAATGTACAGTGGTTTTTAAAGGAATATCCGGAGTTCACGCCGGAGGATATAAGAAGCCGGCTTTGCGGGGACCTTCAGGACGCCTGTACAGAGACCGGATGTCTGCAGCTTCTGCCGGGGGTTCATAAAAGCGACGGATTTTTTATCGCCAGACTGAGAAAACAGGAGGACAGACCATGAAAAAAGACATCTGTTCTTTTACATACGAAGAACTGAAAGCGGAGATGAACTCCATCGGGGAAAAATCTTTCCGGGCAGGCCAGATCTACGACTGGCTTCACGTGAAGCTCTGCGGGAGCTTTACGGAGATGACCAATCTGTCCAAAAGTCTCCGGGAAAAACTGGAACAGGAATATGAGATTCTGCCTGCAGAGATGGAGGAACGGCAGATATCGGCTCTGGATGGAACAAATAAGTTCCTGTTCCGGCTCTATGACGGAAATATGGTAGAGAGCGTTCTTATGAAATATAAACACGGAAATTCCGTGTGCATCTCTTCCCAGGCAGGGTGCAGGATGGGGTGTGTATTCTGTGCCTCCACCATCGGGGGGCTGAACCGGAATCTGACCGCCTCCGAGATGCTCCGGCAGATCTACCAGATTCAGAAAATTACCGGAGAGCGGGTATCAAATGTAGTAGTGATGGGAACCGGAGAGCCTCTGGACAATTACGATAATCTCCTGAAATTCATTCATATTCTGACCGAAGAGCACGGACTGCATATCAGTCAGAGAAATGTAACCGTTTCCACCTGCGGTATTGTGCCGAAAATCCTGGAACTGGCGGAGGAGAATCTGCAGATCACACTGGCCCTTTCCCTTCACGGGGCAACGCAGGAGAAGCGCAGAAAACTCATGCCTGTTGCAAATAAATACGAACTGTCTCAGGTACTTGCGGCCTGCGATACCTATTTCGAAAAAACCGGGCGCAGGGTAACTTTTGAGTACAGTCTTGTACACGGAGTCAACGATACGCCGGAAGACGCACGGGAACTGACCGCTCTTCTGAAGCACCGGAACTGCCATCTGAACCTGATTCCGGTCAATCCTGTGAAAGAACGGAATTTCGTCAGACCAAGCAGGGAAAATGCTTTGAATTTCAAAAATAATCTTGAAAAAAGCGGAATAAATGTTACTATAAGAAGGGAAATGGGCTCTGATATAGACGGAGCCTGCGGACAGCTCAGAAGGAGGAGACTATGAGGACATTTTCAATTACAGACGTGGGAATGGTTCGGCAGGTGAACCAGGATTACGTCTTTACTACAGATAAACCGCTGGGGATCCTCCGGAATCTGTTTGTAGTAGCGGATGGAATGGGCGGTCACCAGGCAGGAGATTACGCCTCAAAGTATACTGTGGAAGTGCTGCGAAGAGAACTGAAAAACAGCGAAGGCGAGGACGTGGAAAAAGTTCTTGTCGGGGCGATAAAGACTGCCAACAGAGAGATTATAAAAGAAGCGTCCAGGGACGTCCATCTGAAGGGAATGGGAACCACAGTGGTGGCGGCGACGATTGTCAATCAGATGATGTATTTTGCAAATGTGGGAGACAGCCGTCTCTACCTCATTAACCAGGGGATTCAGCAGCTTACAAAAGACCATTCTCTGGTAGAAGAAATGGTTCGTCTCGGAGGAATCAAACCGGAGGAGGCGAAGCATCATCCGGATAAAAATATCATAACAAGGGCAATCGGCGCAAAAGCGGATGTGGACGTGGATTTTTATGAACATCGTCTGAAAAAAGGCGACATCATTCTGATGTGCACAGACGGTCTGAGCAATATGGTGGAGGATGAGGAACTGTTCCATATTGTACAGGGAGGAAGAGATATTGTGGAGGCCGGGCAGGCCCTTGTTGCAGCGGCAAAGGAGAACGGCGGTACAGATAATATCGGCGTTGTACTGGTAGAACCGTTTGCGGATGAGGTGAGTGTATTATGATTAAAGAAGGAGTTTTCTTAGGAAAGAGATATGAGATTCTGGGCCGTATCGGGTCCGGCGGCATGGCTGACGTATATAAAGGGAAAGACCATAAGCTGAACCGGTATGTGGCGATCAAGGTGCTGAAAAGCGATTACCGCAATGATCAGGTATTTATCCAGAAGTTTTTAAGCGAGGCCCAGGCGGCAGCCGGGCTGATGCATCCCAATGTAGTAAATGTATATGATGTGGGACAGGACAGGGGCCTGTTCTATATGGTTATGGAGCTGGTGGAAGGTATTACGCTGAAAGACTATATCGAAAGAAAAGGCAAACTTTCGGCAAAAGAGACGATCAGTATCTCCATCCAGATGGTGACCGGGCTTCAGGCTGCTCATAACCATCATATTATACACCGGGATATTAAGCCGCAGAACATTATCATTTCCAAAGAAGGCAAGGTAAAGGTAACGGATTTCGGAATCGCCCGGGCGACTACGGCTACCAAGACAATCAGCACCAGTGTTATGGGATCTGTGCACTATACGTCGCCGGAGCAGGCACGCGGGGGTGCGGTAGACGAGAAGAGCGATATTTATTCCGTTGGCATTACCATGTATGAGATGATTACCGGACATGTTCCTTTTGACGGGGATTCCACCGTATCGGTGGCTCTGAAGCATCTTCAGGAGGAGATGGTTTCCCCGGCGGAGGAGGTGCCGGATATACCATACAGTCTGGAGTGCATTATTATGAAATGTACTCAGAAAAATCCGGAGCGCAGATACCATGACTGCGCGTCTCTGATCCAGGATCTGAAGCGTTCTCTTGTGGATCCGGACGGGGATTTCGTCACTATGGGCGCGGTGCCGGGGGATTCGGACCGCACGGTTGTTATGTCCACAGAGGAAATCCGTCAGCTGCAGGGGCAGGACTACGATGAGGATGAGGACGATGACGACGACTACGACAGTGATTACGATGAAGACGACGATGATGAAGATGAGGATGACCGTGAGTACGCGGGAAGGCGCAGAAAAAAGAAGGACGTAAATCCGGATACGAAGAAAATCATGCGTATCCTTATGATTGTGGCCGGCGTAGTTATCGCGCTTCTTATACTGTTCCTGATCGGAAATGCCGTGGGTCTGTTCAGCGGGCCGGGAATCGGCACCTCAAGTGAGAAAGAACTGGTAAGAGTTCCGGATCTGAGAGGAATGACAGAAGATGAGGCAAGAGACGAACTGAGCAAGTATGAACTGGGACTGGATGTGGCCGGAGAGGAACCGTCCAATGAGTATAAGGAGGGAGAAATCAAGAGCCATACACCGGGACCGGATGAAAGAGTAGAGAAGCATACCACAATAGAAGTAATTCTCAGTACCGGCGAAGAAGCGAAGACTGTAGCTGTGCCGAATGTGGTTAATGAGGAAGAATCCAGGGCTGAACAGATGCTGCGTGAAGCAGGACTGAAGGTGACAAAAGGCGATGCACAGTACAGCAGTGATGTAGCCGAAGGCTATGTAATCTCCTGCAATCCGGATGTGGGAACCGAGGTGGATGAAGGAAGCAGTGTTGAGATTATTGTAAGTCTGGGCACTCAGCCCGCGACAGTACCGAAACTGACAGAAGGAACCGCGGCAGAGGCGGAAGCGGCCCTCAGCGAAGCGGGTCTGACAGGCAGCGCAACCGAAGAATACAGCGATGACGTGGCGGAAGGCATAGTGATCTCCCAGAGCATAGATCCGGGAACTGAGGTGTCACGAGGCACGACAGTATCCTATGTTGTAAGCCGCGGACCGGAAACCAAGATTGTAAATGTGCCCGATATTATGGGGATGGATGAAGCTACGGCAAGCCAGACGCTTTCTCAGTACGGGCTGGTCGGCCAGTATGCGGGAGAAAGCTACAGCGATGATTACGGGGCAGGACAGATCTGCAGGATCTCTCCAACAAAGGGAACCAGGGTATCGGAAGGCACTGTAGTACAGTACTGGATCAGTGTGGGATCAGAGAGCACCACAGAGCCGGATACGCCGGACAGCGGAACGGAGACGGACGAAAATGCGGGATCCTGACAGCAGAATGATACGTACGGAGAAAGAAAACATTGCTGCCATGCATGGAAAAATTGTAAAAGGAATTGCCGGATTCTACTATGTTCATATAGTAGAATCCGGTGTTTATGAATGTAAAGCAAAAGGAATCTTCCGCAGGGACGGAATAAAACCTCTTGTAGGGGATGATGCGGAGATAGAGATTCTGGATGAAAAGGAAAAAGAAGGGAATATTGTCAGGCTGCTCCCGAGAAAAAATGAGCTGATCCGTCCGGCAGTGGCCAATATTGATCAGGCACTGATTGTATTTGCAGTGACGGAGCCAAAGCCTCACATTCATCTTCTGGACCGGTTCCTTGTAACTATGGAGAGCCGGGAGATCCCTGCGGTGCTCTGCTTTAACAAGACGGACATTGCTGAGAGCCCGGAAATTGCAGAACTGCAGGACATATATGCATCCTGCGGATATCCGGTCCTTTTCACCAGCGCCAGAGAAGAAAAAAATATTGAAGAGCTTAAGCGTCTCCTGAAAGGAAAGACGACAGCTATAGCCGGCCCTTCCGGGGTGGGGAAATCATCTCTGATCAATCTGCTTCAGTCAGAGATCCGGATGGAGACCGGAAGCGTCAGCCGGAAGATCGCCAGAGGCCGTCATACAACGCGGCATTCTGAGTTGATTGTTCTGGGAGAGGATTCTTATATTATGGATACGCCGGGATTCAGTTCCCTTTATATAGATGATCTTCAGAAAGAAGATTTAAAATATTATTTTCCCGAATTTCTGCCCTTTGAAGGAATGTGCAGATTTAACGGCTGCAGCCATATCCATGAACCTGGCTGTGCAGTCGCGGAAGCTGTGGAATCAGGGCGGATACACCGGATCAGATACAGGGATTACGTGGACATGTACCACGAACTGGAAGAAAGGAAAAGGTATTAGGGCATGAAAAAAATTCTGGCGCCGTCAATTCTCTCAGCGGATTTTAAAATATTGGGGGAACAAATCAGAGAGACTGAAAAGGGAGGGGCACAGTACATCCATTTTGATATAATGGACGGTATGTTTGTCCCGAGTATTTCCTTTGGAATGCCGGTGCTCTCTTCGATAAAAAATCTGACCGGCCAGACGATAGACGCACATCTTATGGTCACGGAACCGGTCAGACTTATGGAAGATTTTGTAAAATGCGGGGCAGATATTCTTACCATTCACTATGAAGCATGTACAGATCTGCAGGCGGATCTTGACTGCATTCACAGTCTGGGGGTGAAGGCGGGGATATCTGTGAAGCCCGAGACGCCGGTGGATGTTCTGGAACCATATCTGGATCAGGCGGATATGTTCCTTGTTATGTGTGTGGTTCCGGGATTCGGGGGACAGACATTCCTTCCCGGATCCATCGAGAAGATCCGGCAGCTGCGGGACATGCTCGACGCGAGAGGTATGAAGAAGGACATCGAGGTGGATGGAGGAATCCACCATTCAAATGTGACACAGGTGCTGGATGCCGGAGCAAATGTAATTGTGGCCGGATCTGCAGTGTATCACGGAGATGTCAGGGATAATACGGAAAGATTTATGGAGATTTTAAAGGATTATGAGTAAACGGACTGTAATTGTAAGCGGAGGTATGCTGGAGGAGGATTTTGTACTTCCGATTCTGAAAGATGAAGATACGGAATTTATAATCGGGGTGGACAGAGGACTTGTATTTCTCTACGACCATGATATTAAACCAGACTATATTGTGGGAGATTTCGACAGCACGCCGGAACGGCTTGTGGCGTATTACCGGGAAGAAGTGAATGTGCCCATACGGGAATTCAATCCTGTCAAGGATGCGTCGGATACGGAAATTGCACTCAGACTCTGTCTGGACATGAGAAGAAAGGAGATCTGGATCGTGGGCGGAACAGGCAGCCGTCTGGATCACCTGTGGGCAAACGTACAGTGCCTGCAGATTGCTCTCGATGCAGGAGCAAATGCCAGAATCCTGGACAGCCACAATCAGATCAGACTTCTGAATCAGGGGATTACCCTGAAGAAGGAGGAGGCTTTCGGCCCGTATTTTTCGCTGTTTCCGCTGGAACTTCCGGTGGATGATTTTAATATCAGCGGGGCAAAGTACCCTCTGAAAAACCATTTCCTGAAACCGTCTGACAGTCTTTGTGTCAGCAATGAGTTCCAGGAGGATGAGGTGAAAATATCCTTTGCCTACGGCCGGGTTATCCTGATGGAAACCAGAGACTGAGGGCAGACCGGCGGATTGGAACTGTCCGCTGTAAATATTTATACAAGGAGATTAAGGATAAATGAAACTGGGAATTGTAGGACTACCGAATGTTGGAAAAAGCACATTGTTTAATTCACTGACAAAGGCGGGGGCAGAGTCTGCCAACTATCCGTTCTGTACGATAGACCCGAATGTGGGAGTTGTAACTGTTCCGGATAAGCGCCTGGATGTGCTTGGCGAGATGTACCATACAAAAAAGATCATTCCGGCAGCTATAGAGTTTGTTGATATTGCGGGTCTGGTAAAAGGCGCTTCAAAAGGTGAGGGACTGGGCAACCAGTTTCTGGCCAACATCAGAGAAGTGGATGCCATCGTCCATGTGGTAAGATGTTTTGAAAACAGCAATATCGTCCATGTGGACGGAAGCATTGATCCTATGAGAGATATTGAAACGATCAATCTTGAGCTTATCTTCTCTGATCTGGAGATACTGGAGCGCAGGATCGCAAAGACAGTGAAACTTTCCCGCAACGATAAGACAGCGGCCAAAGAACTGGATCTTCTGAACCGCCTGAAAGCCCATCTGGAAGAAAACAAGCTTGCAAAAAGCTTTGTCACCGAGGATGAAGATGAACAGGCCTGGTTTGCCGGGTATAATCTGCTTACAGCCAAGCCGGTTATTTTTGCGGCAAATGTATCAGAGGATGATCTGGCAGACGACGGAGCTTCCAATCCGGGTGTGCAGGCTGTACGGGAATATGCGCAGAAGGAAAACTGCGAGGTATTTGTAGTCTGTGCTGAGATTGAAGAAGAGATCTCTCAGCTGGACGATGACGAGAAAAAGATGTTCCTGGACGATCTGGGCCTGGAGGAGTCCGGTCTGGAGAAGCTGATCAAGGCCAGCTATCATCTTCTCGGGCTGATCAGTTATCTGACGGCAGGGGAACCGGAAGTCCGCGCCTGGACCATTAAGAAGGGAACAAAAGCGCCTCAGGCAGCCGGCAAGATCCATTCCGATTTTGAGAGAGGATTTATCCGTGCCGAGGTGGTAAGCTATGACGATCTGATGGCATGCGGTTCTCATGCAGCGGCAAAAGAAAAGGGACTGATCCGTCTGGAAGGCAAGGATTACGTTGTGCAGGACGGCGATATTATGCTGTTCCGTTTTAATGTATAAAAAGCCGGGAGATACGGCAGACAGTATCAGAATTTTATCCATAGACTGAAGAAGGGAGCAAAAAAGACATGCATTATGATATCAGCTTTCCTCATCTTGGAATCAAACTGGAACATGTGGGAAAAACGGTCAGCATATTCGGCTTTCAGGTAGCCTATTACGGCATTATTATCGGAGCGGCGATTCTGATCGGTTTTCTGATCGCTACATCTGAGGCAAAGCGGACCCGCCAGAATCCGGATGATTATCTGGATATGGGAATTATCGGTGTGATCGCCGGAATCGTGGGAGCCAGACTTTATTTCGTGATTTTTTCCTGGGATCTGTACAAAGACAATCTGCTGGATATTTTCAATCTCAGGGAAGGCGGCCTTGCAATTTACGGCGGAGTAATTGCGGCGGTAATCGCGACCTTTGTTCTGGCGCGGATTAAACATCTCTCCCCTTTTCAGATCCTTGATACCATAGCTCTTGCGCTTCTTAACGGACAGATGCTTGGACGCTGGGGGAATTTCTTTAACCGGGAGGCATTCGGAGAGTATACAGACAGTCTGTTTGCAATGAGGCTGCCGCTGGATGCCGTGCGTCCGGGAGATGTGACAGATCTGATGCGGGAGAATATAGAACGGATTGACGGGATCAGTTATATTCAGGTTCATCCTACTTTCCTCTATGAATCTGTCTGGTGCTGTATCCTGCTTATTCTGCTGTTCCTGTACAGAAAACACAAAAAATATGAAGGAGAACTGTTCCTTCTGTACATTTTCGGATATGCGCTGGGAAGAGTCTGGATCGAAGGACTCCGGACAGATCAGCTTCTTCTGCCGGGGATCGGGCTTCCCGTATCGCAGATTCTGGCCGGCTGCATTGTAATATTTGCAGGGGCTGCGCTTTTGTATCTGCGGAAGCATCATAAGGGAATTCCAATGCTTAAAAGCGCAAAGAAATACGAGCCTATGCCGGGGACAATCGAGGGGAAAAAACCGCCGAAAAAGAAGGAAAGAATTTTTAAATTCAAAGAGAAATAAAAAAAGAAGGACAGGCGGAAGTCTGTCCTTTTGTGGTTTATAAAGCGGAGGGAAATGATGATGAAAGACTATTTCGAAGGATGGGAAGACAAAGCAAACGTACAGATCCCCGGGAGAAAGCAGAGCGGATTGCAGGACGGAATTGTTGTCAGAAAACCGGTTAAGCCGATCAGAGAGAAAAGACCGGAAGAGCAGGAGGAAATATATGATGGAGACGCGCCTACCGTTCTTCTTTCTCCGGAGATGAATCCCCGGGCATATATCCGGAGAGTTTCCACCGGAGAAGAGGCAGAGGTTGACAAAGACGGATTTGTGATCGGAAAATCTGTGGAGGCGGATTTTGTAGTGAAATCAAATCCTACCGTCAGCAGAAAACATGTAGAAATCAGGATTCGTCCGGACGGTTACTGGCTGGAGGATCTGGGTTCGTCTAACCACGTTTTCGTGGACGGAAGACAGATTACGGAGCCGGTAAAGCTTACAGATGGCATGAGATTTACCCTGTCTCTGGATGAAGAGTTTGAATTTTTAGTCAGAATGGGAAAAGAGGATGGATGTAGGAAAAAATTTATCTGAGACATATGAGATACTGGAGAAACTTGGAGAGGGAGCCGGCGGTATTGTATATAAGGCATATCACAGACGGCTCCGCCAGAAAGTTGTGATCAAGCAGCATAAAAGAAGTGCAGTCAGCCTTTCCGGCAGCCGCAGAGAAGTGGATATTCTGAAGAAGCTCCATCATTCGTATCTGCCTCAGGTACTGGATTTTTTTGAGAGCGGCGGAGATGTGTATACGGTTATGAGTTATGTGCCCGGGAAATCTTTTGCACAGCTTCTCAGGGAAGGACACCGGTTTCAGCCGGGGGAACTGATCCGCTGGGGCATGCAGATGTGCAGTGCGCTGAATTATCTGCACAGCCAGAAGCCTCCGGTAATTCACTGCGATATTAAGCCGGCGAATCTTATGCTTACTCCCGGGGGTGATATTTGTCTGATTGATTTCAATATTTCTTTTTATCTCGGAGATGCGGCGGTTCTTGGATACACAAACGGCTATACGTCTCCGGAACAGTATATTATGGCTCTGAGCCGGGAGACAGGGCAGAACGGCCCGGGCGGGATTCAGATTGATGAGAGAACGGATATCTACAGCGTGGGTGCCACCCTGTATCATCTGGCAACAGGCGGAAAGATCGGAGATTACCGGGATAAGATTGATGTACAGTACCTTTCCGGCTTTACCGGGGAAGCGTTTGCCTGGGTGATTGAGAAGGCGCTGCAGATTGACCCGGCCCGCCGGTACCAGTCGGCCTACGAGATGTTCCGTGCGCTGGAAAATATTCCGAAAAGGGACAGAAGGTATCTGCGACTTATCCGCAGGCAGAGAGTGATCCGGGGAGCACTGACCGTGTTCCTCGCAGGGTTTATCCTGCTGGGCGGTTACGGAATATCCAGGATAAGGCAGGAAAGAACAGATGCGTACAATGATCTGGTAGAGAAGCAGATCAGCCTGATTCAGGCCGGCAGTTATGAAGAGCAGGAACAGATATTTGATCAGGCATCAGAACTGCTTCCTTCTGCGCTGGAAAGTTATTATCAGAATGCATATGCCTTATATGATCAGGAAAAATACGAGGAATGCATTTCGTTTATTGATTATGATATCTGCGGGAATAAGAAGCTTAACCTGATGCAGATGAGAATGGCGGATGTGTACTATCTCAGAGCAGACAGCTATTTCCGGCTTGGAAAGTATGAGGATGCCGCACAGGCATACGAGGATGTTTTCCGCATAGGAACAGAACATACAGAGTATTACAGAGACTATGCCATTGCCCTGGCTTATGCCGGTGAAGAAAAACAGGCTCAGAAGGTACTTCAGCAGGCCATTGATTACGGGGCGGAAGACGATTCCATTTACTATGCAAAGGGAGAAATCGAAAAGGCGCTGGGAAGGCTGGATGCCGCAATTCAGGAGTTCAGCCAGTGTATCAGTCTGACAGATGATAGTGAGATGAAGGCAAGGGCTTACCTGATGATAAGCAACATCTATGAAGAAAAAGGAAGTGATGCCTCCCGGCGGGAGATTCTTTTAAAAGCCAGAGAGGAACTTCCTGTGGAAGACCAGCTTCAGATCCTTCAGCGGCTTGCCGCGGCGGACATAGAGCTGGCGGATACATCCGGGAAAAAGGAATACAGGGACGAGGCCATAGAAGTACTGACGCAGATAACGGACCAGGGATGGGGAACCTTTGATACCCTTGATACTCTGGCGGTCCAGTATGAGAAACAGGGCGACATAGAACAGGCACGGAAGACTGCAGACCGGATGCTGCAGGATTACGGTGAAGATTACCGGATCTATATGCGGTATGCCTTTCAGGAAATTGATCTTCAGGAACAGAAAGAGAATCCCCGGAGGGATTATACACAGTTTGCCGAATATTATGAAAAAGCAGAAGATCTGTACAAAGAACAGATGAAAGATAATAACACGGACGCTCAGATGCAGCTTCTCGAAGATGTATACAGACAGGTCCGGGAAGGAGGATGGCTTGAATGAGCGGGATAACACCAGGAATAATAATGACAGCCATTGGCGCCGCAGGAATCATCGGATGTCTGGCCGGTCTGATCGCAACAGCGGCGGTATTTCCGAAACAGAGAAAAAAACTCTTACAGACGATTGAGACAGAATAAGGAGGGTAAAAACGGTGAAAAAAGGGTTGAAATTTATTATAGCACTGCTGACAGCAGGATCACTTGGAATATGGTTTCTTCCGGTGCTGGAGACGGCGGTTAAATCGGTGTCCTTTGCTGATGTATTTAAGATCGGAATGGGCTACTACGACAGAAACAGCATAATGGGCGAACTGTATGCATTTATTCAGTCGCATATTGAGTCCTATGCATGGCTGATTGCCGGGGCAGCAGGATTTGTACTTATTGAGGCGATTCTGATTGCCGTTCTGCGCAATAGGGCGGCTTATGTAATGGGAATCCTTGTGAGTCTTATAAATGCGGGAGCATTTCTGGCTCTGTTCTATGTCCTGGAAGAAAAATTCGGCGAAATGGAGCGGTTGTTTGCCATGTTTATAGGAGATAATCTGATCCAACTCAGCTATCTGGAGCTGTTTGCATGGCTTGCAGTCTATGCGCTGGTTCTGATCCTTTCCATAATCGGTCTTATTCTGTGGAGAACTCCCGGGAAAGCAGACGGGGGAGATCTGTATCTGGAGCAGATCCGAAGAGCCGAGGCGGAACGGGCGCGCCGTCAGTCTGCACAGAATCAGCAGCAGCGGGAAACGGTACGCCGCCAGCCGTCGCCGGCACCGCGGCAGAACAGAGATCAGGCAGGATATTCCGGACGTCAGAATGAAGCTGCATATCCGGTTCCTGACATCCGGGAAGAGACCGCGGCAGATTCTGCCGGGGAAAAGGAATTTTCCGGAGCTGTTGCAGGCGAAAGCGGACTGTATAAAGGCAAAGTGTATCGGCTCAGCGATAAAAAAGAAGTATTCTTTTACATAAAGGACGGCAGTGCGGTACTCAGTCCTTATGAAGAAGCCGGAGCGGCAGCGGGAATTTATTACATTAAGGAATATGATGAGTATTGTGCGGAGCCTTTTGAAAAGGGAACGGTGTTCCTGGAAAGCGGTCAGCCGCTGGGAAAAGGAAGGCAGTACTACCTGCCGGGAGGAACAAAAATATATATTGCTGATAAAGAAAATCTGTTTACACTGGTGTAATGCCGCAAAATGCTGCAAAAGTAAATCCGCAGCAGGCGGGCAGACCGGATCATAAGCATTATATGGAAAAATCATAGTAAGGAGGAGCAGATCATGAGAGATCAGGATGCAACAGTTCTTGTAAATTTTGAAAGTAAAGAGGAAATCGCCGGACTTCTGGAACAGGCTTATACGGAGCTTGGAAAAGCGTATTATGAAGGCGGGTTTGAAGATCCCCTTCCGCAGCTTCTGCCGATGTTTGACCGGATTACCGGCCTGAAAAATAAACTGGAGCAGGAAGCAGCCCGGGCGCCGCAGCCGGAGCCGGCAGCGCCGATGCCGGAAGAAGTACAGCCGGCGCCGCAGCCGGAACCGGCAGCGCCAATGCCGGAAGAAGTACAGCCGGCGCCGCAGCCGGAACCGGTGCCGCAAATGCCGGAAGAAGTACAGCCGGCGCCGCAGCCGGAGCCGGTACCGCCAATGCCGGAAGAGATACAGCCGGCGCCGCAGCCGGAGCCGGTAGCGCCGATGCCGGAAGAAGTACAGCC
>USFD01000043.1 GCA_900553885.1 uncultured Ruminococcus sp.
TTTCAGAAATAATTTCAACTAAATCTTTAAATTTATTGTAATTAAATGTCGTCTGGGAAACGATACAGATTTTTTCATTTTCTCCCGGGGAAAATTTTTCCGCCTCCTCTGTGCTCTGGATTACAGCAGCATTTTTTCCCGCCCGGCTGGAAATTCCCTGGACCTCGGGGTGTCCGGGATTCCCGATAATCACAATCCGGTCGCCCTGTGCGCTGTGCTCCTGTACGATATTATGTATTTTTTTCACAAAGGGACAGGTCGCATCAATAATCTTTAATTTTTTTTCCTTCAGAAGGTCATATATTTCTTTTGTAACTCCATGAGAACGAATAATTACCGTACCATTCTCAAGCGCTTCCAGCTCCTCTCTGGAATGCAGTACAATTACGCCTTTTTCCTCCAGATCCCGTACCACTTCTCCATTATGGATAATCGGGCCGTAAGTGTATATCTGTTCCCCGCTCTCCTGCCGGACCTGCTCATAGACAGTATCGACAGCACGCTTTACGCCAAAACAAAATCCGGCGGTCTTTGCCTTAATTACCCGCATTGTTTTTCTCCTGTTATCTCCGCAGCAGCCGCTATCTGCAGTAGCTGCATATTTTTTCAACGACTTCAGGGATCGTCATATCAGAACTGTCAACCAGTATCGCGTCCTCGGCCTGTTTTAAAGGTGCGATTTCCCTTGTCATATCCCTGTTGTCCCTTTCCTCGATATCCCGGGAAATGGATTCCAGATCGCAGGGCACGCCTTTTGCTTTCAGTTCATCATATCTGCGCTTTGCACGGGTTGCCACGCTGGCAGTAAGATAGATCTTAACATCTGCGTCAGGAAGAATATTTGTGCCTATATCCCGTCCGTCCATAATCACATCCTTTTCTCTCGCCAGGGAGCGCTGAAGCTCCAGCAGCTTTTCCCTTACTTCCGGAATAGCGGATGTCTTTGATGCCATATTTCCCACTTCTTCTGTGCGCAGTACAGGCGTTATGTTTTCTCCGTTTAAATAAATCTGCTGCGCCCCGTTTTCATATCCGATGGTAACTTCCGCATCTCTGCACGCATCCGCAACCGCTTTTTTCTCCTCCGGGCGGATGCCCTTTTTCAGAAAATGAATTGCAAGGCCCCGGTACATTGCGCCGGTGTCAACATAAATATACCCCTTTTCCTTTGCCACCAGTTTTGCGATAGTACTTTTTCCGGCTCCTGCCGGGCCGTCGATTGCTACATTATACCCCATTGTTTTCCTCCTCAGTTTTTCTCACTGTATAAAGTATAACCTGTTCTTTATTTTCAGACAAGGTTTTTATATATCCATTCTTACTGTAAGGTGCCCGGGGATAATCATATCCGGCCCGCATGGGTTCCGGCGAGGAAACCGGTCGACCAGGCAATCTGCAGGTTGAAGCCTCCGGTTACCGCATCCAGATCCATCACTTCTCCCGCAAAGAAAAGTCCTTTTATCAGTCTGGATTCCATAGTTCCCGGGTCAATTTCTTTTACGGACACGCCGCCCTGCGTGATAATAGCTTCGTTATAACTGCGCAGGCCGGTAAGTGTCATGGTGAAATTTTTAATCAGATCTGCAAATTTTTTCCGTTCTTCCCGGGTAATTTCATTGACTTTTTTATCTTCGGAAATGCCGGAAAGCTCCACCATAACAGGCCGTAATTTCGCCGGGAATAATCCGGCTGAAGCATTTTTAAACTGGCGGTTATGATTTGCCTCAAATTCCCTCAGAATTCGTTTGTCCAGCTGTTCCCTTGTAAGGGCCGGCTTAAGATCAATATGAAGGACAAGTTCCTTCTCCTTTAACCGGCTTCCGACAATACTGCTGGCGCTTAAAATAACAGGACCGCTTACTCCGTAATGGGTAAACAGCATTTCCCCGAAATCCTGGAAGAGTTTTTTTGTCCCGTCTGTTATTGTTATTTCAATATTGCGCAGAGACAGCCCCATCAGCTCTTTCGCATACCACTCTTTTACTTCCATCGGCACAAGCGCGGGAGACAGCGGTGTTATCCTGTGGCCGCAGGATTCCGCCAGTCGATACCCGTCTCCTGTAGAACCGGTTGAGGGATATGACAGTCCGCCGGCAGCTACAATTACGGCATCTGCTTCTATTTCTCTTCCGGATGCCAGAAGCAGCCCTTTCACTCTTCCGTTCTCTGTCCTGAGCTGCTTAACTTCCGTGTTCAGCTCCACGTGGACTCCAAGACGGTTCAGTTCCTTTTCCAGGCCGCGGATTATATCAGAGGAATGATCCGATGCAGGAAAAACTCTTCCGCCTCGTTCCACTTTTGTTTTCACTCCCAGTTCTTCAAAGAAAGCAATTGTCTGATCATTTGTAAAACTGTAAAAACTGCTGTAGAGAAATTTGGGATTACTGACAACCGCTGCAAAAAGTTCTTCGATATCTGCCGCGTTTGTCAGATTGCAGCGCCCTTTTCCTGTAATAAATAATTTTTTTCCGAGTTTTTCATTTTTTTCATAAAGATATACTTCATTTCCGTTTCGCGCCGCAAAGACTGCCGCCATCATTCCGGCGGCTCCCCCGCCTGCAACAGCTATTTTACTCATTGTTGTTTCCTTTCTTTTCCCGGGATATTTCATCTTCAGCAACGGACAGAGACTGATTCAGAGGATTCAGTTCATCTCCGCTGTACACCTGATATTCATCCCATATCTTTTCCAGCGTTTCCAATGTGGTAATAACCTCCGTCTGTTTTTTCATGCACAGAGCAACGATCAGGGCATTTATCACACTAAGAGGAGCGACAAGAGAATCTACAATAGAAGCCATATCCGAGCGTGCAATGAGATTACAGGAAGAATATAAATTCATTGGAGAATGCACGCTGTCAGTCAGCGTAATTACTTTAGCCTTCCGGTTGCTGGCAAATTCAAGAGCTTTCAGGGTACGCATGGAATACCTCGGAAAACTGATTCCGATAATCACATCCCTGCTTCCGATCCGGATGAGCTGTTCAAAAATTTCGCTGGAACTATTGGTTGTAACCGCAGTTACATTTTCACAGACCAGATTGAGATAAAAACTCAGAAACGAAGCCAGAGGCGCGCAGCTTCGGATCCCTATAACATAGATTTTGTCCGCCCCCAGGATTGTGTCAATAGCCAGATCAAATGCTTTGTGGTCTATACTGTTCAGCGTCAGTTTTATTTTTTCTATATCAGACTGCAGTACTGTCTGGAGGATTTCGCTTTGGGTGATTCTTCCGTAAGTTACTTCCATTCTCTGAATAGAATTCAGCTTTGTGCGGACAAGTTCTTCCAGCGCTTTCTGGAAACCGGGATATCCTTTGTATCCCAGCTGCGTTGCGAAACGGACTACGGTAGATTCACTTACTCCTACAATTTCGCCCAGCTTTGCAGCTGTAAGAAATACTGCCTTATCATAATTCTGGCAGATATAATCCGCCAGCCGGCGCTGTCCTTTGCTCATTTTTGCATATTTTTCTTCAATTCGAATAATCAGTTCATTTGTTGTATTTTCCGTTGTTTCCATTGTTACTTTCCTGCCGTTTTCTATATTGGCCTGGTTGCGCTTCGCAGCCAGGTTTTTTCTTCCTCATTCAGATAGGGAGAAATTTTTTCATATACATTTTGATGATAGTTATTTAACAGAAGTTTTTCCTCTTCCGACATCTCTTCCGGAAGCAGGGCATCCAGATCAATCGGAACAAAAGTCAGAATTTCAAAATGCATAAACTGTCCGTATTCATTCTTCACATCTTTCCGCACGAGCAGTTCGTTCTCCAGACGGATTCCATGTGAACCTTCTATATAAATCCCCGGTTCGTCTGTAATTATCATATTTTCTTCAAAAACCCGGGCGGGATGTCTCCCTTCCCGCCAGCGGAAATTGATCGGTGGTTCGTGGATATTCAGAAGGTATCCTACCCCATGCCCGGTTCCATGATTAAAATTCAGCCGTTCCTTCCAGAATACTTCTCTTGCAAGAGCATCCAGTGTAACTCCGCTGGATCCATAAAGGAAAAACGCGTCTGCAAGGCGAAGCATTGCCCGGGCTACGATTGTAAAATGTTTTTTCTGCTCTTCAGGGACACTGCCAAGCGCTACCGTTCTCGTAATATCGGTAGAGCCTTCCAGATAATGTCCGCCTGTGTCGCTCAGATAAAGCGTACCTTCTTTTAACTCTTTGTCCGACTCTTCCGTTGCGCTGTAATGAACAATTGCTCCGTGCTCTCCTGCCGCACTGATCGGGGAAAAGCTCGGTCCCTGAAACCCTTCCTGACAAGCACGGAATTCTTCCAGTTTCCGAGCGGCGGAAATTTCCGTAACCGGGATCTTCCCGATGTTTTTCTTCAGCCAGTACAGGAATCTGGTATGAGCAATCCCGTCTTTAAGATGCGCTCTTCTGATATTTTCTATTTCTGTTTCATTCTTTATACATTTCATCAGAATTGTCGGATTTTCTTTCCGGATAATTTCTGCATCAGCCGGAATGCTGTAATATAATCTGTAATTCGTCCGCTCCGGATCCAGAAGAACTTTGCGCCCGGACAGGTCTTCTGCAGCGGTATACACGGACGCATAAGGGCAGACAGTGATGTTATTTGCCCGCAGCATATCGCGAACCTTAGCCGGTATTTTCTTTTCATCTGTAAAGATCCTGCCTCTGTCTTTTTCGATTATGGCAAATGCAAGAACGACCGGGCAATATGCTATATCGTTTCCCCGGATATTGAAAAGCCAGCAGATATCATCCAGACTGGACAGCAGATGAACATCCGCGCCAAAAATACGCATCTTTTCCCGGACACGGGCCAGTTTTGCGGATACACTTTCACCGGCATATGACTCATCCAGCAGCCAGATTTTTTCAGCCGGAAGCGAAGGGCGGTCTTTCCAGAACCGGTCTGCAAGGTCAAAGGATACCTGAATGTGTCCGCCTTTTTCTTCCGCGATTTTTCTATATCTTTCTCCTGTCTTAAGTTCTACTACACGGCCGTCAAAACCAATCACGCCGCCTTCCGGCAGTTCTTTTTCCAGAAATGATTCTACGGTATCCACATCCGGTTCGCCCATACGGAACAACTGAATTCCTGTACCGTCCAGCTGTTCTTCTGCCTGAATAAAATATCTTCCGTCCGTCCACAATCCAGCTTTCTCCGAAGTGAATACTGCCGTTCCGGCAGATCCGGTAAATCCTGTAAGATATTCACGGGTTTTAAAATACTCTCCCACGTATTCGCTGCTATGATAATCCGCGGAAGGGACAATATAAATATCAATATTTTCCTGGGCCATCTCCCGGCGCAGGCACTCTATTCTGCATGAAATATCCATAAGAAATCCTCCTGTCTGCGAAAATCACATCCATAATACCACCAAACAAAGAAGGTTGCAAAATTTTTCTTGAAAATAAATCCGGATTCGTCGAAACGAGCTCAGATTAAGAAATACCGGAACATATTCAGAAATTCTGAATAGAACAGAGATGCCGGATATGGAATTCTGGCTCTGCTCCGGAATTCCATATCCGGCATCTCCTGTGTATCCTATCTGTGAAAAACTCCTGGTTATTCCGCTTTTCAGAGCAGAAGTTCGGCTTCGCCCTGCCTGAGTCCGGAATTGTGTGGGTGAGAAGTCAGCCGGGAGAAACTGGTGTGGTGACGGAGGGCCGTAAAGCAGCGCCGGTTCTTAGAGCGCGTTTTTTTGCGCTCTTATGTACCGCTGCGTCTGCGGTCCGAACGAAAGTGTGTCCTCCGGCACCATACCAGTCTCTCCCGGCGTCCCTTCTTAATCACACAAATCCGGCTTGTAGTTTATACAGGATACGCCCCGTTTTCTGTATCAGCAACAGCTGCATCTACTTTTGTCTGCTGTGCTTCCCTGTATTTAAAGAACTCGACTGCCACCTGCGGGAAAAGCGCATAGGTGAGTACATCTTCATCCTGCTGGATCCAGCGTTCACATTCTTTCCGGAGGGTATCCAGTTCGTTGGGAATCAGATCTGCAGGGCGGCATGTTATAATCTCGGCGTTTTCACCCAGAATCTTCTTTTGCACTTCTTTATTGAAGGGCTTTACCGTAGCGCCGTATTTTCCGGATAAAATATCTTTGGTTTCTTTGGTGGCTATCTTATACCGCTCACCCATCAGTACGTTAAACACCGCCTGGGTTCCGACAATCTGGGAAGACGGTGTGACAAGCGGCGGCTCGCCCAGATCCTTTCTTACCCGCGGCACCTCTTCAAGCACTTCGTAGAATTTATCTTCCGCCCCCTGTTCCTTCAGCTGAGAAGTCAGGTTTGAAAGCATTCCTCCGGGAACCTGATACAGAAGCGTCTTAATGTTAACGCCCAGATTCTTCGGATTAAGCAGACCGCTTTCCAGAGCGTCGTCCCGGATCGGGCGGAAATAATCTGCGATTTCCGCAAGAAGTTTCTGATCCAGCCCGGTATCATAAGGGGTGCCTTTAAACGTCTCAACCATAACTTCTGTTGCCGGCTGGGAGGTACCCAGGGCAAAGGGAGAAATCGCTGTGTCTATGATATCCGCGCCGGCTTCAACTGCTTTGAGGTAAGTCATGGATCCTACGCCTGACGTATAATGGGTATGCATCTCAATAGGAATATCCACCGCCTCTTTCAGCGCTGTCACAAGTTCCGTTGCCTGATAGGGACACAGAAGCCCCGCCATATCTTTGACGCAGATGGAATCTGCGCCCATATCTTCAATCCGTTTTGCAAGATCCACCCAGTACTCAAGCGTGTAAGCATCTCCCAGAGTATAGGACATGGCTACCTGGGCGTGGGCTTTTTCTTTATTTGCGGCTGTTACTGCCGTCTGAAGATTTCTCATATCATTGAGGCAGTCAAAAATACGGATAATGTCGATTCCATTGGCCGCGGATTTCTGTACAAAATATTCTACCACGTCGTCCGCATAGGGGCGGTATCCAAGAATATTCTGTCCGCGGAAAAGCATTTGCAGTTTAGTATGTTTAAAGCCATCCCGGAATTTTCTCAGCCTGTCCCAGGGATCTTCTTTCAGGAAACGCAAAGACGCGTCAAACGTAGCTCCGCCCCAGCATTCTACTGCATGGTATCCCACCTGATCCATCTTGTCTACGATGGGCAGCATCTGCTCTGTTGTCATTCTGGTGGCAATCAGGGACTGATGTGCGTCACGCAGAATGGTTTCTGTTATTTTTACCGGTTTTTTTGCTGTTTCTGCCATTACTTTGTCCTCCATATTTTACTTAACACCAAAGATTGCCATAAATGTTCCTGCTACAACTGCTGTTCCGATTACACCGGCCACGTTCGGGCCCATGGCGTGCATGAGAAGGAAATTAGTAGGATCTGCTTCCGCCCCCACCTTCTGGGAAACACGGGCAGCCATGGGAACTGCCGACACTCCGGCGGATCCGATCAGAGGATTTACTTTTCCTTTCGTTGCCCAGCAGAGCAGTTTTCCGAAGAGCACACCTGCAGCAGTTCCGAAGGCAAAGGCGATCAGTCCGAGAGCCACGATTTTCAGTGTATCCAGATTCAGAAAGGCTTCTGCGCTGGTAGTAGCTCCTACGGAAGTACCGAGCAGGATAACGACAATATACATCAGCGCATTTCCGGCCGTTTCCGTCAGCTGTCTTACCACACCGCATTCTTTAAAAAGATTGCCAAGCATAAGCATGCCTACCAGAGGCGCTGTAGTGGGAAGAATAAGGCAGACAACTACCGTAATGATAATGGGGAAGAGAATCCGCTCCAGTTTGGATACCGGACGAAGCTGTTCCATTTTAATGGCTCTTTCCTTTTTTGTGGTAAGCAGTTTCATAATCGGCGGCTGGATAATCGGTACCAGGGACATATACGAATATGCCGCTACCGCAATGGGGCCGAGAATAGACGTCTGCTGCAGTTTACCGGCCAGGAAGATGGAAGTCGGTCCGTCAGCCCCGCCGATAATTGATATTGCCGCTGCGGCTTTATCTGAAAATCCCATAGCCATAGCGCCCAGATATGCGGCAAAAATACCGAACTGAGCTGCCGCTCCCAGAAGGAAACTTTTCGGATTGGCAATCAGCGGTCCGAAGTCTGTCATAGCGCCTACTCCGAGGAAAATCAGAGAGGGAAAGACCGACCATTCGTCCAGCTTATAAAAATAATAAAGAAGTCCGCCTGTCCCGTTGGATGCATCTTCCGGACTGATCATAATGTCCGGATAAATATTGACAAGAAGCATTCCAAAGGCAATCGGAACAAGCAGCAGCGGCTCAAAGCCGTGCCGGATAGCCAGATAGAGGAACAGGCAGGCCACGCCGATCATAATCAGATTGCCCCAGGTAAGATTCATAAAGGCGGTCTGATCTATCAGGTTCCCCAATGTACTTGTAATATATTCCATTTGTCAAACCTCCTGGTTCATAGCTAGTTTAATGTAGCAAGTACAGCTCCTGCCTCGATGGCATCTCCTACCGCCACATCAATGCTGGCAACGGTTCCTGCCTCCGGGGCAACAACCGGAATCTCCATTTTCATCGCTTCTATAATTACAACCGGGTCGCCGGGCTGCACACTCTGTCCTACGGCAGCTTCGATTTTGAATACTTTTCCCGCAGCGCCTGCCTTAACGGTAATTCTGCCCGCACCGGAAGGACTTCCGGAAGAAGCGTCCGATGCCGCCTGTGCAGGTGCCGGTGCTGCCGGAGCCGGTACGGGTGCCGGAGCCGGAGATTGTGCCGGAGCAAAACCTGGTGTCTTTTCTTCTACTGTAACGTCATATACATTGCCATTTACTGTAATGGTATAGCTTTTCATAGTTATATCCTCCTGATTATTTCCATTTATTTGTTTTTCTCCGTTTAATTGACCGGACGACAAAATCATCCGCAGATATCCCCTCAGCTGCCGCGACAGCCGCAGCAATCACCGCTGCCAGCTCCAGATCGTTCTCTTCATTTCCGGAGGCTGTATCCGAAGCAAACGGAGACGGCTGCACCGGATTCTGTGCTGCACTCCGGGTCTGCTCAACCGGATGGGCCTTTTTCTCTCTTCGGAACTTTTTCTCAAGATCCGGAATGAATTTAAACAGCCAGATTACAAAACAGAGGAAAATCAGCACTGCAAATACCGTTCCCATTCCGAGTATTGTGTTGAGCACTGCTTTTTCCAGAATCTCTCCGGTAGAGTAGTGACCGCTGACCGTAACACTTTCCAGATACATATTTTTATCATATTCAAACACAACTGTACCGTCCCGGTCTTCAAACTCTGCATCCGCCGTAAGAGTTGCGCCGTCCTGATCTGCTGTCATTTTAAATTCGCCGCACTGGACCAAGGCTCCGCATTCATCCAGTCCCGCCTGCCAGGCATCCAGCATGGTTATAAAATTGTCGCCTTCGATGGGAATCCCATTCTGAACCAGGTACATATCCAGTAATGTATCGGAAGAGCTTTTGTAACTTTCGATCTGTTCCTTTGTCTGAGAGTTGAAAAAGCTGACAAAATACTGGGAATAGTACTGCAGGGTCTCCTCATCATATTCTGACGTATCGGACTTGCCGCATCCTGTAAACATAAGGATCAGAATGAGGATCAGTCCGGCCAGACTAATTTTTTTCTTCACTTTGCTTCACCTCGCTAAACTGTTCCGTGTTTTTTATCCGGACGCCGCACTCTCTTTGTAAAGAGCATTTCGAATGCGCCGATTATATATTTTCTTGTATCAGAAGGCTGGATAATGGCGTCTATAAAGCCTCTTCCCGCCGCGGAAACCGGACTTGACTGAAGGTTCCTGTACTCTGTTTCCTTTTCCCTGACAATGGACATATCCGCATCCGGATACATGATTTTTGCCGCCATTCCCGCATCCATCATTCCGATCTCAGCTGAAGGCCAGGCATATACCAGATCAGCTCCGATGGATCTGCTGTTCATCGCAAGGCAGGCGCTTCCATAAGCTTTTCCTGTAATCAGGTTTACCTTCGGCACAGTAGCTCCTGCAAACGCATACGTCAGTCCGGCTGCGGCTCTGGCCATATTTTTTTCTGATTCCACATCGGCTGCAAAGCCTTCTGCCCGTGTTATGGAAAGAACAGGAATAGAGAATGCATCGCAGAATTTTATAAAATCAGCCGCTTTCCTGCATCCGTTAACCGTGAGCACCGGTTCAAAGGACTCTGTTTTTCCGCCGTCTGCCCCGTATAAGGTGGAACGGTTTGCAACGGCACCTACAGTTGTTCCGTTAAGGCGGAGAAATCCGACAGCCATCTCTTTCGCATAATTCTTTTTCAGCTCAAAAAATTTCTGCCCGTCTGCAATCTGTGAAAGTACCAGGCCTCCGTCTTCGGCTCCGTTTTCAATCTCCGGGCAGTTCCGGTTCAGATCATCTGTGCATGGCTCTGCGAAAACCCCGTCTTCATAGTTAGACGGGATCATGCACACCAGAGAGCGGATCTGTTCGAGTATCTCGCCCTCCGTGCCGATACCGTCAACCAGTCCGGAAACAGTGCTCTGATAAACCGCATCAGCCGTATCCAGTTCGGATACCGAATTGCCGGCCAGTGTATTGGGCGAATTAATAAAAAGCCGGCCCTCATTTTTCTCCATGAAGGTAAAATCGGCCAGTCCAGGCACCACCGCCAGCCCGCCTCCGCACATGCCGAAAATGGCAGTTATCTGGGGAACAACACCGGACGCCTCGGTCTGCTTGCGGTACAGATTTCCGAAAGCATCAAGAGCGTCTGTGGACTCCTGCAGCCGAAAGCCTGCGCAGTCAATCAGCCCGATAACCGGAGCTCCCATTTTCATAGCCATGTCATAGATATTTGTGATCTTCCTTGCATGCATCTCGCCCATGGAACCATTCAGCACATTCGGATCCTGGCTGTATACATAGACAAGGTTTCCGTCGATCAGTCCGTATCCGGTGACAACACCGTCCGACGGAGTCTTCTTTTCCTGCAGGTTGAAATCGGTGTTTCTCGCGGTGATCTCTCCGCCGATCTCAGCAAAACTGCCCGCGTCCAGCAGGGCCGCAATCCGCCTGCCTGCCGGGTTTTCTGTTGTGTTGTAGCTCATATTCCAGCCCTCCATATTCATAAATTTATCTGACCGGAAATTCCGAAAGATTTCCGTCAGAAATAAAAACACTTACCATAAGTATAAACCAGCAGTATCGGGATTGCAATTTAAAACGTCAGATAACTATATGCTAAAAAGATATTTTTTACACACAAATTCCATATAAAGCGAAAAAAATCTGCCGGAGTCCTGCTGGCATTGCAGATAGATAAACAGAGGCTGTATCTCAGCTTCACTATCTGCATATGCAATAGGATTCCGACAGATTTTTGCTTTTCAGAATCATCTGTATTCAGAGAAATACCGCTGGATGCAATGGATTCTTCCGCTTATTTCCGGTTGCGGTACTGCACCGGAGTTATGTTATACATCTTCTTAAAAATCCGGTTAAAATGTTCTACATTCTGATAACCGACAGATTCGGCGATGCTTTCCACTGTAGCACTGCTGCTCTTAAGCATTGCACGGGCCTTTTTCATTCGTACTTTTTTCAGGATATCTCCAAAGGTCATTCCGGACTTTTCCTTAATGTATTTGGAAAGATACGGCTTGGAGAGGAAAAACTTCTCAGCCAGATCATCCAGGGTTACATCTTTATAGTTTGCATAAATATAGTTTGTAATTTCCAGGAGGCGCTCATCCTTATTTACCTGTGATTCTACAATCTCCTTGATCTTGTTTACCGCAACAACCAGCGCCTGTATGGATGCCTTGATAATGTCGGCATCGATTCCTACGCCCCAGTAACGTTTCTTGTTGCAGATTACGCCCACATAGGCAACCGCTCTTGAAGAAGAGCCTTTTGTCAGTGAATGTTCCTCGTAAACCGCCAGCTCATAACTTACATCGAAATAATGCTTGATGGCATTGCTTACTGCATCCAGACGCCCGTTTCCGACGCCGGTTATCTTCCGGTCGTTTCCGTTATGGTGAATAACAGCATCTGCAACAATTCCGTTTTCCTGCTTAAAATGGCACTCATCCACAGTAAACACTGGTTTGGCATTAATATAATTATCCTCGAAAATATGGTATACCCAGTCCGGTGAAAGCTCCTTATGCGCTTTATCGGAAACATCTTTTACAAGGTATCCGACCTCTTCTTTCATCTTCTCCGGCAGACTGATGCCGAAACTCTGCTTCAGAATGTAGTTGACTCCGCCCTTTCCGGACTGGCTGTTGATCCGGATTACATCGGAATCATATCTTCTGCCCACGTCCTGAGGATCAATAGGAAGATAAGGAACGGTCCATTTTTCGCAGTTATGCTCTTCTCTCCAGGCCATTCCTTTTGCAATTGCATCCTGATGTGAACCGGAAAACGCAGTAAATACCAGTTCTCCTGCATACGGCTGGCGGGGGGAAACTTTCATTCTTGTTACCCGCTCGTATACCTCGCAGATATCGCTCATATTTGAGAAGTCCAGTCCCGGATCCACACCCTGAGAGAACATATTCATAGCAAGAGTAATAATATCTACATTACCGGTCCGTTCCCCGTTTCCGAACAGAGTTCCCTCTATCCGGTCCGCGCCGGCAAGAATACCAAGTTCAGCATCGCTGATACCGGATCCTCTGTCGTTGTGAGGATGAAGGGAAAGAACCACGTTTTCCCGATGGAGCAGATGTTTGTTGAAATACTCTACCTGACTTGCAAATACATGGGGCATTGCATTTTCTACCGTGGTCGGAAGGTTAATAATCGCTTTATTGTCTGCTGTAGGTTTCCAGATATCCAGAACAGCGTTGCAGACTTCCAGAGCATAGTCTACTTCTGTGCCCTGGAAACTTTCCGGACTGTACTCAAAGGTAAAGTTGCCGGATGTTTCTTCGGCAAGTTTTTTCAGAAGAGCCGCACCATCTGTGGCGATCTTTTTGATCTGTTCTTTATCTTTTTTGAATACCTGTTCCCTCTGTGCAACAGAAGTGGAATTGTATACATGTATAATTGCGTGGGGAGCTCCCTTCACTGCTTCAAATGTTCTTTTGATAATATGTTCTCTGGCCTGTGTCAGCACCTGAATTGTCACATCATCCGGAATCATATTCTGCTCAATTAATGTTCTTAAAAACTGATATTCTGTCTCAGATGCGGCAGGGAATCCCACCTCTATTACTTTAAATCCCACATCAACAAGGAGCTGGAAAAATTCGAGTTTTTCATCCAGACTCATCGGTTCGATCAGAGCCTGATTGCCGTCTCTCAGATCCACGCTGCACCAGATGGGATGTTTATCGATAGAATCTTTCTTCACCCAGTCATAGCAGGGCTCCGGCGGCATAAAATAAGTCTTTTCATACTTCTTCCAATTTTCCATAATTACGTATCTCCTTATATTTCATCAATTTTATTGCTTTATTTTATCTTCACATATCCTATCACAGCTTCAGGTCATATACCAGTGACAAAATTAATCATTTGTATTGATTTATTTTAACATTTGCTCATATTCCAAGGAAAAAACGGTCCTTCAGCCACCTTACACATACCAGAAATGTCCTTTCTTCCACAGCGCATTCTGCAGCCGCAGGGCACTCCATCAGAAGGATGCCGTCCAGTCTGTAGCGCACGCTCCCCAGGGTCTCGCCTTCTTTCACAGGTGCTTCTACGGACTCCGGAATCTCCCACTCTTCTGTAATCTCCTCCCCTTCTTTCATAAGAACAGAAGGCAGCTGCCCGGCAGGCAGCAGGGTCAGAGTTTTGGCGGTATCTCCCGGGTAACCATCTGAAACCGCATTTTTCACAGAAATCTGCCGCGTCGTCTGTTTCGTATCCGGAGTCCGGTAAAAATAATTTTCCAGTCCATACGTCATAAGTTTTCTTGTATCAGCCCATTTGTACCCTTTTGCATTCGGCCATCCGCAGGCAAGAAGCGCGACAATAAAGGTACGGTCATCCTTTCGGAGAGCCCCTACATAACAGTAGCCCGCATCTGCCGTAAAACCGGTTTTCCCGGAAAGCGCGCCCTCCATCATATTCAGAAATGCATTGTGATTGGTACACTGAAAGGATCTGCCTTTTCCGCTGTCTGTAAAAGAATACTCCGGGGTTCGGGTGATTTCAAGGAATTCACTGCTTTCCTCTGAATCCATAATACAGTATTTCATAATCCGCGCCAGATCTTCTGCGGTTGTATGATGTGTTCCATTTTCATCCTGCGCATCCAGACCGTTCGGTGTGATAAAATATGTATGAAGGCAGCCCAGCTCTTCTGCCTTTCGGTTCATAAGTCCGGCAAAACCTTCTACACTGCCTCCGATATGTTCGGCGATGGCCACCGCCGAATCATTGTGCGACTCCAGCATCAGAGAGTACAGAAGATCTTTCAGGATATAGTGTTCCCCTTCTTTCATTCCCAGTTTAACCTGCGGCTGCCCGGCTGCATTTTTACTGACTGTAACAGTATCAGAGAGATCTCCGTTCTCCAGGGTAAGAATACAGGTCATAATTTTTGTTGTGCTGGCCATCGGCCTTTCCTCTTGTCCGCTTTTCGCAAATAAAATACGCCCCGAATCCGCGTCCATCAGGACTGCCGACTGGGCGTATAAATCAGAAGGTTTTATTTCGCTTGTCTCTGTCTGAGCGCAGAGTACGGGTTTCACAGATACTGCCAAAAAAGCAGCGGCTAAAATTGTACAGAAAACGGCTTTCCATTTTTTCCTCATATGCGGATCGCTCCTGATGCCTGTTTGTTTACTAATAAGTCTATGATCGGGTCTGTTCCGGCAGAACAGGAGGACCGAAATTCCGTTTTCTATTCAGATATCAAGGGTGAGCTGGGCTTCTTCTTCCGCTTCTTCCTTAAAATGCTCGATCTGATCCGGATTCAGCGTGGGAAGTTCATCCAGAGAATGTACATTAAACCGGCGCAGGAATTCCTCTGTAGTTCCGAAGAGCAGAGGTCTGCCGGGAGCATCCAGTCTGCCGGTCTCTTCTACCAGGCCGTATTCTACCAGTTTATTAACGGCGTGGTCGGACTTGACTCCCCGGATTTTTTCAATTTCCAGTCTGGTTACCGGCTGCCGGTATGCAATAATGGAAAGCGTCTCAAGAAGAACATCTGTAAGTACATATCTCTTCGGCTGTTTTGCAATACGGATCAGATACTCGTACATCTCCTTTTTGGTACACATCTGAAAGGAATTTTCCAGTTCAATTATCCGTACGCCTCTGTCCTCTTCCTCACAGCGGTCCATAAGACTATGCACTATTTTCCGTGTTGTCTCCTCATCATGTTCTATCGCTGCAGCGATCTTTCCCAGTTCCACGGAATCTCCCATTGTGAACAGGATTGCCTCAACCGCTGCCTGGAGCTTCTCAATTTCCATTCCAGTCTTCCGTCCTTTCGATCCTAATCTCTCCGAATGTTTCTTCCTGTTTTACCCGAATCTCTCCAAGCTTCATCATCTCCAGCATTGCCAGAAAAGTAACCACGATCTGCATCCGGCTTTTCTGATTCTCCAGCATCTGACGGAAGCTGAATACCCTATGTGTCTTCAGATACTCATGTATGTAATCCAGCCGTTCCGACAGAGACACTTCTTCTTTTTCAATCTTCCCGAACTTGCTCCTCACCGGGTCGATCTTATCGTTCTGCCGTTTCATCACATCCCGGAAAACTTCATTTAACCGGGATAAGGTAAGCCCGTCAAGAAGCTTGTCCAGATCCACCGGCTCTACATATTCCTGTACTTCTTCCGGCACGTCCGGTTCCCGGTAAAGAACCATATCCGAGTCCGTCTGCCGTTCTTTCAGTTCTTCCGCCATATACTTGTACATCTTATACTGGAGAAGCTGCTCCACCAGCTCCTGACGGGGATCCTCCTCTTCACCGTCCTCTGTCACTTCTTTCGGAAGGAGCATTCTGCACTTGATATCAAGCAGGGTGGCCGCCATAACAAGGAATTCGCTCATTACATTCAGATCTTCTCTCTGCATCTGCCGGATGTAATCCATATATTGATTGGTAATTTCTACAATCGGTATGTCATATATATCTATTTTATTTTTCTCTATCAGATGAAGCAGAAGGTCAAGCGGGCCTTCAAATGCCTCCAGTTTAACCGGTATTCCCATAACCTCTCCTGTTTTCATACCGGGGAAGCGGACTGCATGCACCATTCACCATAAGCTGTGAAGCCGGCAGCAGGAACTCCGCTGTCCTTCCGTTGTTGTCTCATACGTCTAAATATTATACGGGAATCCGGCCGGTTTTACAATGCTTTTTTCCCTGCGGGAGCCGAAGCAGCTGCCGGACCGGCCGGCTTCATTTCCAACGTCCGGTTCTTACCGTTCCGTTTTATGCGGACACGGTTTCAGAGAAATAGAAATAAGCTCAGGTGTATTGAAAAGCCGAAGCTGAATCGTATGGGTGCCCAGCCCCCGGCTTACAATGACCGTCTGCCCGCCATCTGCTGTCATCTCGCCGGAATATTTCGGAAAGAGGAAAGCCTGAGGCGAGATAACGCCTCCCAGTCCGGGAATCCTTACAATTCCTCCGTGGAGATGACCGGATAAAATCAGATCCGCTCCCCAGGCTTTGTATGCATTCATATAGGCCGGATTATGGGCCAGAAGAATACAGTACGGCAGACCTGAGTCATCTACCGGTTTTCTGACCGGTCTTCCGGTAAGTTCTGCCACTTCATCCGGAGTGACAGCGATTTTCCTGAGTTTCCGGTAAGTATCCAGCGGGAGTTCCAGTGCGCAGAGCTCCAGAGATAAATTTCCCGCGGTGATCACCCTGCTCTCATTTTCCAGGAAATGAATTCCCGCCTTCTCAAGAGCTTCTCTGTATCCGCTGTATGCCCCGGAATATTCCTCCGGTTCCTCTTTCATTCTCTGTTCGTGATTGCCGTTTGCATAGTAGACCGGACAGATTCCGGGAAGTTTCCGGACAAACCGCAGAGCAGGTTCGTAAGATACTCCATCCTTTCCCACAAGCATATCGCCGCCGATCAGAATCAGATCCGGGTGTTCTGCCAGAACCGCCTGATACAGACGTTCATTTTCTTTTCCATATTCCCTGTTGTGCAGATCAGAAAGGAAAACAATCCTGAGTCGGTCTTTTCCGTTTTCCGGCAGTCTGCCGGATTCAACCGTATATCTGGTTACCTTAAAGCTGTGAAGTTCCCGCCATATTTCCGCAATAATCAGAACCGCCAGGACTGCCAGGGCAATCAGGACCGCCGCATTCCACGAGATCATACGTTTTTCCGTCCTGCGTTCAGTTCTTTCATAATAGACACTCCGGCGCTGGCTCCGATCCGGCTGGCGCCTGCCTGCACCATGGCTTTTACATCTGCAAGGGTACGGATACCTCCGGAAGCTTTTACACCTGCTTTGTCTCCTACTGTTTTCCGCATCAGGGCCACGTCCCCGGCAGTTGCCCCTCCGGTGGAAAATCCGGTAGATGTCTTTACATAATCAGCTCCGGCTTCCAGACAGATTCTGCATGCTTTTTCCTTCTCTTCATTGGTCAGAAGGCAGGTTTCCAGAATTACTTTTACCAGAGCCTGTCCCTGAGCCGCTTCCACAACAGAAGCAATGTCCTGTCTGACATAATCCCAGTCGCCGCTTTTTATCATTCCCACATGGATGACCATATCCAGCTCCTGTGCGCCGTCGGCAACTGCAGCTCTTGCTTCAGCCGCTTTTCCGGCAGTGGACATGGCCCCCAGAGGGAATCCGATTACCGTGCATACTTTTACGTCAGAGTCCTTCAAAAGAGAAGCACAGTAATATACAAAGGAAGAGTTTACGCATACGGAGTGAAATCCGTATTCCTTCGCCTCCTCACATAATTTCTTTACCTGTTCTTTCGTTGCCTCCGGCTTCAGCAATGTATGATCAATCATGCCCGCATAATTCATTTTCTTATCCTCCTGTAGTTTTATACGGCTTATATTATAAGCCATAGGCTGATGCATACACAAGCCTGATTTGGAAATAACTGTTTTTCGGACTTTCCTTTCAGAAGGCACACTTTCTCCGGTTTACCCGGCTTTCTCTCTCTGAAACAGAAGTGCATCGAGAGCCTGCAGCAGATAGTCCGAAAATCCGGCTTTCGATACATTTTCTACTGCCACAATATCTACACTTCCAATGTCTTTGCCGTCCAGCCGGTACACAACCTTCCCCAGAACGGTTCCTTTTTCCACGGGCGCCGGAACGGGCTCATCCAGTACAATTTCTTTTTCAATAATATTGTTTAAATTCGCCCCTGATGTATCCAGATAGGTAAAGGAATCCCCGTATTCAACGCTAATCTGATCCAGAACGCCTCCCTGTATTTCTGCATCCGGAAGAGGATCCGGATTATCATCCGTATAGATCTGGCATTTCCCGAAGCCATAGTTCAGAAGTGTTACTGCATCCTGAAATCTCTGTTTGGAATTTTCAGCCGCCATAATAACCGCAATCAGTTCAACATCATTTTTCTCTGCCGTAGCTGAAACACAGAATTTAGCATCACCGGTAGAGCCGGTCTTAAGTCCTGTGGCGTATTCATACTGCCGTACAAGTTTGTTCGTATTTGACAGACCGAATTCCGAAGTTCCCTTATTTGTAGTATGGGTAATATTCTCCATCCATATCATGCAGTAATCCCGGATCTGCGGGTAGCGTGTAATCAGCTCTCTGGACATCAGTGCTATATCACGGGCACTGGTTACATGTCCTTCTGTATCCAGTCCATTGCAGTTTTTGAATGTAGTATTTTTCATTCCCAGTTCCCTGGAACGTTCATTCATCCGGTTTACAAATTCTTCCTCATTTCCGCATATGTACTCCGCCATAGCCACGCAGGCGTCATTGGCGCTTGCCACAGAGATACATTTCAGAAGAGTATCTACTGTCTGCACTTCTCCTGCTTCCAGAAACACCTGGGATCCGCCCATAGAAGCCGCGTATTCGGATGTGGTCACCTCGTCATCCAGACTGATTGTTCCTGCGTCAAGAGCATCAAAAATCAGCAGCATAGTCATAATCTTTGTCACACTGGCCGGCGGTCGCGCTGTATCTGCATCTTTTTCATACAGAACGGTTCCCGTGGAAGCCTCCATCAATATTGCTGAAGGCGCGCTGATCTCAACAAACGCATCGGTCTGTTCCGGGCTCTGCTCCTCTGTGCTGCTGTCCTGCGGAGTATTCGCATCATTCTCCTCTGAACGTTCTTCCTCTTCCGCGTGTAAAACTGCAGGATATGCTGCTGTGCAGAGAGAAAATATCAGAGTGGTACATGTCAGGAATGCCAGTATCCTTTTCATTCCAATCTCCTCCCGGTTTCGTCTGTTACTAATATAGTGGAAATTTCTTGTAATTATGACTACAAACCGGCATTTCGCTTCCGCTTTTTGAGCCTATTCGTCCAATTGACTTTTCTATTTCCGGGGGGTATATTAATCATTGGGAGAATAAATAGTGAAAAATAAGGAGGTCACAATGAAGTCGCCTACGTATTATGATATTTTAGGAGTTTCCAGAGACGCGACTCTTGAAGAAATCACAGCGGCAAAAAACGCGTTGGCAAAGGTATACCACCCGGACGCAAATGTACATAAAGATATTGATACCACGGCCTTCATGCAGGAAATCCTGGAAGCATATCATGTACTTTCAGATGAAAAAAGACGGGAACAATACAATCGTGAAACATTCGGCGAGTCGAAACGTGTCTTCAGAACATTTACGGTCGGTCCGGAGGAAAATTCAAAGGATTCTTCTTTTGTAACATACTGGAACGCTGCAAGCCAGCTGAATGAAACTATTGATAAAAGTATCCGCCTGATGGAACGGGAGGAAAAGAAAAAAAGCATTCCGCAGCGTATTATTACCAGGATCGGCAAAAATCAGCATCATGAGGAAACTTTCCGCAACCGGCAGATATCCCGGCTTTCCAGACAGGCTATTCAGTATATAACTATTCTGAAAATGGCAGGAATTCCCATAGAATACTGGCAGCCCGAAGCCATGAACTGGGTACTGATCCGCTGGGGACAGAAACAGACACTTGATTATCATGTGCTTTTTGCAAGATATGATGCCTATGTAGAGAAAACAGCATCAAGCTCGGAAAAAATGAAACTGCGTTCAAAAAACCGCAGATATCAGAATAACTTAAAAAAACTGCTCTCCTACGCATTAGAGTCGTAGGAGGCAGCTCTGCAGAAGGGCTTCACAGCCCTCTTTTACATCGTCATAAGTCACATCAAAATTCTCTGTATACCAGGGATCCGCAATATCCTCACCTTTCCGTTCTGTAAAATCCAGAAGTTTTGCCACTTTGCCCTCAGGGTCATTATTTCCGCTTATCCTGTTGATGTTGCGGATATTCCACGTATCCATTCCAATAATGTAATCAAACTGCTCGTACTCGTCACGACGCAGCTGACGTGCCCGGTGCGGAACGCACGGAATTCCGACCTGTCGGAGCTTCCGCTGCGTGCCCCGGTGAGGCGGATTGCCGATTTCTTCCCGGCTGGTTGCGGCGGAATCGATATAAAACTGGTCTGAAAGGCCCGCCTGGTCAACCATGTACTGGAAAACGGACTGAGCCATAGTAGAACGGCAAATATTGCCATGGCATACGAAAAGCACTCGTATCATATTTAAAGTCCTCCCTACACTTATGTTATATTTGTTTTCATTTCTCTAATATTTTCAAATAATTCTCCAGCCTCTCATTCACATATCCTGCGAACAGTTTTTCCATTGTCCCCAAATTATGCTTTACATGATATTCATCAAATGCATTATAATAAGCAATCCGGTCTGTAAATTTAATATCAATCGGCGGATATCCTGCTTTCATTAATTCCAGATTTACAAGCAGCCGTCCCGTACGGCCATTGCCATCTATAAACGGATGAATACCTTCAAATTCAATATGAAACCGTGCAAGCCTGGGAATGATATATTCGGTGCTGTTTTTATAAGTTTCCAGCAGCTGCTCCATCTGAGGCTGAATCAGATAAGGCTGTACCGGTTCATGTTTTGCCCCCATAATTCTTACTGGAATCCTTCTGTAAACTCCACGGTCATCCTTTTTATCCGCCAATACCAGATAATGAATCTGTTTTATCACACTTTCTGTTAACGGCACCTGGTCTTTTACCAGATTCCGTACAAAATAAAACGCGTCTTTATGTCCGACCGCCTCTATATGATCTTTGAGGGGCTTTTGGGCAATCGTGAGGCCGCGCAGCACCATATCTGTTTCCCACAGGGTCAGTGTATTTCCTTCAATCGCATTGGAATTATAGGTATACTCCACCACAAATTCCTCTGTAAGGCGCTCTGCCTCTCCTTCTGTCAACGGGCGCCTGCTGTCCAGTTCTGCTTTCTTTCGGTCAATCATCTCTAACAGAGTTTCCGCAGACCTGTATCGGCCATCCTTCGGTTTCTTTGCATTTTCCGGAATTTTCCATCTTCGTCCCTCACGGATAACGCCTGGAATTTTTCCTTCTGAGCATAAAATTCGTACTCTTCTGTCTGAAATTTTCCACTTCTCTGCCGCTTGTTTCGCTGACATATACATAAGTTTTTCACCTCGTTCAGATAATAATATACCCCATTATCGGAATAATAGCAACGCTATCGGAATAATATTTATCATGTATCGGAATAATACAAAAAGATCCGGCAGATACCATTGGCTCTCCCGGATCACTGTTTTTATATTATTTACTTTTCTTTCCTCGTTATCATGCTGCTGTCACAGAAACACATATCTTTTCAGCCGCCCAAATGCATCCTCAATTCTTGACAGGGGCAGGGCCAGATTCATCCGGATGTGGCAGGAGCCGCCGAACGCTCTTCCATCCTGCCAGCCTACTCCTTTCTTCCATCCCGCTTTCAGTACTTCATCTATCGTCCTGCCGGTTTTTGCGCAGTATTCTGTACAGTCAAGAAAAATCATATACGTTCCCTGAGAAGATGCCGCTTCAACGCCGGAAAAATTATTTCGAATAAAGTCCACAGCATACCGGGCATTTTCTTCCAGTACTGCGCGAAGCTCCTCCAGCCATTCGGCTCCCTGGGACTGATATGCTCCAATCAGAGCGTGCATGGACAGCACGTTCATTTCATTATAATGTGTTGCGTTTGCATGGCTGCAGATGCGGTCCCGCAGATACCTGCTGTAAATAATATGAAAGCTTCCGATCAGCCCCGCGAGATTAAAAGTTTTGCTTGGCGCGTAAGCTGCAGCCACATGTTCTTTCGCCCAGTCATTTACCATCTGTGTCGGGATGTGATGATGCCCGGAGAATGTCAGATCTGCCCAGATCTCATCGCTGATTACATAACATTCATTTGCTTCATAGACCTGCATCGCCTTTTCCAGTTCCCAGCGTTCCCACACGCGGCCGCTCGGGTTATGGGGCGAACAGAAAATTGCGAGATGAATATGGTTTTCTTTAAGCTTTCTGTCCATATCTTCATAATCCATCCGCCAGATGCCATTATCATCCTTTATTAACGGGCTGTACACAGAAGTTCGTCCCAGCCCCTCAATATCTTCCCTGAACCCCAGATAAAACGGACTGTGAAGAAGGATTCCAGCGCCCGGTTCGGAAAGCACCTGGACGGCACTTGATATAAAGCCGTGCACGCCATTCTCATAGCCGATATGCTCTTTTGTCAGTCCGGTTACGCCAAAATGATTTTTCTGCCATTTAATAATAGAATTATAGTACTCTTCCGCAGGCCTGAAATAGCCGAAAGCAGGATGCTGAACCCGTTTTGCAATGGACTCCGTAATTGACGGGCAGGTAGGAAAATTCATATCTGCCACCCACATCGGAATAAAGTCAAAACCATCTTCCGGTTTTTCAGGTTCGCTCCCCCATATATGTTCCCCTACGCTGTCTATTGCGAGGGCGTCTTTGCCTCTGCGGTCCATAATGGAAGTAAAATCGTATTTCATACTCTGCCTCCGTCTGCAGTATTTTTCAGCTAACTTGTCCTCAAAGAGACTTCCTTACTTCACTTCTACCAGTTCGATCCGGAAATTCAGTTCCTTTCCTGCCATCTCATGGTTGGCGTCAAATGTAATCATTGTATCATCTTTGGCTGTCACTTTTACCGGGAAAGGCTGTCCGAACTGGTTTGTCAGGTAAACCTGCTGTCCTGCTTCCAGTTCTTCCGCGCCCGGGAGCTGTGCAATCTCAACAGTAAATACAGCGTTCGGATCCGGCATGCCATATGCCTCCTCCGGCATTAGATGAACATCCACAGTCTGTCCGACTTCCATGTCAGCTACCGCCGCGTCAAATCCGCGGATCATCTGTCCGGCTCCGCAGACGAACTCCAGAGGCTCGCCGCGGTCGTAAGAAGAATCGAACTGGGTTCCGTCATTGAATGTTCCCCTGTAATGCGTGCGGCATGTTTTTCCCACATTGCGGCCTGTCAGTGACGGCTGGGATCCGCATCCTCCTCCGCAGTTTTCTCCGCATCCTCCTCCGCACGAATGACCATCCTCATGATCACCGCAGCTGTGACCGTCTTCGTGATGGTGGTGATCGCAGTTTGCTCCGGTAGACACCAATTCACCTTTCAGATAAGCTTCTACTGCCTGGTCCGCATCGTCTTCCGCGCCGGCACAGAGTCTGACCCCTGCTTCTTCCAGCGCTGCCTGCGCGCCGCCGCCTATTCCGCCGCAGATCAGCACGTCAACCGCCTGATCGGACAGAAGTCCTGCAAGGGCGCCGTGTCCCACGCCGTTGGAACCGATTACTTCACTGGAGATTATCTGACCGTCTTCTACTTCATATACCTTGAAAAACTCTGTCCTTCCAAAATGCTGAAAAATGTTTCCATTCTCATAAGTTACTGCTACTTTCATTTTATTTTCCCTGCTTTCTGTTTATTATCTAACTAACATTACCTCTATATAACTGATAATGTCAATATATACTTTAAGAATTTCTCTTTTATTGACAAACGAAAATCCAACTGCTAATATTTTTCTGGGAAAAACAGAAATTAAGACGCACAATCCCCGGCGCCGGAAAGGATCTGGTAAACATGAACCCTCTTAAAAAAATATCCTGTTCCCGTTCTGATGGGTGCGCAGGAACTGGAGCAATTCTATTATAAGCTGATGGATACCCCGGAAGCGGCTTCCGGAAAGCCGGAAGCATCATAAACTTCTGAACAGATACATGAATTGTTGAAGAGAGGAGAAAAACGAATATGACGGAACAGGAAATTAACAGTCTGGTTACCAGACAGAGAAAATATTTTCAGACCGGAGCCACTCTTCCGGTAAGCGTCAGGATTACTGCCCTTCGCGGGCTCTACACCGCTATTGTGAAATATGAAAATGAAATCCACGACGCTTTGAAAAAAGATCTGGGGAAAAGCGGATTTGAGAGTTATATGTGCGAAACCGGACTGGTGCTGGAAGAAATCAGTTACATGCTGAAACATATCAGACGATTTGCCGGAGAAAAACGGGTGCGGACACCTCTTGCTCAGTTCCATTCGCGGAGTTTCAAAAAGCCGTCGCCCTATGGCGTAACGCTGATTATGAGTCCCTGGAATTACCCCTTTATGCTGACACTCTCTCCGCTGGTGGATGCGTTGGCCGCGGGAAATACCGCAGTAGTAAAACCAAGCGCCTATTCACCGAATACAAGCGAGATCTTACGGAAGATTCTGTCGCAGTGCTTCGATCCTCAGTATGTGGCTGTAGTAACCGGCGGGCGGGCAGAAAACACCTGCCTTCTGCGGGAACATTTTGATTATATTTTCTTCACCGGAAGTCAGACTGTAGGAAAAGAGGTTATGCGAAATGCCGCCGAGTATCTGACTCCCGTCACGCTGGAGCTGGGAGGGAAAAGTCCCTGCATCGTGGATCAGACCGCCGATATCCGGCTTGCGGCCAGACGCATTGTTTTTGGAAAATATCTGAACTGCGGCCAGACCTGTGTGGCTCCCGACTATATATACTGCCACCGTTCAGTCAAAGACTCGCTGGTAAAAGAGATACAGCGGCAGATTCAGCTCCAGTACGGCGAAGAACCGCTTCACAATCCGGATTACGGAAAAATCATAAATAAAAAGCATTTTGACCGGATTCTGGGACTGATTGAAGAAAAGAAAATTGTACACGGCGGAAATTCTGACAGGGATACTCTCCGTATTGAGCCTACTGTTCTGGATAACGTCACCTTTGCTGATCCGGTTATGCAGGAAGAAATTTTCGGCCCGCTCATGCCGGTCCTTGTATTTGACAATCTGGACGAAGCAATCACCAGAATCAATGCCATGCCGCATCCACTGGCACTTTACTTCTTTACTTCTGATAAAGCAGCTGCAAATGATGTCACCTCCCGCTGCGGTTTCGGCGGCGGATGTATTAATGATACAATCATCCACCTGGCTACCACGGAAATGGGATTCGGCGGCTTTGGAGAAAGCGGCATGGGAGCTTATCATGGAAAGACCGGCTTTGATACCTTCTCACATTATAAGAGTATTGTAGATAAGAAAACATGGATCGACCTGCCGATGAGGTACCAGCCTTACAGGAAGATGCATGAGAAAATGGTACGGTTTTTCCTGAAATAGCAGGCTGAAATATCTCAAAAAAGAAATATCATCAATTTAAAAGCTGCCCTGTTTTTGCGCGGGCAGCTTTTAAATTAACTGATCCATATAATATATTTCAGCGGTTCAGCGCTGTTGTCCCGGATCAAGCCCGAAATATCCGCATGCAATATTATCCAGCTGCCTGCGGATTTCGGCAAACTCCCGGTTCAGATCCAGGGTCTTCACACTGATTCTGTTCCCGCTCATCCGGTAGCTGTTATCAGGATACAGTTCCTCCTCTGTTTTCGCATACAGAAGCATGCCGGCCACCTCATGGGGAATATTTCCGAGCTCTGTGTCTTTATTTTTTACATATGTAAAAATCTGGTACAGATTTGCCGAGTGTATCGAATGGACATCAAAATTTTTCTGTAGTGTACGCTTATAGTACTTTGCGTCAATAATCAGTACTTTGTTCCCGTAAGTCAGAGTTATATCCGTCTTCATAACCGGGAGCAGCTCCGCATATCCGTCGTCCAGCTGCCAGTAAATCCTGGCAGGTTCCGCAGAAAATCCGGCAATGTGCCTTGCATATTCCCGAGCATAATATTCCAGAATAAATTTTTCATATAACCGGTTCATAGGCTGCTCATCAATATAGGAGGCCAGCCGGAAATCTCCGGCTTCTGTTGTCAGCAGAACCCCTTCCGCAAGCAGCTGGCATACAGCCAGCAGCATACGGTAGCTGCGGTTGTTTCTCTGAAAACGGATGTGATTCCATTTAACATTTACAAGAGAAATCGTATCAACACTGGCTA
>USFD01000044.1 GCA_900553885.1 uncultured Ruminococcus sp.
GGATACCGATTACGTCAGCCATGAAGGATACCATGTTTGCTGTTTCGCGAACAGTCTCACCATGTGCAATCTGGGATTTCTTTTCATCAAGATCCTGTACTTCCAGACCAAGAAGGTTGCAGGCAGAAGCGAAAGAGAAACGTGTACGTGTGGAGTTATCACGGAAGATAGAGATTCCAAGACCACTTTCAAATACTTTTGTGGAGATGTTGTTTTCTCTCATGAAACGAAGAGCATCAGCGACTGTGAATACAGCTTCGAGTTCTTCATCTGTCTTGTCCCATGTCCAGAAGAAGTCGTTATTGTACATTTCTTTGAAGTTGAGTTTGTTGAGCTTGTCGATGTAATCCTGTAAAGTTTTCATTTTTGTTTATCCTCCTTGAATATTGAAATAAAAAAATTTGTTATATGCGGACGAAAATCCGTTTTTGTGTCCTTCATTCCGAGGCTTCGCTCTACCTCAGCTAATGCACATATTTCTAAGTCTGCGGGACCTGTCGGCGAGAGCGCCTCCGATCCCACGGACTGAGAAATATGGCATGGATCTTCGGAACGCTCCGCTTAACCTCCATTCCGGACACAGAAACGGATTTTCTGTGCCATTAGATCGGAAATTTTAACTTCCGAAATCAAGAAGGTTAAACAGGCTGGCATTCAAAAGTTAAGTTAAAGCCGGAAGGAAGCCATGGATACGGGTATAACTTCCATTGTCTTATTCGCAGTAAGTTTCCGGCAGCGCTGCGTATACAGCCGCGCATGTTACAAGATCCTGTTTCCATGTTTTTTCATTCGGGGCGTGTGCCTGTGCCTCCGCGCCCGGTCCGAATCCGATGCACGGGATTCCGTTTCTTCCCATAATAGATACGCCGTTTGTGGAGAAAGTCCATTTGTCTGTCAGCGGACGGCTCTGGCGCATCTCCAGTGTTTCCTCGGCGCCGATTCTCTTGTCCCCGTAGAGGGAAGTATAGGCTTTCTCCAGGGCTTTTGTTACCTTGTGATCCTTCGGAATTGCCCATGTGGGGAAGTAGCACTCGATTTCATATACACAGCCTGTGTAGGACGGACGGTCATAGTTGTACATGGATACGACTACGTCGTCGCCGTATTTTTTTACATTCGGAAGGGAGCGGATCTCTTCCAGGCAGCTCTCCCATGTCTCGCCGAAGGTCATGCGGCGGTCAAGAGATACCGCGCAGGAATCGGCAACCGCGCAGCGGCTGGGTGATGTGTAGAAGATCTGGGATACGGTAACCGTGCCCCTGCCCAGGAACCGTGCCTCTTCCCAGTCCGGATTGTATTTCGGATTGAGCATTTTTACAAGGCCTTTGATTTCGGTATCGTCTGCGTCGTCATTTTCGTTAAGAGCCCGGACATCCTGGAGAATGTCAGCCATCTTGTAGATAGCATTGTCGCCGCGCTCCGGTGCGGAACCGTGGCAGGAAACGCCTTTTACGTCGATCCGGATTTCCATACGTCCACGCTGTCCCCGATAGATACCGCCGTCGGTAGGTTCTGTGGAGACAACAAATTCCGGACGGATTTTATCTTCATTAATGATGTACTGCCAGCAGAGGCCGTCGCAGTCTTCCTCCTGGACGGTTCCTACAACCATAATCTTACAGCCTTTCGGAATCAGATCCAGATCCTTCATGATTCTTGCGCCGTAAACGGCAGATACAAGGCCTCCGCACTGGTCGGATACACCGCGGCCTCCGATCTCTGTCTCATTTTCATATCCTTCATAGGGATCGAATGTCCAGTTGTCAATATTTCCGATTCCCACTGTGTCAATATGTGCGTCATATGCGATAATTCTTTCGCCGGTTCCCATGTAGCCGATGACATTTCCCTGAGGATCAATGACAACCTCATCAAAATCCAGCTTTTTCATCTCAGCGGCGATGGTGTCAATGTGCGCTTTTTCGTCGCAGCTCTCTCCCGGGTTTCTTACAATGGCACGCAGAAATGCGGTCATATCTTTCTGATAACCCTGTGCAGCCTCTTTGATTTTGTTGAAATCCATAGTTTTTCTCTCCTTTTAAAAATAATGAATAACAAGTGATAAACAGTAACGAGCTGATTTTGTCAGGCTTTCCGGACGGCGGGGCCGGTTCGGAAAAGCCCGGCAAAAAGTTTGAAAGATTGCTTTATGGTAAGAAAATGAGCAGATTATCTGTCATTTCCATCCCAGACAATTGACTTGTAGCGGTCCGGATCTGTATCGCCTTCTGTTGAGAAGAGGAGGACTTTTGATGTTTCATCCAGTCCCAGGTGTTCTCTCAGCGGCCGGTATTCTTCCATTGTCATAATGCAGGCCAGTACGCCGAAGGGCGCGGCGCCGGATTCGCCGGAAGTTACAGGGTGATCCCCTTTGATGGGAGCGGCCAGCATGCGCATTCCTTTTGCAGCAACCCAGTCGGGAGCGGCGGTAAAGGTATCCACGTGATTTTTCAGGATATCCCAGGAAATGGTGTTCGGCTCGCCGCAGGCAAGTCCGGCCATAATTGTTTCCATATCTCCGTCTACAATCCGGATGTTTCCGTCTGCGGCGCAGGCGCCTTTATAAAGGCAGGCAGCTGCCGCGGCTTCTACAACGACTACTTTCGGAGGATTGTCGGGATAACGGTTGGCGAAATATCCCTGAACCGCTCCGGCAAGAGATCCGACTCCGGCCTGGATAAACACATGGGTGGGACGGCCGCATCCGTTTTCATGAAGCTGCTCGTCGGCTTCCATTGCCATTGTGCCGTAACCCTGCATGATCCAGGAAGGAATTTCCTCATATCCGTCCCATGCGGTATCCTGTACCATAACGCCGTTTTCTGTCTTTTCTGCCATAGCGTTTGCCATGCGGACGCATTCGTCGTAGTTATATTCCTCAATGGTTGCCTGAGCGCCTTCGGCAAGGATATTGTTCAGTCGTGTCTGTGTGCTTCCTTTCGGCATGAGTACGACTGCTTTCTGTCCGAGTTTATTTGCCGCCCATGCAACGCCGCGGCCGTGATTGCCGTCTGTTGCGGTAAAGAAGGTGGCCTGCCCGAACTCTTTGCGCAGTTCCTCGGAAGTGAGTACATTGTAGGGCAGCTCGGAGACGTCTTTCCCGGTCTGTTTTGCTATGTAGCGGGCCATTGCAAAGGAACCGCCCAGTACTTTAAAGGCATTGAGGCCGAAACGGTAGGATTCGTCCTTTACATAAACTTCCTTCAGCCCCAGATATTCTGCCATTTTCTTAAGATCGGCAAGCGGTGTTACACTGTACTGGGGAAAACTTTCGTGAAATGCTCTCGCTTTTCTGACATTTTCCAGATCCATGACCTTAAGCTGCGCGTCATCTGTTTTGGGCATTTTGTTGACAGCCCATTTGATTCCTTCCATGAAAAAACCTCCTTAATAATATTAATATATGAATGTTGCTGTTTGCAGTGGTCAACATGCGCCAGCTCGAATCCGCCACGGTGCGGCTCCCTCTCGCTGAATGGCGTCCGCCATATGCCGGTATCGTCACCATCTGCCGTCTGCAAGCCCGCTTGCACGGCAGATACTGCCGATACCGGGCGCATGTTCATTCTTAGTGCATGTTCATCCTTTGTCCATGTAGCTGTATAATGTGAATTTTGATATTCCCAGCAGGGAAGAAATTTTATCTCCGGATTTTGTGATGAGAAATGCTCCGGCGTTGTTCAGGTACTGTACCACAGCAACTTTGTCATCTTTATTCATCATTGCTACAGGTTTTCCTATTTTGGCGATTGCCTGTTCAATGAGAAGATCCAGGAGTTCGGTAACGTTGTGGGTAATTTTCTGAGGGGGCTTCGAACTGTCTGTTTCCGGATCTTCCTCCGGTTCTGTCTGGATCAGGCTGTGAATGCAGTTTTCTGCGGCAAGTACAGCGGTGATATCGTAATTCATTGAAAAAATGTAGGCGATCCTGCCTTCTTCGTTACGAATATAGAGTGTGCTGGATTTTAAGATCCTGCCGTCGTCGGTTCTTGTAAGATAAGCAAGTCTGTCTCGGATCTTTCCGGGATCGGACCGGAGCGTTTCCAGCACGATGCCTGACGGCCCGTCGCCTGTGTGACGATTGGAGACCTGACCGTTTTCGATATATACGATAGAGTTGTCCAGATCGTTTTTCGTCAGATCATGGATAACGACCTCGCAGGAACTTCCGAACTGAACAGCCAGTCCATGTGCAAGCTGCTTTAGAAAATCGAGCTTCTGATCCATTATTTCACCTGCCTTTTCTGAACGTATGTCACAGAAGAAAATGAAATGTCTGCTGTGTGTCTCTCTAAACCCATCATAGCATAAAAAAACAGGGAGTCAATACTTTTTCTAAAAAATTTTTAGGTAATCTAAAAAATATTTAGGGACACGTTTTTGAAATCCTGTCTTGACGGAAAAATAGAAATCGTTTATATTAATCCCCATAGAAAAATACTTGTTGTCCGACAAAATGTTTAAATGAATATGACGGCCATCTGGGATGGCCGGAAGACAAAGGCGTTTTCTCTGCGTACTGCACAGAAGATGCCTTTTTTATTATGTCGGATAACAAAGTTTCTGGTTTTCCTAAAAAAAATTTAGGGCGTCTAAAAATTAGTTAGAATCCATGTTGCATTTATACAATATTGATGTTATTCTATAAGAAGTGACAGGGCTTAGTGTGCGAATTGCACAGTTGTTTGCAGGGGTGCACTAGGAACAGTATGTGGAAAATAAATAAAAAGGAGAAGACAACATGCTGGTTTTAGGTAATGGAAAAGTTATCACAAGAGATGCCTCATGTCCCCTGATTGAGAATGGCGCAGTGGCCATTGACGGATCCGTAATCTGCAGGGTAGGGAACGTACAGGACATCAGAAACGCTTATCCGGATGCAGAGTTTATTGACGCCGGAGGCGGCCTGATTATGCCTGCATTTATCAATGCGCATGAACATATTTACAGTTCATTTGCAAGAGGCCTTTCCATCAACGGTTATGACCCGAAGGGATTTCTGGATATTCTGGACGGTATGTGGTGGACCATTGACCGGAATCTCACGCTGCATGATACATATTTAAGCGCTATGGCTACTTATATTGACTGTATCCGGAACGGCGTGACCACAATTTTTGACCATCACGCAAGCTTTGGATCCATCGGAGGTTCGCTTTTTGAGATTGAGAAGGCGGCGAAGGAAACCGGGGTGAGGTCCTGTCTCTGCTATGAGATTTCAGACAGAGACGGGAAGGATAAGGCCAAAGCGTCTGTGATGGAGAACGCTGAGTTCATCCGCCACGCGCTGCAGGATGATTCTGGAATGATCGCGGGCATGATGGGAATGCACGCGCAGTTTACGATTTCGGATGAAACATTTGAACTGGCTGCTGCAAACAAGCCGGATGAAGCCGGGTATCATATTCATGTGGCAGAGGGAATAGAGGATCTGCATCATTGTCTGAAGCATTACGGAAAACGGATCGTAGACCGGCTGATGGATCACGGGATCCTGGGCGAGAAGACATTGCTGGGACACTGTATCTATATTAATCCCCATGAAATGGATCTGATTAAAGAAACAGATACAATGGTTGTCCACAATCCGGAGTCCAATATGGGCAATGCCTGCGGATGTCCTCCGACCATGGAACTGGTTCACCGGGGAATCCTCACCGGACTGGGAACAGACGGATATACCCACGATATGATGGAATCCTACAAAGTGGCCAATGTTCTGCACAAGCATCATCTGTGCGACCCGAACGCCGCGTGGTCGGAAGTGCCTCAGATGCTCTTTGAAAATAATGCCAGGATTGCCGGCAGGTACTTCAGCCGGGAACTGGGCGTGCTGAAAGAGGGCGCGGCAGGCGATGTGATTATTGTGGATTATGATCCGCTTACTCCGATGAATGAGAATAATATCAACAGTCATCTGGTGTTCGGCGTGACCGGTCACGATGTGGTGACAACTGTGGCAAACGGCCGGGTCCTGATGAAAGACAGGAAACTGACGGAGATTGATGCGGAAAAAGTGATGGCTGACTGCAGACAGGCCGCAAAAGAGCTGGCGGACAGGATTAACAGCCGGTAGGAAAGCACAGACTTTCGAACAGAAGGAATGGAGGGCAAACAAAATGAGTGACACAAAAGTAAAAAAAGACAACAGCGAACTGTTTAAGTGGAATGGCAAGCCGTCGGTCGGCCAGGTATTGCCTCTGGCAGCCCAGCATGTACTGGCTGCAGTAGTGGGATGCGTAACACCGGCAATTCTTGTGGCGAACGCCGCCAACAATGCCGGCGGAAATGTGGATATGGGACTTCTGATCCAGGTATCTCTGGTATTTGCCGCATTATCCACACTGCTGCAGTTATATGGACAGAAAATTAAACTGGGAAGCGGGCTTCCTGTTATTATCGGAGTTAGTTTCGCATATGTTCCCACAATGACGGCGATCGCAGCCCAGGCAAAGAATGTGGATACGATTTTCGGCGCTATGATTATCGGCGGTGTTGTGGCAATCCTTGTAGGACTGTTTATCCGTCAGATCAGGAAGGTATTTCCGCCTCTGGTTATCGGTACGGTGATCCTGGCAATCGGACTTTCTCTTTACAGCACAGCGGTCAACTATATGGCAGGAAACTCTTCCAATACTTATGAAGTGATTGTAGAGCAGCAGGGGAAAACAGAGGCTCTGGTATTCGGTTCCTGGCAGAACTGGCTGGTAGCTTTTATTACGCTGATGATTGTTGTTCTTCTGAATCATTACGGAAAAGGACTGTTCAAACTGGCGTCAATCCTGATCGGACTGCTCTGCGGCTACGTGGTAGCGCTCTGTTTCGGCATGGTGGATTTTTCCGCCCTTTCTTCTGCAGGCTGGTTCCAGGTGCCCATGCCGCTGGCTTTCGGCATGAAGTTTGATATTTCAGCGATTCTGCCCCTGGCGATTCTGTTCCTTGTAAATTCCATTCAGGCTATGGGAGATTTCTCAGCCACCACAACAGGAGGCATGGACAGACTTCCTACAGATGACGAGCTCAACGGCGGGATTATCGGATACGGTGTCAGCAATATGGTAGGCGCGGTATTCGGGTGCCCTCCTACGGCAACATACAGCCAGAACGTAGGTATTGTCGGATCTACAAGAGTTGTGGCAAGAAGAGTATTTTCCGCAGCGGCAGTAATTCTGCTGATTGCCGGACTGATTCCGAAATTCTCCGCGCTTCTGAGAACGATCCCCCAGTGTGTGCTGGGCGGCGCGGTTGCATCCGTATTTGCTTCTATCGCAATGACCGGTATCAAGCTGCTGGTAACAGAAAAACTGACTTACAGAAACACCACAGTGGCAGGACTTTCTATTGCCATCGGTATGGGTGTTTCCTTAAATGAGGGCTGCCTGAATCAGATGACAGAAAGTATTCACAGCGCTCTGAATATGAGCATGAGCCTGGAAAGCTTCCAGTCTATTATCAACAATACATTTGCATCTTCTCCGGTGGTGCTGGCAACCATCTTTGCTGTAATTCTGAACCTGATTCTGCCCAAAGACAAGCCGGACGCCCAGTAGGAAGAGGGGATATCCGAAACCGGTTCTGCCCCGGGAAAGCAGGAAAGCGGAAGCCGGACAGCGCAGAAGACGGCCGGCCGGAAGACGGGCGGGACCGGAATAACAGGAGGAAACAAGCATGAGTGATATTATGAGACCAATGTCATTTGAACAGCTGATAAACTGGACATTGACAGAACACAAAAAGCAGGGAACCGTGTTCGGCGAACACCATCCCTATTATGCGGACAGCCGGTATAACAGGACCATCTTCGGGCGGACGCTGGAGACACCGGTAGGGCCGGCTGCCGGTCCTCATACACAGCTGGCCCAGAATATTGCCGCGGCATATTATACGGGCAGCCGTTTTTTTGAACTGAAGACAGTGCAGATCATGGACGGAGCAGAGCTTTCCGCATGCGTAAACAAGCCCTGTATCAAGGCGGACGATGAATGCTATAACTGCGAGTGGTCCACGGAACTTTACGTGCCTCAGGCAATGGAAGAGTACATCAAGGCATGGTTCCTGTGCAAAGTAATGGCAAAAGAATTCGGACTGGGCAGCATGGACGGCTTCCAGTTCAATATCAGCGTGGGATACGACCTGGAAGGGATTAAATCGGAGAAGGTAGATACCTTCCTGAATACAATGCAGCATGCACAGGATTCGGATATCTTCAGATCCTGCAGAGATTACCTGCTGGCCCGCACCGATCTGTTTGAAAAAGTAACAAAAGAGGATATTGAGAGCATCTCCGGAGAGATCTGCAATTCCGTGACCATCTCAACCCTTCACGGATGCCCGCCCCAGGAGATTGAGAAGATCGCCATGTATCTGATCACAGAGAAAGGATTCCACACGTTTATCAAATGTAATCCCACTCTGCTGGGCTACGAGTACGCCAGAAAGACCATGGATGATATGGGCTATGACTACGTAGCTTTCGGCGATTTCCATTTTAAAGATGATCTGCAGTATGAAGACGCAGTTCCTATGCTGGCCAGACTGATGAAAGTCTGCCAGGACAGAGATCTGGAATTCGGCGTAAAGATTACAAATACTTTCCCGGTGGATGTGAAGCAGAATGAGCTTCCCAGCGAGGAAATGTACATGTCCGGAAAATCTCTGTATCCGCTGTCCATATCTGTGGCGGCGAAGCTGGCGAAGGATTTTGAAGGCAGACTGCGTATTTCCTATTCCGGAGGAGCGGATTTCTACAATATTAAAGGCATCGTAGAAGCAGGAATCTGGCCGGTGACAGTGGCGACTACGCTGCTGAAACCCGGCGGATATGACAGGATGCGGCAGATGGCGTCGCTTCTTGAAAAAGAGGGGGCGGTATTTCAGGGAGTGGATGCGGACGCGGTGAACCGGCTTGTGGAAGAGGCAAAGACGGATCCCCATCATGTAAAGGCAGTGAAGCCGCTTCCGTCCAGAAAGATGAAGAAACAGGTTCCGCTTCTGGACTGTTTTGTGGCTCCCTGTAAGGAAGGATGTCCGATCCATCAGGACATTCCGGCGTATATTCAGCTTGTGAAGGAAGAAAAATATGAGGAAGCTTTGCAGGTTATTACAGAGAAGAATCCCCTTCCGTTTATTACGGGGACGATCTGCGCACATCCCTGTATGAATAAATGTACCCGCAATTTCTATGAGGAATCTGTCTATATCCGCGGTATGAAACGGATCGCCGCAGAGAACGGATATGACGCCCTTTTAAGCAGACTTACTGCTTTGCCTGTAACGAAGCGGGGCAAAGCGGCGGTCATCGGCGGAGGCCCTGCCGGCATGGCTGCGGCATATTTTCTGCGCCGGGCCGGCATGGATACGACTCTGTTTGAAAAGACAGGTGCTCTGGGCGGCGTGGTGCGCCATGTGATTCCCGAGTTTCGTATATCCGACAGCGCCATAGATAAAGACGCGGCGCTCCTTGAGAAAACAGGCGTAAATATTTATCTGAACAGTGAGATTACGGACCTGGATATGCTGAAAAATGCCGGATATACGGCAGTGGTTCTGGCCACAGGAGCGTCTGAGCCGGGCGTGCTCCGCCTGGAGAAAGGAACGCCGGTAAATGCGCTGGAGTTCCTGGCAGACTTCAAGGAAAAGAACGGCGATCTGGATATCGGCAGAAATGTAGTAATTATCGGCGGCGGAAACACGGCCATGGATACGGCCAGGGCGGCGAAACGTACCAGAGGTGTGGAACACGTGTATCTTGTATACAGAAGAACGAAGCGTTACATGCCTGCGGATGAGGAAGAGCTGATTATGGCGGTGGACGACGGTGTAGAGTTTATGGAACTGCTTTCTCCGGTGAAGCTGGAAAACGGAAAACTGCTCTGCAAAGTGATGAAACTGGGAGACTACGATGCTTCCGGAAGAAGAGGAGTAACGGAAACCGGAGAGGAGAAAGAAATTCCCGCGGATACGGTTATCGCGGCCGTAGGCGAGCGGGTGCCCACAGCCTTTTATCAGGCCTGCGGCATCAACGTAAACGACAGGGGCCGGGCCATTGTCAATGAGGAGACCTGTGAGACCAGCCGGCCGGATGTATATCTGATCGGCGACGGCCTGGGCGGACCGGCTACGGTAGTGGAAGGCATCGGGGATGCTTTGAGAGCCGTACAGGCAATAATCGGAGAAACCCTGGTAAAAGACTGGGAGCCGGATACAGAAGAAGAGACCATCTACAGCAGAAAAGGAAATCTTTCCGACCAGAGAGACGACAGAGAGGAGAGCAACAGATGTCTGGACTGCTCCGGTATCTGTGAGAACTGCGTGGAAGTATGTCCCAACAGAGCCAATATTTCTATCCGTGTGCCCGGCATGGAGAAGCACCAGATTATTCATGTGGACTATCTGTGTAATGAGTGCGGCAACTGCAGGAGTTTCTGCCCCTATGACAGCGCGCCGTATCTGGACAAATTTACACTGTTCGCAGATGAGAAAGATATGGAAGACAGCAAAAATCAGGGCTTTGCCGTGCTGGATGCTGCATCTGTGAAGTGTAAAGTCCGTTTCTTCGGAGAAACGTATGTATGGACAAAAGGGGAAGAAACCAGAATTCCTGACGGGCTGTTAAAGCTTATGGAAACCGTAATCAGCGATTATACTTATCTGCTGAGACAGGAATAAAAAGAATGATATATATATACCGAGATCGTAAATTATATGAAACGGATTCCCTGCTTCAGGCTGCGGGACTCGCCGGATGGAAACATCCGGTGGTCTCCGCAGTGGGAGCCGGGGGAAAGACCAGCCTGCTCCGGCATCTGGCTGCAGAGTATGCAGATACAGGACGGGGGGCAGTGGTTACAACAACAACCCATATATTGAGAGAAAACCTGCCCTGGTTTCTTACAGCGCCCTCCGAAGAGGGGGTGAAGGAGAGACTGAAACAGTGGGGGCAGGCGTGGATCGGGATTCCGGCAGCCGGAGAAAGGCTTGGAAGCGTACCGGAATCCTTTTTTTCAATAATATACAGTCTGGGTGTGCCGGTACTGATTGAGGCGGACGGAGCCCGAATGCTCCCCCTGAAATGTCCCGGATCAGAAGAGCCGGTGATTCCCGGAGAAACAACGCATGTGCTTTCCGTCTATGGACTGGATGCAGTCGGACAGCCGATCGGAGAGATCTGTTTCCGGCCGGAACGGGCGGCACAGTTACTGAAGAAGAAAATAACAGAACCGGTTGCTGCAGAAGACATCGGCAGACTGGCCGCTTCTGCTGAAGCAGGCAGGAAGGGGTGTCCCGGTCATGCAGTATACACGGTTGTTTTAAATAAAGCGGATGGACGGCGCAGAGAAGAAACAGCAGTCCGCATCGGTGCTTTTCTCGAGCAGCATGGTGTCAACCGCGTCATTGTGACATCTTTCAGGAGGCCGGAAGAACGAATATGAAAATACTGATAAAAGGGGCAGGCGATCTGGCTACGGGAATCGCGGCCCGGCTTTTCCGGGCAGGCCACCGGATTCTGATGACAGAGATTCCGGTGCCGCTGACCGTAAGACGTACCGTAGCATTTTCCCGCGCTGTCTATGAGGGCAGAGCGCAGGTGGAAGAGATTGAGGCGCAGCTTGCAGGCACAGAGAACGAAGCAAAAAGGATTCTGAACAGGGGAGACGTTGCTGTAATGATCGATCCGGACGCTTCCTGCAGAGAATGGTTCCGGCCGGATGTGATTGTGGATGCCATCCTTGCAAAGAAGAATCTGGGAACCCAGATATCCGACGCTCCGTTCGTAATCGGAGTAGGACCGGGATTTACCGCAGGCCGGGACTGCAGCTGTGTAGTGGAGACAAAGAGAGGGCATTTCCTTGGCCGGGTAATCTGGAGAGGAGGCGCCATACCGAATACCGGAGTGCCCGGAGATGTGGGCGGATATACGACAGAACGCCTGCTGCGGGCGTCGGCGGACGGAATCATGGAGCCGAAGGTTCAGATCGGAGACAAGGTGGAAAAAGGGCAGATTACCGCATTAACGGGAGGTATGCCGGTTTTCGCCCAGATGCCGGGAATCGTGCGGGGACTGCTGCAGGAAGGCGCGGAAGTAAGAAAAGGTCTGAAAATCGGTGATATAGATGCCAGGGCACACAGCTCTTACTGCTATACCATATCCGATAAGGCAAGGGCAGTGGGAGGAGCTGTTCTGGAAGCAGTGTCCCTCTATGAGAAAATGGCCGGCCGGTATGCATTTGTGACTCTGGCAGCAGGGCTTGGCAGCCGGTTCGGCGGCAATAAGCTGGAGACAGAGATCGGGGAAATTCCTCTTTATATCCGGGCGCTGAGGCGGATGCAGATTTTCGGAGGATTTCCTTCCTATCTGGTTTCAGCATCGGGGCATATGGCAGAAGAGGCGCTGGATTACGGGGTTGTCCCGATAGAAAACCGGGAGCCTGCAAGAGGGATATCCTATTCCCTTAAGCTGGGACTGCAAAGGGCGCTGAAAGACAATCCGGATCTGAAAGGGGTGCTTTTTTCCGTCTGTGACCAGCCCTGGATAGAGCCGGCTACAATCCAGCAGATCTTTAATACGGCGGCACTGCATCCCGGAAGCATTGTCTGTGCAGGCTGCGGGGAACAGCGGGGAAATCCGGTGCTCTGGGACAGAGCGTATTTCCTTGAACTGGCCGCCCTGGAAGGAGACAGGGGAGGAAAGCAGATCATGGAAAAGTACGGAGATAAAGTCCGTGTTGTCCAGGCTGGAGAGAAGGAGCTAAGAGATATCGACGTGAAAGAAGATCTGCCGGGGGCAGAAAGAAGAAATGAGCGGCGAGGAGATGAGGACTATGGCTCAGAATCGTAAGAAAAAAACAGCGGTTGTTCAGTGTGCCGGAGGGTGCCGTGCAGGTTCCCGGGTACGGGGAGGAATGAATACAGACACTGAGAACCTGCTGTACAGGAACTGTGCAGATGCGGCTTTACAGCTTGCGGAAGATCTTTCCCTGTGCCGCTGGGGCTGCCTGGGCCTGGGAAGCTGTGTGGAGGCGTGCCGGCAAAAGGCTGTCTTTATAAACAGCAGCGGAACGGCTGAGATTGACCGGAGCAGATGCGTGGGCTGCGGACTGTGTGTGAAGGCCTGCCCGCGGCATCTGATCCGCCTGACAAGGCCGGAATATCATATATATCCGGCCTGTATCAGTGAAGATTCCGGCCCGGAGACAAAAGAAAAATGCACCGGGGGCTGTATTTCCTGTGGAATCTGTGTAAAAAACTGCCCGGTGAACGCGGTACGGCTGGAGAAGAATCATGCGGTAATTGATGAAGAGAAATGCATTTCCTGCGGTATGTGCGCGGTAAAATGTCCCAGAGGAGTGATCCGGGATTATGATGGTATTTTTGTAGCGGGAAGTTCCCTGGGAAAAGTGTGACAGGAGGCGTCAATGAAAGAGAAGTATTGTTTTAAGGTAAATGGTGTTGTATGCAGCACAGAAGAGAACAAACCTCTGCTGCGCTACCTCAGAGACGATCTGCATCTGCATTCCGTGAAGGACGGATGCAGTGAGGGCGCCTGCGGAACCTGTACGATTGTGGTGGACGGAAAAGCGGTAAAATCCTGTGTGCTGACTACAAAGCTTGCCGCAGGGCGCAGCATTATAACCACAGAGGGACTGACCGAGGAAGAGAAGGAAGCTTTTGTATATGCCTTTGGCTCCCGGGGATCGGTTCAGTGCGGATTCTGTATTCCGGGCATGGTGATGGCAGGAAAGGCGCTGATCGATCAGGTGCCGGATCCTACGGAAGAGGAAATTAAAACGGCTCTCAAAGGAAATATCTGCCGCTGTACCGGATACAAGAAGATTATCGAAGGAATTCAGCTGGCTGCAGCCATACTCCGCGGCGACGCGTCCATAGAGGAAGATCTGGAAAAGGGCGAAGACTACGGCGTCGGCAAAAAGGCATTCCGTCTGGATGTACGGGAAAAGGTGCTGGGGTACGGCGAATATCCGGATGACGTGGAAATGGAAGGCATGGTGTATGCGTCGGCAGTGCGTTCCCGTTATCCCCGGGCCAGAGTTCTGGATATTCATTATGAAAAGGCGCTTGCCCTGCCGGGCGTGCTGGCAGTGCTGACGGCGGAAGATGTGCCCAACAATAAAGTAGGGCATCTGCAGCAGGACTGGGACGTAATGATTGCAAAAGGCAGTATTACCCGCTGTGTGGGAGACGCTATCTGCCTGGTGGTAGCTGAGACAAGAAATACACTGGAAAAGGCCAAAAAACTGGTGAAAGTCGAATACGAAGAACTGAAGCCTGTGACAAATGTCCATGAGGCAATGGCTCCGGATGCGCCGAAAGTCCATTCAAAAGGCAATCTGTGCCAGAGCCGCCATGTGACAAGAGGAGACGCGAAAAAAGCTCTGGCAGAGTCGAAATATGTGGTAACTCAGAAATATACCACGCCATTTACCGAGCATGCGTTCCTGGAACCTGAGTGCGCAGTGGCGTTTCCGTATAAAGACGGGGTAAAAGTATACTCTACCGACCAGGGCGTGTATGATACCCGGCATGAGATTTCCATTATGCTGGGCTGGGATCCGGAGCGGATTGTGGTGGAGAACAAGCTGGTCGGCGGCGGATTCGGCGGAAAAGAAGACGTATCTGCCCAGCATATTGCGGCGCTGGCGGCCATTAAAGTGCAGCGGCCGGTAAAGGTTGTCTTTTCCCGGCAGGAGTCCATTAATTTCCATCCCAAGCGCCATGCCATGGAAGGAACATTTACCCTGGGATGTGATGAGAACGGGATATTTACAGGAATGGACTGTGAGATTTACTTTGATACAGGAGCTTACGCGTCGCTGTGCGGCCCGGTGCTGGAGAGAGCCTGTACCCATTCAGTAGGGCCGTACTGTTATCAGAATACAGATATCCGGGGATACGGATATTATACCAATAATCCGCCGGCCGGGGCGTTCCGGGGATTCGGTGTATGCCAGAGCGAGTTCGCCCTGGAATCCAACATCAATCTTCTGGCGGAAAAAGTAGGCATTTCGCCCTGGGAAATCCGGTACCGCAACGCCATTGAGCCCGGGAAGGTGCTTCCCAACGGACAGATTGCGGACTGCTCCACTGCTTTAAAGGAAGCGCTTCTGGCAGTAAAGGATGCCTATGAGAGCCATCCGGGACGGGCGGGGATCGCCTGTGCCATGAAAAATGCCGGCGTAGGCGTGGGCCTTCCGGATAAGGGGCGGGCGAAACTGATCGTTCATGACGGAAAGGTAGAACTGTACAGCGCCGCTTCTGATATCGGACAGGGATGCGCAACTGTCTTTGTCCAGATGGTGGCCGAGGCCACGGGGCTTGGCAGAGCTTATATTAAAAATATGGGTTCCAATTCGGAGGTGGCTCCGGATTCCGGAACAACATCCGGTTCCCGGCAGACGCTTATTACCGGAGAGGCGGTGCGGATGGCGGCGGCAGAGCTGAACGACGCCCTGAAAAAAGCAGACGGGGATCTGAAAAAACTGGAGGGCCGGGAGTTCTTTGCAGAATTTTTTGACCCTACGGATAAACTGGGGGCTGACGTGCCTTATCCGAAGAGCCATGTGGCATATGGATTCGCAGCCCACGTAGTGGTTCTGGATGATGAAGGGCGTGTCAGAGAAGTTTATGCCGCTCATGATTCCGGCAAGGTGGTTAACCCCATTGCCATACAGGGGCAGATTGAAGGCGGTGTGCTTATGGGGCTGGGATATGCGCTGACGGAGGATTTCCCGCTGAAAGACGGCGTGCCTCAGGCAAAATACGGAACTCTGGGGCTGATGCGGGCGACCCAGATCCCGGATATCCATGCGATTTATGTGGAGAAGGAAGAGCTGCTGCCCTTTGCATACGGGGCGAAAGGAATCGGAGAAATTGCAACAATTCCTACTGCCCCGGCAGCTCAGGGAGCCTATTATGCAATGGATCACGTGCTGCGGACCAGCCTGCCGATGAAAGATACGTATTATTCGAAGAAACAGAAGGCGGTGAAATAGGCAGTGAGAGTCGGCGCGGTAATTGCGGCAGCCGGCGTGCCCGGCGGGTTTGCCGCATATGAAAAGACAGAACATACAGACGGCGCGGATATGGTGAAACGGATGATTCAGGTCTTTCACCAGGCCGGGGTGGAGGATGTGGCTGTCGTAACCGGATATAAGGCCAGGGAGACGGAGAAGAGCCTGTCAAAGCTGGGGGCTGTATTTCTGCGGAGCCCGGATTATGCCGGAGAGCAGATGCTGGATTATGCAGTCAGAGGCCTGGACTATCTCGGAAAAAGCTGTCAGAGGATCTTCTTCTGCCCTGCAGATGTGCCGCTGTTTTCTGTACAGACGGTGAAAGCCATGATGGAGACGGAATCTCCGGTGGTGATTCCGGTATATGAAGGGAAAAAGGGACATCCGATTCTTATCAGCGCCCAGCTGGTGCCGGGGATCTGTGCCTATCAGGGAGGGAGAGGTCTCAAAGGTGCCGTTGATGCATCGGGAGCCGCTGCCTGTCTGCTTCCGGTGACTGACGCGGGAGTTGCCCTGCGAGCAGGGGCAGACCGGGAATTTGATGAGATGGCTTCCAGCAGCGATATCCGGCAGATCTATCCCCGGATAAAGGTACAGCTGGTAAGAAACGAGCCTTTTTTCGGGCCGGGCATGGTGACGCTTTTAAAGCAGATACAGGCGCTGGGGTCTGTCCGGGAAGCCTGTGAAAAGACAGGAATGTCCTACAGTAAGGGCTGGAACCTGATCCGCACGGCGGAGCGGGAGACGGGATATACCATTGTAGACCGAAGCCCCGGGGGAAAAGGCGGCGGAGCGGCCAGAGTAAGTGAACGTGGATTGAAACTTCTGGAACGGTATGAGCAGTTCGAAAAGGAAATTGCCCGGATTGCCCGGGAAAAGTACCGGGAGATTTTTGAATAAAACGGGAGGGAAAACTGCCGGTGTTTCCGGAAGATAAAAAGGCAGAGAACGGACGCTGCCTTTTTGTTACCCTACAGATTGTTTTTTAAAAAACAATCGAATATAATATACATATTAAGAAAAAGAGGAGAAACAGTACTATGAAGAAAAGAGGATTGGCAGCAATGCTGGCGGCGGCTATGGTATTTTCCTTAGCAGCATGCGGCAGGGAGGACTCCGGTGAAAACGGAAGCCAGGGGAAAAGTTCAGGAGAAGAGGAAACAGAGATCCAGGTATTTATTGCGGCCAGTCTGAATACGGTTATGACGGAACTGGCGGAAAAGTATAATGAGGATCATCCGAATGTGAAAATTACATTTAATGCGGACAGTTCAGGAACACTGCTGACTCAGATTCGGGAAGGATATGAGTGTGACATTTTCTTCTCTGCCGCGCAGAAACAGATGGACGATCTGGAGGCAGACGGACTTGTGGCAGAAGGAACCCGCGCGGATGTGGTAAACAATCAGGTTGTCGTAATTACACGGAAGGACAGCGGCACAAAAGTGACAGGCCTTGAGAATCTGGGTGAAGCGGAGAGCATCGCTTTAGCAGGCGGCAGCGTCCCGGTCGGCAGATACACAAGACAGGCCCTGATCAGTCTTGGCGTTCTCCCTGAGACAGACGATCCGGCAGCGATTACGACAGAGGAAGTGTCAGAGGCGCTCGGCGGTGTGGAGATCAGTGAGCAGGACAATGTAAGCAAGGTACTGACCGCGGTTGTGGAAGGATCCTGTGAGGTAGGAACGACCTATTATTCTGATACATACGGATATGAGGACGCTCTTGACATTCTCGAGACCGTCAGCTATGATCTGACCGGAAATGTCATTTATCCGATTGCGAGAGTGGTAAATGAGGAAGCAGATGACGCGCAGACGGCAGCCGCACAGGACTTCCTTGAGTATGTGCTCTCTGACGAGGCGAAAGAAGTGTTTGAAACCTATTATTTTGACACAGATGTATAATAACGGATAGCAGTGCTGCAACAGGATTTCGCAGGAGGAAATACATGGAAGAGATTATGGATATTTTAAAAGAACTGGACTGGAGTCCTCTGTTTATCTCATTGAAAACCGGAGCGGCTGCTACGGTAATCTCCTTTTTTCTGGGGATATTCGCAGCCAGGAAGGTAGTAAAAGCATCTCCCGGGAAGAAGGCGGTGATCGACGGGATCCTGACCCTGCCCATGGTGCTGCCGCCTACAGTAGCCGGCTTTTTCCTGCTGCTTCTGTTCAGCCGCAGGAGGCTCCTGGGCGAATTTCTGTTTGATGAATTCGGCTTTAAAGTAGTGCAGACCTGGGTGGGATGCGTGATTGCAGCCATAGTGATTGCGTTCCCTCTGATGTACCGCAATGCCAGGGCGGCTATGGAACAGGTGGATGTAAATCTGATCTATGCCGGCCGGACGCTGGGAATGTCGGAGATACAGATTTTCTGGAAGATTGTAATTCCTGCGGCCGGACCGGGCATTGCGTCAGGCACGATTCTGACTTTTGCCAGAGCGCTGGGAGAATACGGAGCCACATCCATGCTGGCAGGAAATATACCGGGCAAGACAGGGACCATTTCCCAGAAAATTGCAATGGTCATCCAGGACGGGGACTATCTGACCGCCGGAATCTGGGTGGCGGTAGTTCTGATTATTGCTTTTGCGGTGGTTTTCCTGATGAATCTTATTTCAGGGAAAAAGATGAAGAATGTGGGGAGGTGGTAGTCCATGAGTGTCTCTGTACATATTAAAAAAAGACTGGACAGTTTCCTGCTGGATATCAGTTTTGAGAGCAGGGCAAAGCGGATCGGTATCCTGGGCGCCTCCGGGTGCGGAAAGAGTATGACGCTTAAAAGCATCGCCGGCATCGCAGATCCGGATGAAGGGAAAATCGAGGCCGGCGGCAGAGTGTTTTTTGACAGCAGCGCCCGGATCAATCTGAAACCGCAGAAGCGCAGAGCCGGATATCTGTTTCAGAATTATGCTCTGTTTCCTTCTATGACAGTAGAAAAGAACATTGCGGCGGGACTGAAGGGAAACCGGGCGGAAACAGCGGCCAGGGTGAAGCAGATGGTGGAAAAATTTCAGCTTCAGGGCCTGGAAAAGAGACTGCCCTGTGAATTGTCCGGCGGCCAGCAGCAAAGAGTAGCGCTGGCCCGCATTATGGCCTATGAGCCGGATATTATTCTTCTGGACGAGCCCTTCTCTGCACTGGATATGTATCTGAAGGATCAGCTTCAGAGAGAATTGTCAGAAATGCTGAAGGATTACGGGGGAACTGTAATCCTGGTGTCCCACAACCGGGATGAAGTGTACCGGTTCAGCGAAGAACTGCTGATTATCGATCAGGGCAGGATTGCGGTCAGCGGAAAGACAAAAGATATTTTTGCGCATCCGGTCAGCAAAGAAGCGGCAAGGCTTACAGGATGCAAGAACTTCTCGCGGGCGAGGCGGAGAGACGCCCATACGGTGGAGGCGCAGGACTGGGGGATTACCCTGCATACCACCAGGAAGATACCGGAAGATACACTGTGGATCGGATACCGTGCCCATGATTTTGTCCCTGTCTGGGGGGAGGGCAAAGAGAATATGCTGAAGTTCGATCCAAAGAGCAGTGCGGAACTTCCTTTTGAACGGAATTATTATATTAGAGCAGGAGAAACAGTCTGCTGGTTTGTACAGCGGGAAAAAATGAGAGAGATCGAAGAAAAGGGACTGCCGGATTATCTGTACCTGGAAGAGGAAAAAATGCTGTTTCTTAAGTGAGAGATGCCGGGTACAGACAGCGGTCAGACCGGTTTCGGAGCAATTCCCATTCTCTGTGTAAAAATTTGAAAAAGTGTATTTACATGCCGGCTCTTCTGTTATATAATCTGCACTTGGATTTCAGGAACAGGAGAAAAGATTATGAAGGCAGTTCAATCTGATATGACAACAGGGAATCCAATGAAAATCATCTTTGATTTTACCCTTCCGATTTTCATTGGAAATGTGTTTCAGCAGTTTTATAATATGATGGATGCGGTAATTGTAGGAAAGTTTGTCGGCAATAAAGCTCTGGCCGCCGTGGGAAGTACGGGGACGATTATGTTTCTGATCTACGGGTTTGTAGTCGGCATGACGGCAGGCTTTACCGTGCTGACCGCGCAGAAATTCGGTGCCGGGGATATGCCGGCCATGCGCAGAACAGTAGCGGGTGCTTCGTTTCTGTCTCTGGTGGTGGGACTGGTGCTTACAGCGGCTTTTATGGTATTTATGAAGCCCTGGCTTGTTCTAATGCATACACCGGAAGATATTTTCGCGGACGCCTATGCGTATATTATGATCATCAGCGCCGGCATCCTGGCGCAGATGCTCTATAATCTTCTGGCAAGCATCCTGCGTGCGCTGGGAAACAGCCGGGTACCGCTGTATTTTCTGATTCTGGCCGCCCTGCTGAATATTGTGCTGGATCTCGTATTTATTATTGTATTTCATATGGGAGCGGCGGGAGCGGCTGCTGCAACAGTGATTTCCCAGGGCGTTTCCGGGGTGCTGTGTTTATTCTATATAGGAAAGAAGGTCCCGCTTCTGCGTCTGACCCGGGAAGACTGGCATATGTCCGGCGCTCTTCTGGGAACGCAGATCCGGATCGGAATTCCCATGGCTCTGCAGTATTCGATTACTGCCATTGGAACAATGATGGTGCAGTCTGCCCTGAATATTCTGGGCTCTACACTGGTAGCTGCCTACACAGCCGCAGGCAAGATTGAGCAGATCGTTACACAGGCATATGTGGCAATGGGAACTATCATGGCGACCTACGGCGCCCAGAATATGGGCGCAGGAGATGTGCCCCGGATCCGGCAGGGATTTAAGGCCTCTACAATTATCGGGATTCTGTATGCCGTTGCTTCAGCTGTGCTGGTTATGACAGCAGGGAAATATATGACGTATCTGTTTGTATCCGAAGATGTGGCGCTGATCATGGATTCTGTGAATACGTATCTTATCTGCGTGGGAATCTTTTTTATCCCGCTGGCAATTGTAAATATTTACCGGAACGGAATTCAGGGGCTGGGTTACGGCCTGCTTCCCATGATGGCCGGAGTGGCCGAACTGGTGGGGAGAGGCGTGGTTGCCGTAATTGCAGCCGGACGGAAAAGTTATCTGGGGGTATGTCTTGCAAGTCCTGCGGCCTGGGTGCTGGCTTCTCTGCTTCTGATCGGAATGTATTACTATGTAGTTAAAATAGATCTGAAAAAAATATTCCCGGACAAGTATGCCGGGAACGGGAAACGGAGCGATTCAGAGGCTCCGTGAATATCGGTTTAGGCGAAGCCCAATGGCCGTGCATACAAACTGTATGAACAGCCATTGTCTTCTGTTTTCATGGTTTCAGGATAACAGGAAAATGTGAATCCAGTGTGACAATAAATGGAAGAAATTTTAAAAATTATAAAAAGAAACTAAACTTTTCCGGCGATGGTGTGCATAGAGTCCAGGGCGGCCTGTATCCATCGCTTTTTCTCAGCCTCGAACCGTTCGTTAAGCCAGGCCATTGCCTGATCCATCCCTTCGTCGGAGAGGGGGAAAGAGGCGCTCTCTTTCTGGTCATCGGGGGTGTCCTCGAAGCACCAGGGTTCGGGGTATACGTAGGCTGTGAAAGTGGTGATGTTCTTACCGTCGTCTCCTGCAAGATAGTACCGCATTCCCTGGTGGCTTCCGGAAAATGGTTCTTTTTTCAGCCCGCTATAAGGCACAAGTCTTTTATCAATCATGGGATATGTATTCGTCCTTTCCAGAGTTATAAAATATATCAGCGGTTGCTCTGCACAGCTTCAGCCCGAAATTCCCTGGCAGGAGAAATTCCGGGCTGCCGTGTCATATGTGCTGTGTGTCCATTATATCACTGAGCGGCGATGGCTGCAAATTTTGTCGTAACCAGATCTTCGTAAGGAGCACGTTTTTCCAGTTCCCCTGCACTTTCCAGAATATCCTGGAGAAGATCGAAGCTGCTTTCCTCAAAGATCAGATTGCTCTTCCATGTATCCTGATCATAGTAGCGGGTTACGATTGTTGTGATCGTTTCCAGATCTGTCTCCGGAAACTGGGATTCGATAACAGCGGCAATTTCTTCCGGCGAATGGGTCTGGACATAATCCATTCCCTTCTGGAGAGCATTGGTAAATCCCTGGATTATTTCCGGGTTTTCGTCAATATAGCTCTGTTTTGCGCTGAAGGCAGTGTAGGGAACATAGCCGCTGTCTTCGCCCAGGGAAGCTACTACATAGCCTTTTCCCTCGGACTCAAGAGTAGTGGCGCCCGGTTCGAATTCAACCGTGAAGTCTCCCTGCCCTTCTGAAAATGCGGCGGCAGTAGAACCAAAGTCGATGCTCTGATTGATTTCCAGATCAGTCTCCGGGTCAATGCCGTTTTCTTTCAGAATGTATTCAAATACCATTTCCGGCATACCGCCTTTGCGTCCGCCAAGGACCAGATGGCCTTTCAGATCTTCCCAGGAGAAATCCTCCATTTTTTCCCTTGCTACCAGGAAATTGCCTGCCCGCTGGGTGAGCTGGGCAAAATTAACCACATAGTCGTTTGCCCCTTCATTGTAGGTGTAGATCGAAGCCTCGGAACCCATAAAACCGATATCAGCTTCGCCGGAAATCACGGCGGTCATCGTTTTATCTGCCCCAAAACCGCAGACCAGATCCAGAGCAATGCCTTCCTCCTCAAAATATCCTTCTTCAATTGCCACATACATTGGAGCATAAAAGATGGAGTGAGCGACTTCATTTAAGGTCACTTTCGTAAGTTCCGGTTCTTCTTCCTGAACCGAAGGGTTGCTGCCGTCCGGTGCGGCTTTGCCGGCGTCTTCAGATTTGCCTGAGCAGGCAGAAAGAAGACCGGCGGTCAGAACAGCGGAAAGAAGAGCTGCAAGTATACGCTTTTTCATAAAAATCCTCCGTAAATCTGCTTTCATTCCTTTTACTATATGAAAAAGTACAGGAAAATGTGAGCGGACACAGCGGGAGAGGAGAGAAAAGGAAAAGGGCAGCTGACAGAAAAACAGCCCGGGAATCCGTTCTGTACCGGTTATAACAGAACGATTCCCGGGCTGTTTTCGTTAACAGATCAGGATGACAGAAGTGTCAGATCAGTCATCATAGTCGTCTTCGAAAGGATCATCATAATCGTCGTCCTCAGCGCCGGCGCTTCTTGAGGCAATTGCCAGGATCAGAGAAACAACAGCCAGCACACCGCCTGCGGCAGCAGAAGCCAGCAGCAATACATCGTCGTTGCGCAGAAGGAATGCCGCGACAGCACTGCCCAGATAGAACAGCATGGGAAGCAGGAAGGCGAATACTGTATTTTTCCGCTGCATAATGAAATACAGCATAGCTGCAACAAGGAAGCAGAGAGCCAGAATGATATATGTGGTACCGGAAGAGCTGTTTCCGGAAGAGATCCCTTCCAGACCGTCTACAAATCCCTTATAAATAAAGAATGCAAAGCCGATAAGGGAAAGAACTCCCATTACAATGCGCATTGCACGGAACCGCGGAGCGGCTTCATCATAATCGTCGTAGCTGTCATCGTACTCATCGATCTCCGGTTCCGGTACTTTGCGCGCCTTTTTCTCTTCGCTGCGGCGTCTGCCGGAAGCGGATTTTAAGGATTCCTTTTCTTCCTCTGCAGCTCTGGCAGATTTTTTGCGCGCAGATTTATGTCTCGGATCAGTGGAGAGCATATCTTCATATCCTTCCTTCACTGCTTTTTCCCGTTTTGTGCGGACTTTTTCAGAAGGAATGTTTCCATAGCGCTTTTCATCCCCGTGACCGGAAACGGATGATCCATCCGGACGTTTTCTGGCCGGACGGCTCTTGGGAGAAGCGCTGCCGTCCTTTCTGCCGGCGCGGTCTGTACCGTCTCCATCTGTACTCTTCTTGTAAGGAACGACTTTTGAATGGTCTGTGCCGGCCTTTTTTGTCCGGGATCCGGACGGAGCGTCCTTTTCTGCCCCGGACGGAGCTGCTTTTCTGCGTGCCGCCGGTTTCTTCCCGGGCTCTGTCTTTTCAGCTCCGGGTTTCCCTGCAGGCTTCTTTTTGCCGGCAGCCGCTTCCTCTGCAGGCATATCTTTCCGTGACGGTTTCCTTACAGGTTCTTCTTTCCCCGGCGCAGCCTTTCTGGCAGGTGCCGCTTTGGGTGCTTCCGTATCTGCCGCGCGCCCGGACTCAGGCTTCTTTCCGCCATCCTCAGATGACGCTACAGCCGCTTTTTTCGCAGCCATTTTCTTTGCACGCTGTTTGTCAAGATTCCATTGCTTTTTGCAGTCCCGGCAGACGGCATATTCGTTAAAGACCGGTTCACCGTTCTCGTCGGTGCCAACCTGTCTGTTTTTCAGTTCCACATCTTTCCCGCATATTGGACACTTCATATGTATACTCCTCTCTTTTGTGCTCCTCTTGTGTTGATTTGATAAAATCTACACCATCTTTATTATTATAACATTTAAGAAACCGGCGGACAATGGAAAAATAGAGGAAAATATGTTATACTTTTGGCGCAGAACAGACAATTTCACAAAGGATGTTTCTGTGATTGATATGCAAAAGGAGGAAAGAACATAATGCAGATTCTTGTTGATACACATTCTCATACAATAGCCAGCGGCCATGCCTACAGCACTCTGTCGGAAATGGCCCGTGCGGCTTCGGAAAAAGGACTGCAGGCCCTGGCGATTACGGAGCATGCGCCTCAGCTGGAAAAGACATGCGGTCTGTTTTATTTTATGAATTATGATGTGATTCCCAGACAGATGAATGGCGTGCGTCTGCTGATGGGGGCGGAGCTGAATATTATGGATTCGGACGGAACAGTGGATATTCCCGAGGATATCTGCAAAGGACTGGATATCGCTGTCGCAAGTATACATCCGCCATGCTATCAGAGCGAGGCGACAGTGGAGAATAATACCAGAGCCTATGTGGAAGTAATGAAAAAACCGTATGTCAATATTATCGGACATCCGGATGACAGCAGGATTCCAGTAGACTATGAGGTGCTGGTAAAAACGGCGAAGGAGACAGGAACACTGCTGGAACTGAACAATTCATCTCTCCGTCCCCAGAGCAGCAGGGTAAATGCAAGAGAAAATATGCTTGTCATGCTGGATCTCTGCCGCCAGTATGAAGTTCCTGTTACAACGGGAAGTGACGCTCATATAGATGTGGACGCGGGAAATTTTGAGCGGGTAAAAGAGCTGCTTGCGTACTGCAGTTTCCCGGAAGATCTGGTGGTAACGACGGATTTTGAAAAAATCAGACCGTTTCTGAACGTAGGCAAATCTCTGTAAAATCAGATGCCGGATAAGAAATACGGCGGAAAGAGTATAAAAAGGTAGACTTTAAGAATTTAGTGTGCTAAAATGTAACGGTAGCTTCCGACAGGCTGCCGTTATTATTTCTGACAATAGAAAGTCCGCCGGGCGGGCCTTCTGCTGTTCAGTTGAATCTGGATCTGAAAAAGGAGATTGGATGATTATGAGCAAGAAAATTAGAACAGAGGCAGTAGATTATCTGTTTCGTGCTATTCTAAGTCTGGAAAATAAAGAAGAGTGTTACACTTTTTTTGAAGATATCTGTACGATCAACGAGCTTCTTTCGCTTTCTCAGAGATTTGAAGTGGCCAAGATGCTGCGTGAGCAGAAAACCTATCTTGAGATCGCGGAGAAAACCGGTGCCTCCACCGCCACGATCAGCAGGGTAAACCGTTCCCTGAATTATGGAAATGACGGATATGACATGGTGTTTGAGCGGTTAAACAAAGAAGATTCAATAGATGAAGAAAAATAAAGAATGAGAAATAAAGAATGGGGAAGTCGGTTAATACCGATTTTTAACCCCTGACACGCAGGAAAGAGACAATCCCAGAGAATTCGGATTTTTTTAAGAACTGAATCCTCTGTCGGACTGTCTCTTCCTTTTTCTTCCTTGTATTTTAGGGCGCAAAAATCCCTTGTTTGGATTGCAAGGGGCGCTCCATCAGTTAAGCGGCTTTCCGCTCCTTTTTCCCTTCGTATTTCTCGATTTTATGATGCAAGAACCGGTGGTATTTTAAGATGTTCCGGCCTATTGCATACAGCATGAACTCTTTATACACTTTTTCCGCCGAACGGTAATTAAAACGCCGGAAGTTTTCATTTTCTTTGATATCTCCAAAGTGCCCTTCTGTCTGGATCGATCGTGTCTGGCGTTTCAGGATTCCTTCTTCACTCTGGATATTCGCGTTGGATTCCTCCCGCAGCGCTTCCCACCGTTCGTTGATCTTCATGACTTTATTGCGGTCTGGATTCTTTTCCGCATTGTATCTGTAAAGACATTTGGATT
>USFD01000045.1 GCA_900553885.1 uncultured Ruminococcus sp.
CTATCAAAAATCGCATGTGAATTATAGTGAATTACTCCAACTCGCAAAGGGCTGGGGTAATTTTGTATCTGACCGCATTAATATTTGGCGCTTACCTTCTTTAAGATACAGTTTTCCAGCATTGATATAAAAAATACGTTCAATATATTTTAATATTTTCTCCTCTTTTTTGTAACTTTCAGCGTCTTCTCGAGCTTGCATCATTAGCCCCCAAGGAAATGCAACTATACAAAAAATAATAATTTTCCCAATCCATCCCAAAGCGAAAAAGGGTCCTATACCAATTAATATAGCTATAATTCCTCCTAGCATACAAACGCCTTGCTTAGTACGCAGTTTCGCTAATTCTAAAGAAACATTTTTACTCTTTAATGAAGAATAGATATTAAAAACTTTATTATTATATTCTCGTATTTTATTTTGAGCACGTTTAGATGTAAATCTCCCGCTCAATAAATTGGCTAAAATATCTATTGGAGAAAATTTTTGGGCCTCCCAATTCCAAATTATATTCATTTCCTGTTCTTCTATTTCTTTTTCGATACGTAATCGTTCTCGCTCTTTATCAGCCTCCTCTTTACTATTAAACTTCTTATCCCCTACTACTTTTTCACGTTCTGCCTCTGCTTCCTCCAGCGTTTCATATAAAGTACCTAAAACTGTACGTCTCTCTACATCTAATCTTTGCAATTGTCTATTTAATAAATTAAGAATAGAGTCTCCAAACCCAGTTTCTTTATTTATTAATCTTATAGATGTTATAGCTTGGTTTACACTGTCATAGGAAAATACAGCACAATCTTCATAGATACTTTTTATTTTGTCTACTTTCTTACGTATTGTCTCTGCTTCCTGTGCTGTATTATACAAAACCCCTTCATTTTGTTGTAATATCTCAGGTTTTCTTTTTTGTATTAATTCTCCCTCATCAAAATAATAGTCATAAACTGTTTTTTCCTGCCTTATTTTTTCTTCTATTAATTGCTCTACTTTTTCTCCTGCCATTTTAAGATCAATATGTGCTGCTTCTTCAATCTCCAAAATTATTTTCTTTAATTCAGTTAATTCTTCCTTAGTAGAAGATTTAGAAATTTCCGCATCTATATCATAATATAAGATCTTTTCGAAAAATCCAGGCTCTAAATACCCATATTTCTCTTGTATTGCTTTTATATCAGCCTGCGTTTTACAAACATCTTCTACATTTCTCACATTCATTTTTGCCTCAAGAGACTTTATTTTAAATTGAGCGAACTGTTTTGTCATGCTATTAACAATGTCCTGATCCTGTGATGTCGCAATTCGTTTTAGAATAATCAAATCATCTATCGTCTTTTCAACCTTCGACATATCTAATTCATTGATGTTGTCGCATATTTTTTTGTTCTGAACTATAATTTCATTTACGCGCTTATTATATTCTTCTTTTAATTCTTGATTTGGGATTTCTCCATTATACTCTAGCAAACTATCTACAAAATTTTTTAAATCATTTCCTGTAAATTTTTTTATCTGATTTCCCAGTTCAAACTTAAAAGTGTCTCTTCTACCTTCAGCGGTAAGTGCATCATCAAACATTATATTAAACCAGTTATACATAGATTCTATTGCATTAACATCTGTTCGCTGTTTATATTTCTCATATTCTCTACCTGCCAAATCATTTAATAAATCCGAAAGATTTTCTACACCAAGAGACTTTCCAATTTCTAAAAGTGCTTTTCTAGTCTTCACATTTGGAAATGCCACTAAAATTTCTTCATAACATTTCTCATTACACGGGTTCTGCTCTAATAAAGACACCGCAAGAACCTCTTTTTCCTTACCAGAAGCATTCAAAAATTTTGTATATATTTCTTGATACTTTCCACTATTTTTTGCAAGAGAAAAATTAGGATATACTTCATCAATATATAAAATAATACTATTTCCAAGCTCTTTTGTAAGATTTATTATTTCTTCGGGAACCCCTTTTTTTATTTCATTAATCAACGCTATTTTCTGTTTGTTAGCTTTATGTCGTGTATTTGCATTCCCAACCGCATTTACAACAGAATGTATTGCTCCAGAACCCATATTCAGAACACCGGCAGATACAGCTCCCTTTAAAGCACCCGAAAATCCAAAGCCACCCCCGATCCATTGAGAACGATATGCTTTTCTTGCACGCCTATAAAGCATCTGCAAATCCGTGTTTGCATCAATATTTTGGCAGGCAGTATTAACAGCACATATATCTGAAAGTTTTTCAATAACATATGTTTGAATTACTTCAAAATATCTCAAAACTTGTAATGATGGAAGTGTGCGATCGAGTGTTTCTAATTGTTCAAGAATATTTGAACCATATTTCACCAGATAATAAGCCATATCACTTATAGCTGAGTCTTCTTTACTATTAATTTTTCCCCATTGTTGTCGCAGAGTATTAGCTTGGTTATTAAAATTACTACAAATTAGATTCTTTAAAATCAAGTGACCTTCTACTGTTCTACTTTCTCCAAAAAGATGAATATCTATACTATAAGCCTGATCGACAATTGAACGAAACTTTACCACTTCTTGTCTTGTCTTTTCTGCTGTAATACCATGCTCATCCTGATATTTAAGCAGTATTGCCACAATATCTTCATTTTCTACGATTCCACATTTACGAACCAATTCTAAAATAGCAAACATTTGTTTTTCTTCTAAATCAAGTTTATCTGTTTTACTATACTCCAATTCAATTAGTTGATTGATTTTTTCTATATTAGTATTAAACCTTTCCGTCACTTCTGCCTGTTCTTTAGGAGTCAATTCTGATAAATAATCCTTTTCATTTTCATCTTCTTTGTCATCTTCTTCAATATAATCGGAAAAATATGAATTAAACAATGAATCATACATTTCTTGCTTTTCATTTAATTTATGCTCGGTTACGTACTTTTCAATTATTTTTTCAATACTAGATTCTGGCAAACCAATATCTTGGCCATATTCATATATACTGCTTATAATTTTTTCCGGAATACAAAAATCACCTAATTGTTTCACTTCTATACCGATATAATCATAAACTTTTTGTGAAACAGTCAAAAGCTTATTAATTACATAATCTACTTGTTTTGCTGACATTTCATAAAGTTTTGCATTCTCATAATAATCAGCATTTTCTATTTCTTTTCCTTGATAATATCGAGAAAAAACCTCTTTACATATTTTTTCGACATAGCGACGTTGTATTATGGAAAATTCCTCACCATCTTTGCTCTCTTTTTCAGCAATACTTCCGTCCAAATCGCACAGTTTCGCCCCACAATTAAAACAAAATTTTGCATTGTCTTGATTTTTAGTTCCACATTCTTGACAAAACATGCTGTCCCTCCTCCGTTATTGTCTATAACTATATTTTTTATAGTTACAGATAATTATACTGCAACTATAAAAACATTACAATCAGAGCAATATATTTTATCTAGAAAGGTTTGCCTAAATTATGAAAAATATTGACTTTGCACGTATTGGAAAGAAATTAAAAGAAGTCCGTATCTCCAAAAATCTCACTCAGGAATATATTGCCAATATGGCAGATGTTAATGTCAGTCATATCAGCAATATAGAAAATAACCGTGTTAAAATTTCCCTTCCTACCTTAGTTAATGTATGTAACGCTTTAGATACTACTGTTGATTACATTCTTGCTGATGAATACAAGAATCCCTCCTCTGTAATAGAGCAGGAAATTCTCAGAGAAGTTCATTCCTGTACTGCCGAAACTCAGGAACAGATTCTTAAAATTATAAGAGCTTTAAAGTGATATTATTTTGATCCGCATAGCATTCAGCCATAAGCATAACAGCATATTTAAACCCATTAATAAAGCCTCCTTCTCTAGAAATTGCAGATACCAGATATATTTTATCCCGGTATTCTTCAAATTCTTTCCATCCCATTTTCTGTTTTTCATCCTTCAGCAGCAGCATGATCTGTTCCTGTATTTCTTTACTAACCGTATCGTTCTCCCTGTTTTCCTGTATAAATCCCTGATAAATTTCTTTTATTTTTTCATTCATTTTTCCATCCCGGAACTTACATATGTTCCGTTTCTCCTTTCCTTATTCCTTCTGCCTCTGCCCTCAGACAGATAAATCTCTGTATCCATTCCGGCTTATTAAATCGGTCTTCATAAATCTTTTTTACCGTTCTTTTGCCTATTCTGCGGTCAAACAACGCAAACAGATATACCACCGGATTGTCCCATGATAAACATTTCTCAATCGGCCATACATTCAGATATAAATGCATGGCAAGTGCCACATCAGCTATCTCAAATAATCCCTTTCGTCTCTTTTCCTCCTCGGTAGGATAAAATTCACTTTTGTAATAAACGTCACTGTTAGCGATCATAATTTCTTCTTTCTTATCAATCACAATCTTAAAGAATCTGTTATAAGAACAGAATACACAATGGCACCTGGATGTCGCGGGCGGCTCTGTCCTGCACTTCGGTCTGCAGTACTCAAAGTCATACACAACCCTGCCTTTCAATACCGGTGTCATTCTTTCATACATTGCCTTTCTTGTTTTGCTCCACATATCATTTCACCTCTTCATAAAATAAAATGGCAAGACTATACAGCCTTACCTGCCACAATACGATCTTTATTGATTTTCATCTATTAACAAATACCGGAAAATCAGATTAAAAATTAAAATCAGATAACAAAGAATTAAATACCGTTGCCGGGGCAACCAGATTTTTGTGGGACAAAAATTATCAGCTCTTTCCATCTGAACCAAATTGCATGGATTCAGGAGCTGTAATTCAGTGCCATAAACACTCTGGTTGCCTGCTGAATACCCTAAATATAATGTAATCTCTTAATATATGATATAAATACTAATAATATATATTTATATAAGTATAATTAATATATAGTATATCTATTATAAGTAATATAAATATATATTGTATTTAATATATTTTTTACCTGCCATACAAACAACTAAATAAATCTAACAAAATCAAATATGGAGGAACTGAATCAATGAATAACAGAGAAAAGAAAACAAAAACTATCAGAATCCGATTAACACAATCTGAATTCAATGCCGTCTGCGAAGCCGCACAAATTCGTTCTTCTTCCGTCTCAAATGTAATAAGAGACGCTTTATTTAACCAGCATACCGAATCCTGTGCTTCTATTAAAACAGAACTTGTTAAACAAAAAATGTATAATCTGATTCTGCATACCAAAATGCCAACAGAATCCCGCAAAAATCTGGTAAAGGAGTTAAACAGTTATGATGAAGGCAGGCATTAAATTCCCAAACGAAAACGACTTCTCTAATGATAATGTAATTGATAATGAACTAAATTATATCTTCTCATATCCAACCGAGAGTCATCCCAACCGCAAACCTAAACCAATTCATTTCTATGGAGTGCCATACATAGGTTATCCGCCGCAAATAGACGGACTCATTGCTTATTTCAAACTGGTACGCGAACATCAGCGTCAGACTATACCGCAGCAGATCTGGCATTTTTGCCTGAACTTTCCTGGCCTGTTTGATTCTGTCTATAACGAATATTTCTATTTTGCTGATGCTATAGCTGAACTCTTCAGCCGACAATATCCTGTCGCATATGCGTACCATACAGAAAATAAAACCACCGGGAATCATCATTCCCATTTCCATTACATTGTCTCTACTTCCAGTTATATCCCGGATTATCCTGCTTTAGATGCGGAGCATCTAATTCAATATCTTGTACAGATGCCATCTATAGCCGAACGCTATAATATTGTCCTTTATTTTCAGCAAAAACAGGAGGAATTACAATGTTTGAATCTTACGAGGATATTTTAACCATTCAGGATGTAGCAGCTCTTTTAAAAGTAGGAACTACACAGGTTTACAGAATCGTCAGATCCGGTGATCTAAAAGCATTCAAAGAAGGAAAAGACTGGAAGATTGCCAAACCCGCGCTGATAGAATATGTATCCCGCAAAAGCCGCCTTTCATATAATAAATAATGCAGCCAAAAGACCATATATTCTATATGCATCATATTTCAAGGCAGCAGACAGCCGGACCCGTTTTACTGAGCCCGGCTGCTTATGTTCCTCATATAACTGAATCTTTCAGCCTCTGAGCATTATTATATTTCTTCTTTTTATTGATTGATCTTACTTTTGCTCTCGGTTCATATTTGTCGCAGTGCTGGCAGTATGTTTTATGAACCGCCTCCCTGCCTTTTGTACACTGGCCAAGAGCAATATAATATTTGCATGGAATTTCTCTGTATTTTGCCATATCCGTTTCCGTCCTTTTTTAATTTGAATCATTCTTTTCCCGCCTTATAATTATAAACCGGCCGGAGGATTGTTCTGATCTCTAAGGTATCTTTGATTAATGTTTCGATTTCTGTAAGACTCCTGTAAGCAAAAGGCGCTTCATCCAGAGTTTCTTTACCGATACAGGAGCTGTATATCCCCTTCATTACAGATTTAAACGCTGATACTGTATATTTTTGTTTAACATCCTCCCGTTTCAATATCCGGCCCGCCCCATGCGGAGCAGAATAATTCCAGTCGGCATTTCCTTTTCCAATTCCTAAGATTACCCCGTCTTTCATATTAACCGGAATAATTACAGTCTCATTTTTCAGCGCTGATACAGCCCCTTTTCTTAAGATCAGTCCTTCACTTGTTTCAGCGATATAATTATGCATTGATGAATATATTTCTGTAACTTTCCATTTCATTCCTTTCATCAGTTCATCCAGTATTGCTTCACGGTTCAAAGCAGCATACGCCTGAACAATCCTGATATCATAGAGATATTTGGTTCGAAGTTCTCCTTCAAGATATGTCAGTTCATACGGGACACTGATATTATTTCCTTTAAGCTTCTTCTGCCCTTCACGCAGATAATACTCTGTCACATCTTTTCCCAGATGTCTGCTTCCCGAGTGGATCACCACATAAAAAGCTCCCTGATCATCCTGATCGACTTCTATAAAGTGATTGCCGCCGCCCAAAGTTCCAAGACTTGTTTCAGCCTTGATTCTGTTGATCTGCCTGTAACAATTAAGCTCCTCAAGTTCTATCTGATCTTTAAAATGGTGCGCTTTCTTTCTGACTGCGTATCCTGACGGAATATTCTCCCGGATCACCGTATCAAGTTTCTGATATTCAATTTTCTTCTGTTTCAGTTTTGCTATAGTAACTCCGCATCCTATATCTATCCCCACCACATTCGGCAGTATTCTTTTCCCCACAGTAGCAGTAAATCCTATGGTTCCCACCTTTCCCGGCTGGACGTCAGGCATAATCCTTATCTTGCTCCCCCGGAATGCTTCATTATCACACAGCATCCTGATCTGCGCAAGCGCGTAATCTTCAATTGAATCCGTAAAAATCTTTGCAGAAGTGCAGATACCATTCACTGTTTTCATAATATATAATCCTTTCTCTTCCGGTGACTTTCCTGAAAAAGAGTACAAAAAAGACACCTCTGTAAATGAGATGTCGGATCATCCAGTATGGTATAGAAAAAGAGATGCCGCCGCTGCAGCAGCATAAAATACATTCTATGCTATCTATTTTCCCCAACTCTGAGGATAATCCGATCTCTGTTGTGTTTCATTGTAACTAATATTGTTATAGAATTCTGCATCATAATTATCCTCCTTTCTGAGTCTGGTTGTTTTGCTGCTTACAGTCTTAAAACCGCAGTTTCAGTATATATAACGCAGATACTGTTGTCAACCTTTAACAGATTTCCTGAAAGTCCTGTGCTTATTTATATCTGATCATCTCCGGTCGATTTTCTATGCATTTCAGCATTATGATAAATCTCCTGCATAAAGAGGATGCCCGCCTGAAACCCGATCTCCATATAAACCGCTGATATTACCTCTGTCAGTGCATTCGCAGCGTCATACAATTCTGAATTACACTTCGGATCGTATTTGGCCACAATTTCCCCATACTGTACAAATGCCTTTTCCATCCTGCTCTCATAATCAGTAATATTTGTATCTGGCTCATGACCGTATAGAAGATAATCTATTACATTCTTTATCTTTGCCCTTTCAAAAATTTTCTGTATATAATCCATATTTATAACCACTCCTTTTAGTAATATTAATTTCCCATTTTGGACATTTTTTGGACATTCTTGATTTTCTTATATATTCATGCTATACTACAAAACGCCGAATTCAGCGTAAACACGTTGCTTCCGGCGCATCATTATCGTGTGTTCGAGACCTTCCACACGTAAAACAAAACTAAAGGAGAAGAAAAATGAAAACAACCCAAACCAGCAAAGTGCTTTTTACGGCACAGGCGGCAATGATTGCCGCAATCTATGTGGTTCTGACCGTTATCGGCGCATCTTTCGCCTTCGGTCCGGTTCAGATCCGTCTTTCTGAAGCTCTGACTATTCTGCCTGTATTTACCCCTGCCGCGATTCCCGGTGCCTTTCTCGGATGCCTGATCAGCAATGTTATGGCAGGCGCGCTGCTGCCGGATATTATCTTCGGAAGCCTGGCCACTCTGACCGGTGCAGTCTTTACATGGATGCTCCGGAATAAAAGCAGATATCTGGCGCCGCTTCCGCCTATCCTCGCGAACGCGCTGATCGTGCCTTTTGTGCTGAAATATGCATATATGGAGCCATTTCCCATCCCGTTTATGATGTTGACAATAGGCATCGGAGAAGTTGTATCATGCGGAATACTGGGACTTCTTCTGTACACTGCGCTCAGCCGGTATCAGAATATTCTGTTCAGAAAAGCATTTTAAGATAATTCCATATAAAAATAACGGCTGCAGGAAATCATCCTGGAGCCGTTATTTTTATGCTTCTATATATATCCGATAAAAGTATTTCCTTCCTTCGCTGTCATTTTTTCCATATCACTGACAGATACCGTCGTTTCCTTTCCATTATCGGGGTCAATATAGGTAATATCACTGGTCGTATATCCGGTCAGCAGAACCGCATGGTCCCCGTCAATTACGGCAATCACCGGACGTCCTTTGTTTACTACATACAGCACCTGATCCAGCCTGCAGCCTGTCAGATCCACCCGGTGGGCTTCGTATTGTTCCATATACCTTTCACAGGCCTGAAGAGATGTCTCATCTCCCTCCTTCTTAAATGCTTCTGCGCCCGTGGAGTATGCCAGATCCCGGTTTCCTCTCTCCCACACATAAGCCTGTTCCGAAGAGATCACGACACCGGATACCTGTTCCGCTCTCTGAATCGCGTATGCGGCTTTGTCATAAACCGCTACCAGTTCTCCCATTCCGTACACATAGAATTTTTCTGTCGTATCCGTTCCGCTCAGTGTAATCGTCAGCGGTTCTCCGGCGGTCAGCTGATGCGGTTTCAATACTTTTACATCTGTATGATCCGCTGCATCTGCAAAGGTAATCCGCACCTGCCTCTGCATCCTTTCCGTGCTGTAGGTTTCCACACTGACCGTAGTCTCTTTGCGTTCCTCATTGTTGGTTATATATTCCTGCTCTGTGGAGCTGTAAACACTGCCCTTCTTTTCTACCCGGTTCAGTGTCAGCAGATTCCCGTCAATCAGAATATCCGTAGTGTAAATATCCGAATCCGTAAAGGAATATTCCGCTACCTTCTTATTCTTCGAATTCAGGATCTCCACTGCATACATTGGCGTAATCTTTTCGCCGGAAGCCGTCTGCCCCGCATCCTCTGACCGGATTCTGCCGCAGACAAAATCACTGTGAATAAAGCCCAGGGGCCGGATTGTCTCGCCGTCTTTTGCCTTAACTTCATAGCTGTCCCCGCTTTCCAGATTCATCACCTGGATTGTGGATGCCGAATCATCTGACTGATAAGCCATCAGCCGGCCGTCATCTGATACGGTATACTGTTCTTCCGTCAGGCTTTCCGCCAGAGTTTCCTGCTTGTTTTTATCCAGATCTATCTGATAAAGCGTTCCCTCCGCCAGGACATACAGCATCTTTTCACTGTGGTTATAGTATACCATTTTGCCAAGCTCATCTGCGGCAATGGCAAATGATTTCGTACTTGGGATAAACGCCTTCTCCTCGATCACATTGTCGGCCACACTGAAGTAATAAATCCCGACGCCTACTTCTCCTTCATGGGCGCCCCGGTTCATATATCCGTATACTGCAAAGGCCAGATTGCCGTCATTATCCATACTGATAATACGGACAGCATGCTGATCATTGCGGCTTCTCTCATCGCTTCCTTCTGCATTCGAAAAACTGAATACCTGATACAGCTCTCCCGATTCTCTGCTGTAGAGCCACAGATCCCGTTCCTGAACAAAAGCCACTATATTTTCATCCTCATTTGTCTCATACTGCAGATCAGAGGAGGCAATCCCAAGCAGAATTCCTTTTTCGTCAATGCTGTCCCGGCTTCCGGAAAATACTTTCTGCAGATCCCGGTTGTAATCCAGAAGATACATGGTATCCCCCATTTTACGTATACGGAAAAATTCTTTTACGTTGTATACGCCGCTCTCATCATTGTCGCCGGTACAGGAGACCTGATATTTTGCAAGGACAGAGGTATAAACCGTATTACTCTCTTTAATGTCCCACTCCACTTCGCTGGTCACCTGAGGGTCCAGGCTTCCCCACTGAATATGGGTGATATCCGAATGAATATTTACTGTCTGATATGTGGAATTATCGCTCTCTTCATTCGGTTCAAGCCGCAGTTCCATATCCTCCGCGTTTGTTCTCTCCAGCGCATTTGTGTGAAAATCCATAGCATAGGCCAGACAGTCCGCGGCATTAATATTGTCAGACCGTTCAATCCTGGTGTAATAGCTTATCTGCCGGTCATCTGCCGTCAGTACAATTTTCAGCACCGCCTCCCGGACGGAATCCGTCAGACCGTCTGAAAGAGACAACGTAACTGTTCCCGCATCAGAAAGTTCCACATCCTTTCCCTCCGCGTACACCTCTTTACCGTCCATGGAGTATACCGTGTACTGCACTCCGCTTATTTCATTGCCGTCTGTTTCTACAGTCATATCAAGAGTGCCGTCGGCTTCCAGCGGAGTAATGGTATCCCTCATTGCCGGAATATCCATGTCCCTGACGTATCCGGACAGTACATTCACCTTTTCCCCGTTCAGCGTAAACCACACCCGGGGAAGCGTAGGCGCTCCCATATCTACAATCTGATCCCCGCTTCCTCTGTTAATTACAAGACTGCTGACAATCAGCGCAGCCACAAAAATAATAAGCAGAACTCCTGCTTTAATCAGTTTTTTTATCATCGCGTTCCATCTCCCCTTGGTCTGCAAGCAAAACCCCCAGTGAAGGCTTTATGTGCAGAAACTCTTCACATTGCTTAATTTCTTCTGCTGCCTTTGTGGTGACTCCCCCCTTATTCACCGCACGTATCAGTATATTCTTCGGAGTGTGCTCCATATCAATAAATTCAAGAATCTGTGTCTCATACCCGCATCTCTCCAGGTATTTCGCACGCAGCCCGTCTGTCACAAGAGCCGCGAACCGCTCTTTCAGAAGGCCGTAATCCATAACCGGTTCCAGAGAACCTGCTCCTGTCCCTGCGGCCATCTGCGCATTCAGCTCATGCTGACAGCAGGGCACAGACAGAATCACCTTGGCGTTCCAGCCCACAGCCTTGGCCAGGGCATAATCCGTGGCCGTATCACAGGCATGCAGCGTTACCACCATATCAACTGCGTCCACGCCATCATAATCGGCAATATCTCCCTGGAGAAACTTCAGTTTTTTATAGCCGTATTTCCGTCCCAGTCCGGCACAGTGTTCAATTACATCTTTTTTCAGATCCAGTCCAATTATCTGTATGTCATAGTTTTTCAGTTCATGCAGATAATAATACATTGCAAAGGTAAGGTAACGAAATCCAGGATCGTAAGTTCCTTCTCCCGGTCCAGTTCCGGAAGAATATCCCGGATAAACTCAAGAAATCTGTTGATCTGCCGGAATTTGTCCCGCCTGGATGCAACAATTTTTCCCTCTTCCGTCATCACACCCAGATCTTTCAGAAAGGGGACATATACCCCTTCTTCCAGTATGTATTTTTTCTTTCTGTTATGGGACAGGTCTGCTGTCTTTCCCGGTGTCTGTCTTTTCTTTCTCTGTATCGTAACCTTTCCTTTTTTACTGGTCAGAACAGATATATTTTCCGATACTGTCTCAATCTGCATCTGACGGAATGATTTCATATATTCCGCAATTCTCTCTTTTGCCTCCCGGGGGCCGACATTTTCATGAAATGCCTGCGTCTTTGTAAATGCCTCCAGCTGAAAATACAGCTCTCCCTTTTTCTCCAGAGGCCGCACCTTCACTTTTATAATGCCGTCTCTGTTCCGCGGCCCGCTTATTGTTCCGCGGATAAAATCTATATTCAGCGCGCTCTCCAGCACGTCCATTAATTCTTCCATTTCTCATAAAGCGGATTTCCGGACTTCCTGTGCCGGCCACCTGTCTGACCGCCCGGTGTCTTTGTCCGCCTGCTCCTTCCCTGTAAATACAGGCGTCTTCAGGCTCCTGCAATTTATTTCAGTCTCCATTGTAAAGCAAAATCCCGGTCAAAGCAAGACATAAGGGGGCCGCTTCGGTCCTCAAATCCGCATCAGAATCTTTCTGACAACCGGTTTTCTGCCGAAGCGGCCCCCTGTAAACGTTCTTCCTTTATCCTTCATTCACCAGAAATCCCTTTTCCGCCAGCATCTCTTCGATCATATCCAGAGTCTCCTCGCTGTCCGCATCCACGGTATGATAATGATAATCCGACGTAATATTCTTCAGCGGACTGGATTTTCCGCTGCGGATATCCGCAATAAATTCCGCCGCCTTTCTCCGGGATGTGATATGCAGCGGCGCTTCCATCTGCCCGTAAACTTTATGATTTACCATAACATTTCTTACGGTTCCTCCCAGATCCACGATCGAATAAAGCTCTTCCTCCAGCTGTTCGTCCGTATGTCTCACTTTGAATGTTCTGCTGACAGCGGACGACTGGCCCAGTATATAGCCCCTGTTGGTAGATATAATATCATAGCCTGACGCGCGGATCAGGGCAATGTCCTGCACAATCACCTGCCGGCTGACATCATAGGCTTCTGCAAGGCTTCTGCCTGCCACAGGCTTTTCACTGTTCTTTATTCTGTTCAGGATCGCATCTCTTCTCTCCGCTCCGGTCATCCGGCCTCATCCTTTCTCCTGCTTTACTTATCCTATAGCATGAAGGTTTTTCATGGAAATGTCAAGTATCGGAGCGGAATGTGTCAGTGCTCCGCTGGAAATATAATCCACGCCGATCTCCGTCAGGCGGGCAATATTTTCCTTTGTCACATTTCCTGAACACTCCGTCTCGGCCCTTCCGTCTATGATCCGGACAGCCTCTTTCATCTCATCCGGCGTCATATTGTCCAGCATAATAATATCCGCGCCGGCTTCCACGGCTTCCTTTACCATATCCAGATTCTCCACCTCTATCTCAATCTTACGCACAAAAGGGGCGTACTCTTTCGCCAGTTCAACGGCTCTTGCGACGCTTCCTGCCGCTCCGATGTGATTATCTTTCAGAAGCACACCATCGGAGAGATTGTACCGGTGATTATATCCCCCGCCGACCCGGACGGCGTATTTCTCAAATATTCTCATATTAGGCGTCGTCTTTCTGGTATCCAGCAGCTTCGTCCTGCTGCCTTTCAGCAGATCAGCCACCGAGCGGGTATAGGTTGCGATACCGCTCATTCTCTGGAGATAATTCAGGGCAACTCTCTCCCCTGACAGAAGCACGCGGATATCTCCTGTAACTCTTCCCATAAGCTGTCCCTGTTCCACCGCGTCGCCGTCTTTACAGAAAAACTCTGCCTCTGTCTTATCATCCAGCAGTTCAAACACCCTGCGGAACACATCCAGACCGGCTATGATTCCGTCCTGCTTGCAGATCAGATCCACCTGTCCTTTTACATACTCTTTCATTACAGCATTGGTGCTTACATCCTCGCTGGATATATCTTCTTTTAACGCTTCACGGATCAGATGATCTGCCTGAAGCTCCATTGTAATCTTATTCATACTTTTTCTTCCTCTCTTTTTCCCTGCTCAATTCCCGGCATAGCTGCTTTCAATCTTCCGGGCTGCTCTTTCTGCAAATACAAGACTCTCCAGAAGCGAATTGCTGGCCAGACGGTTGGCTCCGTGGACGCCGTTGCAGCTGGTCTCCCCCACGGCAAACAGCCGGTCCATAGATGTCCTGCTGTCAGAATCCACCCAGATCCCGCCCATAAAGTAATGCTGAGCCGGAACTACCGGAATACATTCCCGCGTCACGTCATACCCCTCTTCCAGGCAGTGGCTGTAGATGTGCGGGAAATGCTTCATAATCGTCTCTTTCTCTATCTTTTTCATGGAAAGCCATACATGATCTGTGCCGTCCTTCTCCATCTGTTCTTTAATGGCCTTTGTAACCACATCCCGGGGAAGGAGTTCATTGACAAACCGGTTCATATTCTTGTCCAGAAGCACAGCGCCTTCTCCTCTGACGGACTCTGAAATCAGAAATCTCCGCCCCGGCTTTTCCGAATACAGCGTGGTCGGATGGATCTGTACATAATCCAGATGTTCCAGCCGGATACCATGTTTCTTCGATATATCAATGGCATCTCCCGTAAGATGCGGGAAATTCGTGGAATGGCGGTACCGTCCGCCGATTCCGCCCGTGGCAAAGATCGTATAGTCCGCATGGATCCGGATCTCCTCCCCGTCCGGACCGGATGCGAGAATACCTGCACATTTTCCGTCCTTTACAAGGATATCTGTCATTGCAGTATACTCATATATGGAAACATTTTCAAGCTTTTTTACCTGGGCGAGAAGTTTACTGGTAATCTCTTTGCCTGTCACATCTTCGTGGAAAAGGATTCTGGGCCTTGAGTGTGCTCCTTCCCTGGTAAATGCATACTCTTTCAGAAGTTCCGCCTTATCCCCGTCCTCTTCTCCTTCCGGCGCTTTCTGGAACTCCACGCCGTATCCGATCAGGCTCCGGATAATATGCTGGGAACTCCGGATCATAATATCTACAGATTCTTTCCTGTTTTCATAATGTCCGGCACGCATGGTATCTTCAAAATAACTGTCATAATCATCCTCATTTCTCAGAACACAGATACCTCCCTGTGCCAGAAAGGAATCGCTGCTCTCAAGATCTGACTTTGTAATCATAATAATCTTTCTGTCCCGCGGCAGACTCAGCGCGCTGAAAAGTCCTCCCGCGCCGGTTCCCGCAATCACTACATCTGTATACATGTCCATACTGTCTTCTCTCCTTTTCCTGTCCCTGCCGTCTCACGGTTTCCCTTATTGTGCCAGCTGCAGCATCCGCTCCAGAGGCCTTCGGGATTCCTGGCACATTTTTTCGTCAAGAACCACCTCATTTTCTCCGGTTCTGAGTACATGGAGAATCTTTTCCAGGGTGATGGTTTTCATATCCATGCACAGAGGCTCTGTCTCCGGGAACCAGAATTTTTTGTCCGGACAGGTTTTCTCCAGCTCGTACCGGACTCCGCTCTCCGTACAGACAATAAACTCCCGCGCGCCGCTCTCTTGTGCATACCGGATAATCCCGGATGTACTCCCGATATAGTCAGAGATCCGGCATATCTCTTCCGGGCACTCCGGATGTGTCAGCACCTGTGCATCCGGATGCTCCTTCTTTGCCTTCCGGATCTCCTCCGCACGCATTTTTTCATGAACCGGACAGAATCCCTCATTAAATATAAAATTCTTTTCCGGAACCTGTGAAGCCACATAACGTGCCAGATTCCGGTCCGGAATAAAAAAGATATTTTTATTCGGAAGAGCCTTAACAATCGTTACGGCATTTGCAGACGTTACACACACATCCGAATGCCGCTTCAATTCAGCCGTAGAATTGATATAACATACAACAGCCAGATCTTCATATGTATCGCGCATCCGTCTGATTGTCCCGGCATCTGCCATATGAGCCATGGGACAATCCGCGGAAGCGTCCGGCATGAGCACAGTCTTTTCCGGATTCAGCACCTTCGCGCTCTCCCCCATAAACGATACCCCGCAGAAAACTATGGTCTGCTCCTTCAGCCCCACCGCTGTTTTGCTGAGGTAAAAGGAGTCTCCCGTATAATCTGCAATCTCCTGTACCTCGGGCCTGGCATAATAATGGGCCAGAATTACCGCATTTTTTTCTTTTTTCAGCTGTTCAATTTCTTCTCTGACTGTCATGTTCAATACCTCTTTCTGCTTTTTCGTGTTCCTTCTGTCCCGGTCAGTATATCACTGTAATTTACATGTGACAAGACACATGAATTTACAAAAATTTTACAACTTTCTGTTAATTTTTTGACAGATTGTTCAATTGCAGGTATTACAGGCAAAAGAAAAAGGACGGGTGTCCGTCCTCTTTTTTGTAATGCAGTCTTTCATTTTCCTGTCATTGATCCGCCATATAGACCGCTCTCGTCCGCTCGCCGTCGTCTTCGAGCACCACATTGGGGAAACTCTCAATATACTGCTTGAACTGCGAATATCCGTAATCCCTGACTTTAAAATCACCGAATTTCAGCCGGATCCGGTTTCCCAGCGCCCCCAGAGAAATACCATATCGTCCATTGCTTCTGATCTGCTGCATAATGTATTCCTCCAGCCGTTCCTTTTTGCTCTTATCTTCGTAAAGAGTAACCCAGACCTTTGTCCCCTCCTGGATCAGCTTCAGCTTGGGCAGTGTCTCCAGGAATTTGGACAACAGACTGTATCCGTACCGCCGCACGTCAAAATCCGGATACAGTTTAACCAGCCGGCTTCCCACTTCTCCCAGGCCGGTCTCCTTGTCATCGTTCTGATTTTCCGTAATAATCTTGACCACAACTTCTTCTATCTGCTGTTTGGACGGAGCTGTCCCTTTTTTCTGCTCCCGCTCGTGCTGCTGTGCATTGTTTCTCTCGTCCTTTTCCATTGTATTATCTTCAAGAAGCAGTTCCAGTACTGTAAAAATATCACATGCTTTCCGGAACGGAGACGGTGTTTTGTCTTCTCCCATCCCGATCACCAGCTTTCCGCTTTCCCTGAGTCTGCTGGCAAGCTTGGTAAAATCACTGTCGCTGGATACCAGGCAGAACCCCTCCAGCTCGCTTGTATACAGCATATCCATCGCATCGATAATCATAGCGGAGTCTGTAGCGTTTTTTCCATGGGTGTAGCTGAACTGCTGAATCGGAGTAATGGAATTCTGCAGCAGTTCCTCTTTCCAGCTGGCGCTGTTGGATCTTGTCCAGTCTCCGTATATTCTTTTATATGTTACATTGCCGTATTTGGACAGCTCATCCAGAATCGGCTTAATGTATTTGGCCGATACATTGTCCGCATCGATCAGCAGCGCGATCCGGTCTTCCATGTCTGATACGCCTCCCCTTCAAGATTTTTCCAGGTAAATGTTCCCTTCTCATAAATCATATAACTGTGCCGGGATCCCTCCTTCGGAATAGATACAGATCCCGGATTCAGATACTGATACCGGCTGCCGTCCATGTCCAGGATCTCTTCACAGGCCGGAATGTGCGTGTGCCCGTTCAGAAGAATATCCCCGTCGGAAAGCGGCGGCAGATGGTGGGGATTGTATATATGGCCATGGGTGGCAAATATCACCGCTCCGGAAGTTCCGCTGCCGTCTTCCAGTTCGAAAAAACAGTAGTCGGCAAGAATCGGAAAATCCAGTACCATCTGATCCACTTCTGTATCACAGTTTCCCCGGACACAGAGCAGTTTTTTCTTAACCGGATTCAGCATGGCAATCACTTCTTTCGGCGCATATCCTTCCGGCAGGTCATTGCGGGGTCCGTGGTAAAGAATATCTCCCAGCAGCAGAAGTCTGTCCGCTTTTTCCCGGGCATATGCTTCCAGCATCCTTCTGCAGCATGGTGCAGACCCGTGAATATCTGACGCAATCATAAGTTTCATTTATTTCTCTCTCCTTTTCCGTTATTCACTGTTCCTTTTCATATTCTGTGATTTATCTGGTTTCTTAAATACAACTGTCTGTTTTTAATTATAACCTGTTTTTCTGTGACGGACAATCACCGGAACTGCCAAAAAACCACATTCTGTTATTGCAGGCAGCCTGCATAGTCTCTGACGCTCCTGTACTCCGGCCTGACGCCGGCACGGATAAAAAGACAGAAAATACCGGACAGCTGCATGAGCTGCCCGGTATTTTCCTATCATTCCTGCTATGCTGCCGGAATGTCAAACACTATTTTCTGCGTCTGCGTATCATAATCATACTCACTGATATGAGCACAGCAAATGCTCCCAGCAGAACACATACAACCGGAAGAATCTGTGCCGTATCTCCGGTCTGAACAATCTGATCCCTGGACGGGCCATTGTTGTTATTACTGTTATTACTATTATTTCCGCCGTTTCCGCCCTGGCTGTCATCTGACGGAGGCGCTGCTTTGGCGGTATTGGTTATTACCGATCCGTCCCCGCCATAGGTTACTTTGGCTTCAAGGCTTCCCGTACCGTTGTCCGTCACACTTACATGAACCGTCCGGTCCGCATTCTCATCATAGATGATGCCGTCCTGTCCGTCATTCACTTCCGTAATCGTGTAGTCGTACTCACCCACAGAATCAAATGTAATGGTGTCAAATAACACGGATCCGTCTGCAGCGTTTACGGCTGTATCTTTCTCCGGCATCGGAGCGCCGCCGCTTCCGGTCAGCCCGAATGTAAACTGTCCGTCTTTCAGAGCCGCGCCGGCCAGCTTCTTGACAACTCCCAGGTTTACCGCCGCCGGTGAAGCCTGATAACGGTTCGTGAAAGTCATCCCGTCAGCAGGATCCGCCGTGCCGGCGTTGTTATAATAGGTTATGGCTGCTTCAAGAGCATGGGTTTCCGTGTTCTCCGTTACATTCACTTCAACCGAATAGATCGTCGGATCATACTCCACGCCGCCCAGACCGTTATTGATCTCGCTTACCGTGTAACGATGTACGCCGGCGTCGGTATAATCGTAGATAATATCATCAAATACAAAGTTTCCATCTGCATCATTGGAAGCGCGTCCGATCTCCTGACCGCCCTCGAACAGCAGGAAGGTAAACTCGCCCTCCTTCATCTCACGCCGGCTGCCGTCGGCAACGTCCAGCGTCTTGGTGCCGCCAATCTGAACATCGCCGCCCGGACCCACTGTTACCTCTGTGGGAACGTACTCGTTTGTAAACCGGATCTCAGCGTTGCTGACGTCTGCCGTCACCGACAGACCGCCGTGCTGGCCCTCAGCTCCTGCCGCCCGGGAAACCGTGACCGTCACTGTGTATGCTTCTTTACTGTAGGTGATATTATTACTGTCCGTTCCTCCGGTGCCGTTTTCTCCGTCGGTGCCGGCCTCATACACCGTGTACGTATGAGTTCCGGGCTCAGTATAGGTAATCGGATCAAACGCGAAAGCCGCGCTGTTTCCGGCCGGTGCGCCGTTCGTTACCTTCTGCACAGTCTGGCCGTTTTCCACAAGCACGAAGCTGAACTGGCCTTCGGCAAGAGATGCCCCGTCAAAGCCATTGGTGTCAAGCATCTTGGTGCCGGCAATCTGATAACTCACCTGTCCGTCATTGTAGATATTCGTGAAATCAAGAGCATCCGCATCCGCCGTACCGCCCCTGGAGCTGGTAATCGTCTGTGTTTCAACCTTAAGCGTTCCGTTGTCATCCACCACATTGAAATACAGTGTGTACTGTGTTCCGTCGTAGGTAATTCCGTTAACAGCGTCGGAGGAATCCGCCGGATTTACTTCCGAAACTGTATAGGTATATTCACCCGGCTCAGTAAAGGTCAGCGTACCGAAGCTGAAGCTGCCGTCAGCGGCGTTGGCCACTGTCGGGCCGTTGCCCGGCGTCGGCGCGGAAACCCCGGCCGGAGCCTGTGTGTTCGTCATCGTGAAGCTGAACTGACCTGCCTTCATGGTGAACCCGCCGTGCTCGTTGGTCACCGACTTGGTTCCGGAGAACGCAGCGGTCGCCGGGGCTGCCTCGGGATGATAGGTGTTGGCAAACGTAACCGCATCAACCCTGGCTGTGTCATCCTGAGCCGTTCCTTTATAGATCTCCCGTGTTGCCACAAGCGCCCCCTGCGCCGGATCGTCAGATACATGGAAGACTACCGTGTATGTTGTATCATCATAGCTGTAGCCCGCTTTATCTTCGTTGACTTCCGTCACTCTGTAGACATAATCGCCTTCTGCGCTGAATGTGAAGGCTCCGAAATCAATCGTACCGTCGGCGCCGTTCTTCACCGTACCGTCATCAGCAGCATTGGCAGGCAGATCTGCCGCTGCCCCCTGGGGAGCAGATACTGCTTCAATTCCGAATGTAAATGTATCGGCAGCAATGCCCTTGCTCTCGCCGTTCACAGTCTTGACTGCCGTAAGCCCGGCCGTTGCATTGCCCGGATTATAGGTATTCACAAATGCGTTCGTACCGCTCTGGGAAGCCTGAACAGGCGCTGCCGTCAGGTGTCCGTTCCCGTCATCTGTAACGGTATAGGTATAAGTCACCGCTGTACCGCTTGTATTGGATACATTGGGCTCGTCGCTGTAGCCGGATTCTGTAATTGTAAACTCGTAAGTGCCTGCCTGGCTGAAGGTAATCTTATCAAAGGAGAAAGGTACCTTAACGCCCCGGGTGGCCTTGTCTGCACCTGCTTCCTCCACAGCATCACTGTAGCCAACCGTTACCTCCGAGGGATCCGGAAGGGTAAAGCCGCTATTCTCATCAGCCCCCTGAGATACATTTTTTCCGGTCAGTGTAAAGATAAAGTCATCGCCGTCAACCCAGTCACGGCCTTCCAGCGTCTTGGTGCCGCCAAGACTCAGTTCGCCTGTTGCAGCGTAGGTATTGGCGAAAACAGTTTCACCCGTTGTCTGAATGTTACCGTCCGGTACAAGTGTGCCATTCCCGTTGTCCTTAACCTTGAAGGTCATCCGGACGGAGTGGGAATCATAAGTGGTGCCGTTAAATATCCAGCCGCTCCCGGCCTTCTGTTCCTCCGTTGCCTTTTCGTAAGTCGTCTGGCCGTTATCCACATTCGCATTCGTTGCCCCTGCCGGAATATCTTCCGTTATCTCCACTACATAAGTTCCCGGCTTACTGAACGTCAGATCACCGAACTGCACCTTGCCGGAAGCATCATTGGCAACACTCTCGTGCTGCTGCGGAAGCGTTACGCCATCCTCCGGGTCAGCGCTTACAATGCTCATAGAGAATGTAAACTGACCTTCTTCCGGCATGTTTCCGTTCAGTGTCTTGCTGATCTCAACAGGAGTCTGTGTCAGCGTACCTGCGGCATACGAGTTTGTAAACACGACGCCGTTCACACCGGACGGATCACCGTCTGCGGTAAAGCTGCTGCCGTCCCATGTTCCCTTTGTAATCAGGGGATCCGCTGCGCTCAGCGTACCCTTTCCGTCGTCAGTTACCTTGATATCCGCCTTGTAGGCAGTTGTATCGTAGGTGATACCGTCAGCAGTCGGATTACCCGTATCTATACCGGAAGGCAGATTTTCTGTAATAACATAGCTGAAGGTCTTTTCATTCTGACCGTTCATGTCGTCCATATCGAACGTCAGCCTGTTCAGCAGCGTAATACCGGAAGTCCAGTCGTTGGTATCCTGAACCGGTGTGCTGTCTTCATTGGCGACCGTATCGGCCGATGCTGCCGGAGCGCCGTCCAGAGCCGTAATGCGGAAACTGAAGTCGCCGTCCTTCAGCTCATGAACCAGACCGTCCGCTACCTCCAGATTCTTGGTACCGGTCAGGGTAACTGCCGTATCGCCGTCGAACGTGGCTGTATAGGTATTCACAAATGCCGCATTCTTCTGGTCTTTTTCGTAAACGATCTCAGCAGAAAGTTTGCCTGTATTCTTATCCTCCGTAACTTTTACCGTTACTGTCTGATCCGTGTCAGAGCATGTGGTGCCGGCATTGCTGTCATCCAGTTCGGTAATCCTGTAAACATAATCGCCTGCCCTGGAAAACGTCATCGTACCGAAAGACGCCGTGTTCTCATCTCCGCTTTGCGGTGCGCCGATACTTATCGTAGGAGAATCCGGCATCGGCATATCTTCCGCCTCAATATCTGCGGCAGTTGTGGAAACCGGCTCAATCCCGAATTCAAACGTATAATCTTCTGTCCATGCATGACCGGTAAAAGTCTTCTGCACGGTAATGCCTGCCGTAGTCTGGCTGCCGATCGTTGTTTCATCCGGCTCATAAGAGTTATTAAACGTAAAGTTGTTTGCCTGCTGCTGCCCGTCATTGGGCATCACTGTTGCCGTCACATTGCCATGACCGTCGTCCCCAACGGTGATCCAGACAATGCGGGAAGGATCCGGATCGTAGGTCACGCCGCCGGACATGATATCACCGGCAGATTCCGTGATCCTGTAGCCAAAGGTCCTTCCAGCCATATCCTTTGTAAAGGCGCCCTGTGCAAACTGGAAACTGACATTTCCGTTGGCAATATTGGCAGCCTCTGTATCCGGGTCCCCTTTGCTGTCCACCGGCATGGGCTGAGAATCATCCTTGCTGAAGTCGTCCTCCGTATAAGAATTCTTATCCGGATCTGTCTGAACAGAACCAAGTGCTTCAATAGTGAACTTAAAGTCTCCGTCCTCCAGTGTGTAATCACTGTTGGAAACAGTCAGAATTTTAGTTCCCTGAATAGATGCCGTTGCTGCATTGGCGTCATAGGTGTTTTCAAAGACAACCTCATTGTTGTCCGCTCCGGTCATGGAACTGCTCTGTCCCTTGTTGACCTGAACCATTGGATTGCTGGTATACTCAAGACCGCCCTGCGTAGCGATATCCTTTATCTCGTCAGTCGTCGCCAGACGCAGCGTACCGTCCCCGTTGTCTACAATAACAATGTTCACCCGGTAAATCGCCGCATCATATCCAATGCCGCCAGGATTCTTCGTCGCATCGTCATTATCAGTGTCGTAGTTGACTTCCTGAATAATATAGCGGTACTCGCCCGGTTTGTCGAAGGTAATCTTTCCGAAGCCGAACGCAGCAGAAGTTCCGGATTCCGGGTTGATCGTCACCTTAGTGTCTTCCGGAAGCGGCGCGTCGGGCGTCGCCTGCGCTGCAGCAATTGTGAAGGTAAATGCGTCTCCGGTCTGGAAGTCACGTCCGTCAATGTTCTTCGTGCCGCCCAGATTAATACCCAAATCCGTGGTGGTAGCAGATGCCACGCTGTAGTTGTTGGTAAACGTTACCGTTGTATTATCACTTCCAACTGTTCCTGCTGCTGTTGCGCTTGATACATCATTGGTTGGATCAGGATTATCCGCAGAGCCTGCACCCGTTGCACCTTCAACTTTACTCAATGTGAAACCACCGTTCACAGCGCCATTGGCTGCATTCTGCTCAACAACCGAGTACTGTGTACTTCCCATACCCGGGATTTCAAGGGACTGATTTGCTTTCAGCCTGAAGGTAGCTTTGCCGTCTGCATCAAAGTTCAGACTTGCAGACTGATCATCCGCTCCTTCCGTATGAATAACTGCCGCTACATTCTGCGCGTTCGCTTTGGATGGAATTATCAGTTCGAAGCCAAATTCCTTATCAGGAGCCGTCAGCCCTGAGTCAGCCGTTACTTTTTTTGCAATAGTGAGACTTGCCCGGTTAACCTCGGTCGTTACCTTGTTAGTAACAACAGGATTATGATCCCCGACTTTTACATTTGCTTCATTTTCGATTGTCGCTGCCGCACTGTCATCCACTTTAACCGTAAAGGATACGCTGCCTGTTTGTCCGGCCGGAACCTGCTTTATCGTCCATTCAAGATTACCGTCCTGATCCGGCTGAACCTCTGGTTCAGCAGATACGAACGTTGTTCTTTCCGGCACAGCATCTGTTATGGTCACTGTCGATTCAGCGCTTTCCGTGTTGCGGTATTCAATTGTGTAGGTAAGTTCTGTGCCCGGTTCAACCTCTGCGCCGTCAGCATCGGCAGTTCCTCCGGAGCCGTCCGGAACCGTTACTGATTTCTCCGGTACGTAATTCGTCGTTGTATTGGTGGTATAGCTGTTGCTTCCGGCCGTGACGGTTGCCGTATTAGGCAGGGCATTATTCTCATTGTCAACAGCCGCCCCGCCGACTTCAGCGTCAAATTCAACTGTACCATGCCCACCGGCATCCGCTTCTATTGTCCAGGTAAGAATATTCTGATCTTCGTCGTATGTCACACCACTGGCAGGTTTGGCTGAATTTTCAACATATGTTGTTCCTGCCGGAAGCCGGTCGCTTATCGTTACCGTCCCTGCAACAGGCTGACCGTCCTGCGTCGCCGTGTTTACCCAGCTGATGGTATAATGCAGCCTGCCGCCCACACTTACCAGCTGGCCGTCAATACTTGCATGAGAGCTGTCGCCTGTCAGCGAGACATCCTTGCTCATAAACGGAATCCCGAGCCTGCCGTTATTTCCAAGCAGCACAACGAATGAGCCATCATGAACATCCGTATCATCCGGATTGTCATATACAAACGTCGGTTCCCGATAGTTGCCGTATGTAGCTGTCTCATTTTTTGTCTTCGGAGCGGTTACATCCTGAAGGTTTCCGATACGGGGAGAACCGTCTTTGATAAACCAGCCATTTTCATCCTTTTCAACAAATTCCTCCAGTGTTTCACCGGACCGCTTTACGTAATCTGTTACTTTTTCTACTGCATCCCCTGCACCATTATAATAGGTGACCGGGATATAGTAGACCCCATTCCTGTCAAACTCTTTGGCCTGTACATAACCGGCTCCCGTACTGTCCTGAACATAAATGGGGGTGTCGCCCTGAATAAAGTAGAACGGGTTGTCCGGTGACGGCTCAAATTCCACGACTGCACCGACCCCGTTATTGGTCTCTCCATCTCTTGTGTAAGCGTTACTGTAGAAGTTAACAATACCGTTTTCCGTGTTGTCTTTAATATAGGAAGAATCAACACCGCTGAGCGTCGCGGCATTAATGCCTTCTTCCAGGCCAATCTCATAGCAGAGACGCATAGGCTGAATCTCCGAAACCTGATTATGGGAAGGAGTTCCGTCACTGTTCAGAGTAATTGTATTCGTACGCAGCGGAATCGCTGACGCAGGGATCTTAACCTCAATGGTCTGGGTATGATCGCCATTATCGGTGACCTTTATCTGAATCTCACTGGTATTGTGAGTCTGTCCCGGATAAGCGGGATTTTCAAATTTATGTTCAAAGGTATAGGTCCGGACACCGGCCTCTGTATTATCAATTGTAGGATTCGTAAGCATCTGATCCATGTAGATCAGCGTCGTAACATCCCGGATTTCCATGTACTTTCGAGGGCGTAAAAATTTCTGTGTCTATAGGGAAAAATCTTCTTTGATAAGAAGCAG
>USFD01000046.1 GCA_900553885.1 uncultured Ruminococcus sp.
CATAAATAAATTTTACACCAAGAGCCAGGCCTTGCACAGACCTGGCTCTTATTCTCTGCAAAAAAGTGCTGCCGCACTAATTATTTAGTGCGACAGCCCCTCTTCATTTACAATATTCTCAATCATGTTTTCCCGGAAACATCTTTCCCGTGATGATCTTTTCCATCTGTATGACCAGCTTTTCCTCATTCAGGTTTGGTTTTTCCATATACTGCAGCAGGACTCCCACCATTCCGCAGGCATAAAACCTCAGCATCACTTCCAGATCATCCACGCTCAGGTCAAGCTCCGGAACCTTACTGCGCGCTATCTGCGCCAGATATACGGTTACCGCCTCGACAAGCATCCCCTCGATCTGAACCCAGCGGCGGGAATAGAGCAACCGCTCGAATTTTTTCCTGTTCTGCCGCACAAACGCGACATAAGTGGTCAGTGCTCCCAAACGGTCTTCTTCATTCAGGCTCTTCTGCACCAGCTCCTGCGTGGCACGTCGGAACGTCCACTCCAGCACATCCATAATATCTTTAAAGTGATAATAAAATGTCTGCCTTGAGATATGGCATTCCGCGATCAGCTTTGTCACCGTAATTTTATCTATGTCTTCCTTATCCAGCATCTGGGAAAAGGTATCTGCAATCACTGCTTTCATGTCTTCTCTCATATAAACACCTCTTCTGTGATGCTATTTTATTATACCTTTTCCAAAGAAACAAGTAAAAAATTTATCATTTTGCAAGCCAGATCGGGTTACTCCATGCAGTTTTTCCGTTCTTGTCCGTACATTTTACCCGAACATAAGTCTCATGACCCTTCAGTTCGTATTCTCCGTGCTCAATCGTATCGTCATAAGATCCGCACACTCTGGAAATACCGTCATTTATATCATTTCCAGCAACAAAGTCAATCCTGTAGACCGGACTGCAGTCAACGTAGGCCACATTGTCTCTGATTCCCCAGTCACGGATCTCCGGTCCCGATGATGAATAATAATTTCCTGCCAGCATATTCTGTACAATATCTTCATGCGTCAGCCTCTCTGCTTTGACCACGATGTAGCCTCCGCATGCGTCATCGAAATTTCCTTCATTATGATTGTCGTCCGATGCAAAAGCAAAAATTTTCTTTCCTTCTCTTAACATCACATCGAAATATGTTTCATCATATCCGGTATTACTTTCATTAACTGTATTATAGTTATAAATCTCAAGTGCCCAGATTCCTTCTGTATTTATAAATTCCTCTTCTCTCACTCTCGACCATATCGGATGATTGTATGTAGCTACCATACCGTGCTGTATCATTTCATCCGCCAGTTTCTGGGCAGCCGCAGCCCCGTCCCATTGTCCGTAATATTTATGCACCGGATGGATCTCATTGTGCTGATACAATGGAAGGACCGCATTTCTCTGCATCTCCTCTGTGCCGAGAATGCCATGAATGTGATGTACTTTTTTTCTTCTCCCGGAAACCTCATCATAATAAAGGATTGCGGACGCCTCAAGCCCCGGCAGGATAATGAAGTCATCACAGTCAAATTCCGCTCTGTAATCCGTATACTTATCATGTTCGGAAAAGCACAGAAAGTTGTATCCATGCTCTTTAAAAAGCTTTACAGACTGTTCAGGGGTAAGCATTCCATCAGAATTCACCGTATGGCTGTGAAGATTCCCCTTGTACCAGTTTCCTTTTTCCGAAAATCCGCGTATTGTAATTTTATCCACTTTTTTCCTCCTTGTCGCCCGGTCTTAAAGCCGCACACAGTTATGATCGGCCACTCCTACATTGATCTTCTCACCCACATTAAACATAGACATACTCCGGAACAGCACGTCTGCATACACTTCCACGCCATTGATATCAATATGGTAGCGGAGCACATTTCCTCTTGGCACATAGTCAATGATCGTTCCGTTCATACGGTAATCTTCCGTCGTGATCGTATCCTTGGACAGCAGGAAAGTCTCAGGACGGATTGCAAACTGTCCGCTGTTCCATTTCTTTCCTGTAATTGCTTCCATGGCATTCGCATCCAGAATATTATAATTTCCGATGAATCCTGCCGCAAAAGTCGTCTCCGGTTTTGTATAAACTTCTACAGGACTGCCCGACTGTTCAATAACGCCGTCATGGAACAGGTGTATCACATCAGACATTACCATTGCCTCATCCTGATCATGGGTTACGAACACAGACGTCAGACCAAGATCTTTGTGTATTCTCCGAATGCTCGTCTGAAGAGATTTTCTCAGTTTCGCATCAATAGCACTCAGAGGTTCATCCAGAAGCAGCACTTTCGGCTGCATCACAATTCCTCTCGCAAGAGCGACCCTCTGTTGCTGTCCTCCGGAAAGATTTCCCGGGTACTCTTTTTCTTTTCCTTTTAACTCTACCATATCAATGGCATCTCTTACACGTCTTCCAATCTCATCTGACGGAAGTTTCTGAAGTTTTAATCCGAAAGAAAGATTCTCTTCTACCGTCATATTCGGGAAAAGGCTGTACTGCTGGAACACCATTCCGATATTACGGTCCTTTGGATCTTTGTTTGTAATATCCTCACCGTCCAGCAGTATCTGTCCCCCTGAGATCTGCTCAAGTCCTGCGAGACAGCGGAGCAGCGTACTCTTTCCACATCCGGAAGGGCCCAGAAGTGTAACAAAATCACCTTTCTGGATTTCCAGATTGATTCCCTTTAACACATGATTATCACCATAAAATTTATCGATATTTTTAAATTCAATATAAGCCATTTTCTTTATCTGTCCTTTCTGTCTTTGCCCTTCGACTGCAGGAAAAATGCACAAGCCGAAATGATCAGAGTTACGAGGAAAAGTATAACGATCACGGCGCAGGTCCTCTGCCCGGATTTTTTCATTACATCATATAAATACATCTGTGCTGTCATAAACTGTCCGCCCGCCAGTGTATTAATGATAACGAAATCACCAAATACAATTGCCATCGCCAGCATGACTGAAATTGTGACACCGCTCATAATATTCGGAATAACGACGCGGAAGAATGCGTAAAACTTGCTCGCTCCCAGCATCTGCGCCGCCTCGATAAGCCTTGGCGCCCCGACACCGTTCAGATTATTTCTGATTCCCTGATATACATAGGGAAGGATTACAACCATATAAGTCGCAACAAGCATGAACATTCTGTCTCCGAAAGGTTCCGGCGCACTGCTGTAAAGCGACAGAACGCAGATTGGAAGGATGACGCCCTGGATTGCATACGGAATCGTACACAGAATCTGAATCATTTTATCCCATTCCGGATGGTAGACAACTACCACATACATCGCCAGCAGTACAAACACTGTACACAGCACGATCGGAACAATAGAAATAATAACCGTACGCCCGACTGCTTTCCAGAACAGAGGATCAGTAAACAGCTCTGTATAAGCTCCCAGAGTAAAACCTGTCGGCATCACGTCGATCCACTCCTGAAAAAGGGAGTAAATCAGCGTCATTACCAGTGGGAGAAGCAGATACACTATAATTACAATAATCGCAATCTTTGATCCTGCATTGCGTTTCTTTTTTTCTGTATTCATCAGCGTCTCCCCCCTTTCTTTGGAGTCATCTTATTCTGTACGCCAATGGCGATCACCATGAAGACCATCATGATGACTGCAATCGCACTTCCGAACTCCGGTCTCTGTATGATATCGCCGACGAACTGTTCCGACAGACGGATCGGAAGCAGTGATACATTGTTCATCAGCAGTGCATAGGCAGACGCATAAGCTGCCAGTGCGTTGGCAAACAATACAGAAAATGTTCCCAGTATACTCGGCATCAGTACTGGGATGCCGACTTTCCTCCAGAATGTCATCCGGCTGCCGCCCAGAAGGGCAACCGCTTCTTTCCACTCTTTTCTGATCGAATCAAATGCCGGGATCAGCAGGAGTGTGGACAGGGGGATTTGGAAATATACATATATCAGCAGAAGTCCCCATACAGAATACAGGGGGAACTCCGCCAGAAATTCAATTCCGTAATTCGCGCCGATCATCGTCATGACACCGATGTTTCCAAACATAATGATATATGCAAACGCCAGCGGTACGCCCGAAAAATTTGATACCATATTCAGAATACTCATGAATACCTGCTTCAGTTTACCTTTTTCCTCATGGACTGCTTTTGCACCGATAAATGCCACGAGCAGCCCGATAACCGAAGAAAGAATCGAGATGAGCAGACTGTTGACTATGGCCTGCTGATACAGTTTTCCGGTAAATATATTAATATAGTTATCAAGTGTAAATCCCATGTCTCCTCCCTCCGGGAAGAAACTTCTGATGACCGTAAAAATGACCGGTATGATCTCAAACAGAAGACATAGCAGCAAAAACGGCACCAGCGCAAATATGTATGTTTTCTTTTGTGTTTTCATATTAACCTCACCTTTTACATAAAACGGACCGCTGCACTTTATGCAGCAGTCCGGTCATCCGTCAATACATTTTATTGTGCGTAAGCTACAACCTCTTCCTGCCACAATGTTCCGATCGTCTGCGCGGTCTCGTCCCATGCATCCTGATCTTCTACCATTCTCGCGTTTGCATACTGGCTGTCGTCCAGGAGTTTTGAAGCCACATCGTCCGGAAGCTCCACATCCTCACGTATCGGTGTTGCATAACCTTTTGCAAGATTGATCTGTCCCTCATCACTTAAAATGTATTCTCTCGCAAGAGCCGCAGCACACGGATGCTTTGAATATTTGTTGATAATTGTAGCATATCCGGTCTGGATAGATGCCTCAGACGGGATAAAAACTGTAAAGTCTGCATCCGGATTATTCTCTACAAACTGCTCTCTGTAACCAAGAGCGTTGAAATCCCATAAGAAAGCTACTCCGACTTCTCCTTTCTCGATACGTGCCTGAGTAAACTCGCCGAGGTCAAGTCTTCCCTGCTCAGCAATCTGTCTGAAGTAATCAAGTCCCGGCTGAATGTTGCTTTCATCTCCGCCGTAAGCAATTGCTGCAGCAAGGACTGCATACTGAGCCTGAGTGGCAGCCTGCACGTCTCCGACTGCAACTATATAATCACCGTTTAAGATATCTTCAAAAGATGTAGGTGTGTCTTTTACGATCTTGTTGTTAACAATAACAGACATTGTGCCGTAATATCCTATGATCCAGTCTCCGTCATCGTCTTTCGCCCAGTCCGGAATCGAATCCCAGTAGCTTGTCTTATACGGAAGTGTAACTCCCTGCTCTTCCGCTACCGGTCCGAATGCCTGTCCTACATCACCAATATCCTTCGTAGCATCTGTCCCCTCTGTCTCAAACAGCGAAATTTCTTCCGCAGAAGACATATCAGTATCCACATGCTCAATCCCGTACGTATCTGTGTACTCCTGCCATGTTTCACCCCAGTTGGCCCATGTATCAGGCATCGCCGCAGATGCAAGTTCTCCCTCTTCTTTTGCCTGTGCTTCAATCTCTTCCAGAGTCATACTGTTCAGATCAACTGTTTCAACCGGTTCATCAGAACCGCATCCTGAAGCGATTGCCGCAGTAATACAGACAAGCAGCAACGCACTTATTATTCTTCTTTTCATTCCTGTTCTCCCTTTTTCAACTTCTTTTCTTTTGAATTACCGAGATACATTATAGGAAAATGATGTAAAATAATCACCAACGGAACGTTAAGTCATTGTAAGTTCAGGTTAAATTTTATTTTTCTTGCCTCCGGAGTATTGGCCACTCCGCCTTCCCCTGTCTCTTTTAAAGAAATATGCATACTCTCCCCTACTTCTTTCATCGCATCGATGACCTGATCCGGCGGGATTCTACTTACAATTCCGGCAAGAGCCATATCTGCGCTTGAAACGGCATTAACCGCACCTATCACATTCCGCTTAACGCAGGGCACTTCAACCAGTCCCGCCACCGGATCACAGACAAGCCCGAGAAGATTTTTGAGCGCCATAGCAGCCGCATGTGCGATCTGCTCTGCCGTTCCTCCCCTGAGGGATACCAGCGCCCCCGCAGCCATTGCCGATGCCGAGCCGATTTCAGCCTGACAACCGCCTGCCGCACCTGCAATAAAAGCCCGGGACGCAATAACCTGCCCTATCCCTGCGGCTGTATACATTGCCTCCGTGATCTCAGTATCCGATGCTGTTTTTCGGCTGTATATCGGAAGGAGCACTGCCGGAAGCACACCGCAGGCTCCGGCAGTCGGCGCTGCGACAATCCGGTGCATACAGGCATTCGACTCGCCCATCTCCAATGCCTGTGCAATCACTTCGGACATAAAATCCCCGCTCAGCGTATCGCCTTTTTCCATATAACTCCTCATCTGACCGCCCATGCCCCCTACAAGACCGCTGCGCGATTTCTGATCCTTATCGTAAGAATCTCCCGCTGCTTTCATAGCATTCCACATCTTCTGCATCATCTGAAAGGACGCCTGCTCTGTTACTTCCCGTTCCTCCATATCTGAATACTGTACCGCCTTCCAAAACGGAATACCTTCGCTGTTACACCTCTGTGTGATCTCATTTAAAGATGAATACGACATTACACTTCCTCCCCACGGATATACATAATACGCTCAATACCTTCCAACTTCTCCAGCATGGAGACTGTTTCCCGAGGAACCGTCTGATCTGTCTCTATCACCATTACTGCAAGTCCGCCCCTCTTATCCCGATAAAGCTGCAGAGTCGCAATATTAACATTCTTCCGCGACAAAATACCTGTTACTTCCGATACCATACCCGGACTGTCCTGATTGTGTATAATCAAAGTCGGACAGGAACCTGTACAGTGTACTTCCGTATCATCCAGTTTATCGATCATAATCCGGCCTCCGCCAAGCGAGGATGCCTGTATTTTTATTGACAGTCCTGTTTTCCCTTCCACTTCCAGTACAGCCGTATTCGGATGTGCCCCTGGGAGCCGTATATTTGCAAAAGAAAAAGACAGCCCCTCCTGTTCTGCCAGTTCAAAGCTGTCCGGTATGCGCATATCATCCGGCTTCATACCAAGAAGCCCTGCGATAAGCGCCCGGTCTGTTCCGTGTCCGCTCCCTGTCGCTGCAAATGAACCGCTCAAGCTGATCATGGCATTCACAGGCTCTTCTCCCAGCATTGTCCTTGTAACATACCCTATTCTGACCGCTCCCGCCGTATGGGAACTGGACGGGCCAACCATAACAGGGCCGAGAATATCAAATATGTTCATCTTCTATTTCTCCATTCTAATAATTTTAGCCGCAACATGGCGTCATATTCGTCCGACAGACATATTCAAGTGTAATTCTAACAGATATCTTTTCCCGGTTGTATTACATCCCTGTAAAAAGCACGTAAAAATGCCGGACAGAATTAATACTTCTAACTCTGTCCGGCACTTGTCCGAAGACGCCGCTTCAAAAATATGTTTACCTGCGGTATCTGTTCTTATTCTTCAATTCCCAGCGTAGCCATCATCACAGCCTTGATCGTATGCATACGGTTCTCTGCCTCGTCAAACACTTTAGACTGTTCGGACTCGAACACTTCGTCCGTCACTTCCATATCTTCTATATTAAAACGCTCACCCATTTCTTTTCCGATCTTTGTCTTCAGATCGTGGAATGCGGGAAGACAGTGCAGGAAGATCGCGCTGTCTTTTGCGTTTGCCATCACTTCTTTTGTCACTTTATATGGAGAGAGCTCTTTAATCCTCTTCTCCCATACTTCGTCCGGCTCTCCCATGGATACCCATACATCTGTGTAGATAACGTCGGCATCTTTTGTTCCCTCTTTTACATCGGATGTCAGCGTGATCGTTGCACCTGATTCCTTTGCATACTCCTGACACTGTGCGACAAGCTCGTTTTGCTTATAATCTATGTTCAACAGACAATAGACACACATTTAACTTTTCTGCGAAAAGTTTCCAAATAGGAAACCTTATATCCAAGGTATAATAATCTCCCAGGTCATATTCGTATAAACAGCTGTAGTCTGCTCGCTTGCATGACCGGCCTGATTTGCCACCTCTGCCATGGTGTAGTCCTCAAATGGCGCATACAAACGGCTCGGAGCCGCCCTCACGGACGGCTCCTTTTTCGCTGATTTATATATCCTTCTCATCCAGCAGAAAGTCAATGATATTATTATGGACAATACCATTCCTGCTTAGATCTACGATGTCACTGCTGATCACATATTTCGGATAATTGTCATCGATCTTCTCCAGATTGCCAAATTCTCTTGCAATGCAGTCCTCTGACAGTACATAGGCCACCTGGATATAGAGTTTCTTCTGTCCTTTGTAACATACGAAGTCAATTTCCTGAGTATCCAGTTTTCCTACCTTCACCTCATATCCCCGGCTCAACATTTCCAGATATACCACATTCTCCAACAGTTTACTTGTGTCGATCTGCTCACTGGCTTTGCTCACATTACGAAGCCCGATGTCACCAGCATAATACTTTTCTGTTGAAGCCAGGATGTTTTTCCCTTTTATATCATATCTTTCCGCTTTTGAAAGGATCATACCTGCCTGCAGCTTATCAATATAATTCAGCACCGTGTCCACTGTGGTTGATTGGCCGGCTGATATCAGGGAACGGCTGATCGAGCGTGCAGAGAACGGATTTCCGATATTGTACAGCGGAAGTTCCAGCAGCTTTCGCAAAAGACTCTCATTGCGAATGGCATATCTGGAGAGAATATCTTTCATCACGACAGAATCATAGACATCCTCCAGATATGTGCGGACGGAATGTTCATCCGGCAGCACCAGGCGCATCGGCAGACCGCCATATTTCAGGTAATCCGTAAAAAGCTGTTCCCTGGTGTATGGGAGTCCATTGACCTCATAAAATTCCTGTATCTCGGACAACACAAAAGGATACACATGAAAAGAAACATATCGGCCTGCCATATTTGTTGCCAGTTCACCGGACAGCAATTTGCTGTTGGAGCCTGTCACATAGATATCGCAGTCAAAATCAATCCGGAAGGAAGGGATGACTGAGTGCCACTCTGTTACATGCTGGATTTCATCCAGAAATAAGTATACTTTTCCATTTGCCTTTTCTACACGATTAGTTACATACTGATAAAAGGTATCCGCATCCTCCAGCTTTTTAAACCGTCTGGATTCAAAATTGATTTCAATAATATTCTCTTCCGCGACTCCGCGCTCCAGGAGGATGTCTCGTATCTGTGAGAGCAGGATGGTCTTTCCGCTTCTTCTAAGTCCAATCAACACCTTAATCAAATCCTGGTCTATAAAAGGTCGGATCCGATTCAGATATAGATTTCGTCTTATCATTTCCATACATTCCACATCCTTCATGAATTTTATCATTATTATACCTCACATTTTTATTATAATCAACTTTTTGTCATTTTATACAAGGACATTTTTATCATCAGTTGTACACCGCCAGTCTACTTTTCATGCAAATACACATCTATCATTGTCAGCCGGCTTTTGTGTCGCCTCTTACTTCGATGCCTGATATATTCATAGAAAATAAACTCATGCCGAAATTCATGCAAGGGAAATGGAAGACCATATTTTTTGAGTTCCTTCCTATAAATAGCCGCAGATTTTGTAAAAATCATATCAGTGTCACAATTAATAGAAAGAAGCAAATTTCTTAATTCTTTTGTGACTCGATATGCGTGTCCACAAATGTCAACGTAGGGTTTTCCTGTCTTTTTTGCAACAGTCCAGACAGCGTTCCCTTTAAGAATACTCTTTTTCATTCTTGTCAGATCAGCTATACAGATTGGGGTCTGATACATTAAGCCGACTAAAGCTGCCAGTTCCAGATTTCCTTCCGTTATCAGCTGATTCATCAGTCGCTTTCCCTGACGTGCCTTGTCACAAATACTCATTTTGCATACATCTCCTTTTCTTAGTTTATTTTTATCGTGTGTTCCGGCTTGACTGCGGGGGATTTCACATCATTCGTATCTAGTTAAAGCAGATTCGCCTTCTCCTTCATCTTCTGCCGGCTGGCATTCGTATAAATAGCCGTAGTCCGCTCGCTGGCATGGCCCGCCTGGTTTGAGACCTCTGCCATCGTATAGCCCATCTCCAGGGCCCGGGAACAGAAGTAATGCCGGAGCGAGTGCGGTGTGATCTTATCTGAACACTGATTAAAAAACCGGTTCACACTGCTGCGGTGGAGTTTCCCACCGTTCCTGCTGATAAACATATACTCAGACTGGGAGTTCCTTTCTTTCAGATACTCCCGGACTGCATGAATGATCTTGTCATTGATGAACACGATCCTTTGCTTATTCCCTTTCCCAATTACCAGAAGCTCTCTTGCCTGCAAATCCATGTCCCTAAGACTGATATTGATGCACTCACTGACCCGCAGACCTGCGTAGGCCAGGACTGCTGCAATGGCATAATTCCGCTTCCCGGTATTTACCAAAACCTTCTGCAGAAACGCATCCACCTCCTCTTTTTCTATATCCGCCGGGCTTGCAATCTCCTGCTGGAATTTCAGCCGGTCCTCCCGCATAATTACCAGATCTTCCTGAATGCCAGACTTGATCAGAAATTCATTAAAGCTGGAAAGCGAAGATAGTTTCGTATCAATGCTTTTAAATTTCAGCCTCTTGACATTCTGAAGGTATGACCGGAAATCCAGAATGTTGGTATGGTAAAGCAGCGTCAGTTCCTCCCCAAACGTGTCCCTGTACCACCGACAGTATTCATCAACGTGCCTGCTATAAGTCTGAATGGTATTTTTCGCTTTCCCCTGTTCCTTCAGATAAATTCTATAATCATCCAGTAATGCCATGCTTCTCATTCCCCTCTGCGATTATGTTGCGTTCACTTTTCAGTGATGTGTACGTAATTATGTTGCGTTCAGATGGGATTACCCCTGCCTCGCTCAGCTCCAACACAACATAATTGCTATTATGTTGTGTTCAGAAAATGGCACGGTTCTGACACGCTTCCTATATATATTCCATACGTTTCACAGCATAAAAACGCAAAAAGGACAGCAGATTTTTTCCGCTGTCCGATCTGGATGATTTCAGGCGGCAGCTTAGGTGCCGCTCACCCTTTTGAAAATCAGCTTCCCGTCCTTTACCTCAACGGTGAAGCGCTGGTCTGGTTTGGACTGTTTCTTCCGTCTCTGACATTCAAGCAGTTCTTCGTTCCTCAAATATTCACACCGGAAGTCATTTAAAATGTATATAATACTCCTTCTTCCGTATGAAGATGAAATCAGAGTCCCTGTTGATAGAATTTAGAAGACTCCTCAGCTGTCTGGTGATCCGATAAGGATTGCCATGCCGGTTCGTATAAGGTTTTCCATATTTGGCAGAGATCTTTAAAACATTCCTCCCGGAAAGGTCACTTTTCCGCAGCTTTATCGCATCCCCTATCCGAATCGGCATCTGGTACATAAGCCCGATAAACGCTGCTTTTTCCAGTTCCCCTTCCGCAATGAATTGTTTCATCAGCTGCTTCCCCATTTTTGCTTTTTCATTAGGAAATCATCCACCATCTTCTCCTTTCCTGACAGCTTCCAGGATTTTCTCTCCCTGCTGTACAAACACCTGCTTTTCCGGTTCTTTTTCATATATCTTCCAGAGCCGCTGATGCAGAGCTTCCAGATCCCTGACATCTCCCTGCGTGTTATTTGCCAGCATCCGGAGAAAAGGGAAGATCATCGTATGCCGGATATTCTTCCCAGCCAATACAGACTTCTGTTCCTGTCCATACACTTCATAGAGGCATCCCAGGATAATATCCGGATCCGTGATAAACTTGATCTCAGGTTTCACCCATTCCTTTTTCATGTTCGCCCTCCTGACAAGATTATTCGTACCAATCCGCCCGGACTGTCAGGCCGTCCAGCCGGATCTTCGGAACTCCCACAAGATACCAGTCATCATCCATTTCAATCCGAACCGGCACCCAGTCTCCATTCATTTCTACATCAAAGCAGTCCCCGCAATGCAGGCCGCCGTAATAGCTGCCGTTTCCAAAGTAGATGTCATACCTCCCGGATTCCCGGTCATAGCATAAAACGCCTTTTTTCTTTACCATAGTAATTTCCTCCTGTGTATTTTACTTTTCATAAGAATAATAGGGCTGCATTTTCGCAGAGTGGATGATTTTCTGTTTGTTCAATACTATATCTTTCCTTAACGCTTCATATGGCTCTGTTACTTATTTCATACGTATGGGATATGCAGATAGCAACTTTTATTGAAAAAGCAGAAATATTCCTATATTTTGTTGCAATATAATTTGACATATACCAGATATAGTAATATACTTATTCTGTAATCATTAATTGTGTTTATCCGGAAAAGGATATGCTGTTTAGGTTTGTAATCAGTCAGAGGGATATTCTGCCACCAGGGCAGTACCTTCTGGCTTTTTTTATTTTGCAGAGATTTCTGTACGAAGTTTGAGAATGAGCATCCGGCATCATTCTCTTTTTTTATGCCTGAAAGCAGGAGAGGAGGATTGAATTAAATTTCCGGAAGAACACGCCAAAAGAAAGGAGAAAAGAATGGATTTAGAATTTAGTATTGTATTATTTGAAAATGAAGGTTACGCAACAGCAAGAGGGGATAAAGGGGTACAGGATATTCTGGCATCTTCAGCCGATGCCGGATATATCAAGGACGGCACCTATCCCATTATTTTTAGATTGCATCCATATTGTTGGAAATGGTGGATCAGCCCGAAGCAGGAGGAAATGAACTTTTCTATGTTCACCCCCGATTCCTGGCTGGACAGACCTTTATGGAAGAACAAACCTATCCAGCAACGGTTAATCGCCGCACTGAAAGATTGGCAGAAGAAATACCTGCGGGCAAATGAGACAATCAAGCTGATCAGCAGCGGTAAACATATCTTATATCACTGTGAGGTGGAAAGCGTATGTGGAGATGCAGAAATCTACTGTTTTGATTCTGTCATAGATACCATAGAGGATCACGCTCAGGCAGAGGTCATCACAGGAAACTCTTTCATTAAGAATGTTCAGGGAAACGCTCAAATCCAATGCCTGGATGACCATGCTATGATCACTAATTTGTGCGAGAATGCAGTTGTCCATAAGATGAAAGATATTTCACTTATTCGTCATGTATATAGGGATAGCCAGATCCATACCATGCAGGACAACTCCCGTATTCTGAGCTTGAATGGAAATACACGGATTGGAACAATGAACGGCCATGCAATCGTTGACCTGGCATCGGGCCAGTCAGTCATTGAAAAGGTTTCGTGTGGCTGCACTGTCCTGGGATTATCTCATGACGTGCAGATCAAAAAAATAGAAGCCGGAGCTACAGTCCTCCCGCTTCATGTGGATGGTTACCATGGTTCGACCATGCCGTTCTCATAATAGAAACTGTAGTAAATATCTTATGAAAGAACTCAAGGGACGCTGTGTAAAAAGCAGCGCCCCTTGATGGTTATAACGATTATTATTTATGCAATCTCAAACCGATACCCGACACCATATACGGTATCAAGATACCGGGGGTGCCGTGGTTCCTTCTCCAGCTTCTTCCGCAGGCCGCTGATCAGACAGTAGGCACTGCTGTACATTTCTTCCCCTACATCCGTTTCTCCATAGATCATACGACAGATCTGAGCATAGGTATACACACGTCCCGGATGTCTGGCCATGACTGCGAGGATGTCAAATTCTCTGGCAGTCAACAGCACCTCTTTTTCCTCCACCATAACCTTACGCTGGAGCATATCCAGGAAAAATCCCGGATATCGGATCTGTTGCGGCTCCATGTAGATTTTCACACCTTCCAGAGCCTGGAGCTTTCTCTTGATACAGCAGATCTCCGGCAGCCGTTCCTCTGGAAATTCAATCACCATTTGTCTCTTCAGGGTGTCCCAGCTCCTTCCATCTCTTCAGTTTCTGGAAGCTCTGCTCACTGATGTCATGCTCGATCCTGCAGGCTTCCTGTTCCGCTGTGTCATCCTCCACACCTGCCTCAATCAGCCAGTTTTTAAAATAGCAGTGCCGTTCATAGATTGTCTCAGCCGTCTTACGGCCTTTTTCAGTTAAGTGAAGGAAATGGTCTTCATCTTTAACCAGGAAGCCGCCTTGCTCCAAAATGGAAACGGCGTGGCATACGCTAGGCTTTTTCACACCCAGATGCTGAGACACATCAACAGAGCGAACCATGCCTAGTTTCTTTTGGAGAACAAGTATGGCCTCCAAATAGTCCTCCCCAGACGCATGAAGTTTCATAAAGACCTCCCTTCGCTATTAAGTCAGGCTCCATCCAGCAGCACTCTTTCGGATGTTGACGAAATCCTGATAGATACCAGGCTGCTCCAAAAGCTCCTCATGCGTACCTTTCTGCACGATTTGACCATTGTTAATGACCAAAATCTGATCGGCATTCTGAATGGTATTCAGACGGTGAGCAATCACAAGCAAGGTCTTACCCTTTACCAGTTCCGAAATAGCCTCCTGAATATAGCTTTCATTGTCGGTGTCTACACTTGCAGTAGCCTCATCCAAAATGACGATGGGTGCATCCTTCAGAATGCAACGTGCAATCGAAATTCGCTGTTTCTCACCGCCGGAAAGGGTAGCGCCTCCTTCACCCACCACAGTCTGGAACCCGTCAGGCAGAGCCATAATGAAATCATAGCAACGGGCTTTCTTTGCCGCCTCATAGACTTCTTCCTCTGTGGCATCTGGTTTTCCCATGCTGATGTTATTATAAATGGTATCCTGGAACAAATACACTCGCTGGAATACCATGCTGATCTGATCCATCAGTTCTGCCGGCGGCACATTCCGAATGTCCACGCCCCTTATTGCAACACTGCCGGATTTCACATCCCACAACCGGGCCAACAAATTTGCAATGGTGGATTTGCCGCCACCGGAAGGGCCAACCAATGCCGTCATGGAATTTTTCTTCATAGCAAAGCTGATATGGTGCAGCACTTCTTTGTCCTGATAAGCAAAGGCAACATCGCTAAACTGCACTTCTGGCTGACCGGGCTGTGCCTGAACCGGCAGGTGTTGTTTGCCGGTGTCGGGAAGTTCCGGCTCATCCAATACCGCTTCAATGCGGTCCAATGCTGCGTTCATCACGGTCAAGCGGGATGCCTCACCGTAGAGTGCTTTCAGCGGTCCAAACAAATCAAATACGAACAGCAGAACACCAAGGACATAAGCCAGGGAAAGGCCGCCATTCTGTTCCAGAAAGATTGCCAGCCCGAAGATTGCCGCAATACCAATGCCATAAAGGATATTCAGCCCCATGGTCCAAGGGGTCATTTTTCTCTCAAAGGCAAGGGATGTGTTTCTGGACTGTTTGAAATTCCCAGTTAATTCTTCCGACTTCTCACCCAACAGGTTATAACTCTTGATAACACCGATCCCTTCCACAAAGGACAGCACTGCATCGGTCAGTCGTTCGCTTTGCTCTTGGCGGCCTGCGGCCTCCCGCAGAGATACCTTGTTCATTCCTTTTGATACCAGCCATGCTAAAATCGTCACAACGGCGGCGATTAAGCCGAGTTGCCAGTTCAGATAAAACATAAACACCAGGAGAACCAGAGCAGACAGAAGATAGCTTATCATGTTTCCCAAGGTACTCATGGCAACTTCCTCGATAAACACCATGTCAGTGCTAAGAACCGAGCTAATCTTGCCAATATTGCCGGAAGTAAAATATCCCATTGGCAGTTTCCGAAGGTGCCCGCCCAACTCCATTCGCTTGTCAGCAAACATCAGGTAGCCCGCTGCGCTCTGCAAACTGTCGCTGAGATAGTGTACCAGCATCTGAACCAACACAGACGCCCCAAGACCAAGCCCCACATAAAGGCAGGTCTGCCCGGTCAAAGTTCCGGCCGCAAAACCGCTCAAAACCACAAAGGCCAGAAAGATCGGCATTTTGGACAGAATGGACTCCAGGAATGCGCATACAACAGCTCCCTGAATCCGCCCTTTATAGCGACCGGACAGTTTCAAAATTCTTGAAAACAGTGCAAACATTTATTTTCCCTCCTTTGCGGTATGGACTTTCCATTCGGCGCTGTCCTGTGCAGCTTTCCATAGTTTTTGATACTCCGGGCAGGACTGGATCAGTTCCTGATGTTTTCCGGCAGCCACCAGATTACCATGATCCATAACGCAAATCTGGTCAGCGTTCATAATTGCAGGCAGCTTGTGCGCGATGACAACCAAGGTCTTACCCTTCACCAATTCTGCAATAGCGGCCTCCATTTTTTCCTCATTCTCTGGATCAGCGTAGGCGGTTGCTTCATCGAGGACAACGATAGGAGCATCTTTTAAAATCGCCCGCGCCAAAGAAATACGCTGGCGCTGACCGCCGGAAAGCATTTTCCCGGCATCGCCCGCCATAGAATGAATGCCCTGGGGAAGTTTTTCGAGGAACTCCATGCACTGAGCTTTCTTTGCCGCCTCCATTACTTCCTCGTCTGTTGCGTTCAGCCGACCAAGCCGGATGTTTTCCAACAGAGAAGTATTAAACAGGTATTGATCCTGGGCCACATAGGAAATGCGGCTGTTCAATGCCTCCAGACTCATATCGCAAAGTTTCTGCCCGCCGATAGAAATACTACCTTTTTGCGGGTCATAATAATGGATCAGCAATTTTGCCAAGGTACTCTTGCCGGAACCAGACTCGCCTACAAGGGCTGTTTTTTGTCCAGCCTTTGCCGTAAAGGAAATATCATGGAGAACTTCATCCTCCACTACCGCAGGTTTTCCGTCCGGACCGGGCTGCATCGTTTGGTAGGCAAAAGAAACATGGTCATAAGTAATCGTGTCGTCTTTTCCGTGGAACGCATCTCCAGTCTGCTGAAGCTCCGGCGCGTCTAACACTTGCTCCAGTGCAGAAATCTTATAGTTAAGCTGGGGCATAGTAGGCAGAAATCCCAGCGATTTGAGCAACGGCATACCGATACTCAAGGATAGGCACAGCACCAGAATCAGATCTGGCAGGGCCGACCAACCAGAGAGAACAAACCAAGCTCCTAATGGCAGAGTCAGAATAACAGTACAAGGCAACAAGCTGCTGTAAATCGCCATCCAGGGCCATGCCGCTTTATACCAGTCCAGTGTATAGTCACGATAATCAGATACATCCCTGCGGAATCGCTCATAAGAATCCGCATCTTTATTGAACACCTTGACAACTTCCATGCCATTGATGTACTCGATGATGGTGTTGTTCATCTTCTGTCCGGCCATATAGTACGGCCCCATTTTCTTCATACCAACGGAATACATGGTTTTCATGGCAATCAGGCTGATAGGGATAGAGGCCAGCGACAAAAGCGCCAGTTTCCAGTCTACAAAAAACATGGCTACATAGACTGCAATGGGAACCATCAGATTTGCGATACCCTCCGGCATGGAGTGAGCCAACAGGACCTCCAAACTATCTACATCATCCACGAACAGTTTTTTGACAGTGCCAGTGCCTTTATCTTGAATCACACCCAGCGGCAGCTTTTCAAATCGTTTCTGCAAGGCGGCCCGCAGACGGAGCAGGGTATCATAAGCTGCCCTGTGTGAAATATTCAGTCCCCAGCCATAGAGAATCGCTTGCAGCACCAGGCATACCAGCACCAATACAACTCGAAGAATGATAAATGAAGCGTCGATTGTCTCCCCCATGACCAACGGCGAAATTACTTGGTAAGCCAGCACAAAGGGAAGAACCCCCATTAGAACGCTGATCAGCACCACTGCCGTGGCCGCATAAAGCCCCTTTTTGTGAGGCCCCGCATATTCAAATACTTTTTGGAACATAAGTCTAACCTCCCATCAGTTAAAATACTTCTCAGAAAGAGTTTTCAAAATCCCTGGCGAAAGCCTGTGATTTTGAATGGCTCCGTGGTCATCCAACTGGACTACTTCCGTACAGGTACGGACAATGAACTCAAAATCGTGGGATACCACAAAAACGATCACCCCGGAATTTGAAAGCTGTTCAATCAGATTGCTGACGCGCACCATCGAGTCATAGTCCAAACCACTGGTAGGCTCGTCAAAATAAATCACCGGACTGTCCTTTACGATTGCTGCGCCGATGGTGACCCGTTGTTTTTGACCGCCTGAAAGAGAGGCCGGGTGACGCTCCCGGTATTCTGAAAGCTCCAAAGCATCCAATGTGGTGTCTACTTTTTCTTTACAATAATCCCGTATTCCCAGGGACAGTTCCTCGTCCACGCTGCTTGCAAAGAGCTGATAGTCTGTATCCTGCATCACCAGATAAGACAGAGCGCGCCGCTGACGGGGTGTGAGTTTCTTCCCGTCAAAGCTGATTTCCCCTTGCCGCTGTTTTAAGAGGCCGGTCAAAATTGACAAAAGGGTTGTCTTACCCGCGCCATTGTGACCGAGAATACCAATGACATCTCCCGAATGGGCTTCAAAACTGACATTCTGAAATACAACAGGGCCTTTCTTATAAGAGAACGCCAGGTCTTGTACCGCCAGCAGGTGCTTTCCATCGGAACCCCGTTCTTTTTCGTGATAGTTTTCCGCATCCCGTTCTGGGTATGCTGTCCGTAGGCCGTAGGAGATCCGCGTTTTCTCAGGCAGCGTGCAAAACTGTTCTCTGGTAAATTCCCGCTCGATCTTCCCATCCTGAATGAGAAACACCCGGTCAATCAAATCGCGCAGGTAATAAAAGCGATGTTCCACCACAAAGATGGTATATCCGTCTTTCTTCAATTTTCCCATGATTTCAGCCAACCGTTTAGTCGCCGCATAATCCAAATTTGCGGATGGCTCATCGAAAATGTAGACCTTGGGTGAGAGAGCGTAAACTGAGCCAATGGCAATCTGCTGTTTTTCTCCACTGGACAGGGCGAAAATGCTCCTGTTCAGATAATCCACCAGTTCCAAATCTTTGGCTGCCTTTGCAATCCGCTCAATCGTTTCTTCACGGGAAAGCCCCATGTTTTCACATCCAAAGGCCAGTTCCCGCGTAGTGTCTGTCATAAAAAACTGAGAGCGCGGGTCCTGGAATACAGTTCCTACCCGTCCGGCCAGTTGTGATGGCTTCATTTCCAGAAGTGAGTGTCCATCCATCACAAGATCCCCCTGAATTTCTCCGGGGTAAAAGTGCGGGATCAGGCCATTGAGCGAACGGATCAGTGTTGTCTTGCCGCAGCCGCTTCGCCCGGTCAATAGGATAAACTCGCCGGTCTGTACGGTCATATCAATGCCACGGAGGGTAAAATCCTGGCTTTCTTCATAGCGAAAGCTGAAATTCTGAAATGAGATCATCGTCATACCCTCCACAAAATGATTTCCCCGATTTTGGTCTGGTCAATAAGAAGCAGGCCAGCCAAAAAGAGGATACCAAACAGAGATACCACAATTTCCGGCCATGCAAAACGGATTGTCCGCAGCGCATATCGTTTGCACTCCAACTCCAGACCGCGTGTTGTGCCGGATGCCGCCAGTTCATCAGTAACCTTCAGGCACCGCATCAGCAGTGGTATCAAAATATACTCTATCGTTGCCAGCGGATGGGATACCCGTTTCCAGAGGGTATCACTGATACCGCGAATATCCATCGTACTTCGGATTTGCCGGTATTCAATCCGCAATGTAGGGATATAGCGGAACATGACCACAAGGGGGATCGTGACCGCCTGCGGCAGCTGCATCCGCTGGAGAGCCACCATCAAATCGTCCATATAGGTGGTCCGCAATATCCAAAGTCCCATCATCATGATGGGGATCAGTTTCAGAACCGTCACGCCAAATACGCTCATAATCACACTCAAAACCGGCACCTGCACATAGCGGAGCAAAGCGTTGAGATAGGCGACAATGATATAGGTCACTATCATTTTTACAGCCCATTTTCCGCCATTGCCCAGGGCGATGAATAGCCCGTAAACTAACATGAGTGCGAGGCTGACAACTTCTCCGGCCAGAAAATAGCTGACAAAGCCAATGCAAACCAGGAGAAGTATTTTGCAGCGTGGGTCCAGAAGCGCAGACCCATGAAGGGGTTGCCGCTCAATGATTTGTTTGATTTGTGCTTCTTCCATTCCAATGCCTCCCTATAACATTCAAAGCGCGGGACTGGTTTCAGCCCCGCGCTCTGAAATCAGGCAGCCCGCTTGCCTGCGTTTGTCTGATGAACTTTCAGGGGGCTGATCCTGTTATTTTACCGAAACGAGTCCAGCCTTAATAAAGTGTTTCTTCAACGCTTTCTGGCCGATGACGCCGCCAATCAAGCCGCCACCCAGACCGGCTGCAACAATGACTACCAGCATAGGAACAGAAGTGATATTCAACATTCCCTCGATGTACTCCGGCGCGATGTTATTTTTCTCCATCGCTCCCACAAAGGCGCTCTGGAGGAATTTGATAGGGCAGATGGCACTAAAGGCAAAAATGGCACTGAATAGCGCATAAGCCACCATCATGGATTTCATCGTGATTTCTTTTCGGCCCATAACCAGGAAGTCGCAGATTATACCGCCAATCACCAGACCGATGGGGATGAACCAGAAAGCGCCCACCAACAGGAACAGAATAGCTTGAATGGCGGCGCAGATGGTGAATACGCCCTTCTTTGGCACCTTGGCCAGCAGAAGCATCATCACGATACCGTTAGGAATAGCAACAACGGACGGGTAAAACACATTGGTCACCGGGCCAGCCACGCTCATAATGGTGCTGATAATCATGCAGATGATCCACATGAGGGCAGTCAGGACACCGATGAGAATAAAGTCTTTCGCATTTAACTTTTGTTTCATGCTCATGCCTCCTCACTTTGTTGGAAAATTAAAATGTGGTGTGGTTAGCAGAACCTAACCTCGCCACATAGAATATCAGTTATCACAGACTAATCCAACCCAAAACCTGCCCATTTTGACCCAAAAACGGTCAGACTTTATTTTTTGTGTTATCGAACCGGCTTCCCCGATAATTTTTGGGCGCTACGCCATACCGCTTTTTGAAGGCAGCCGCAAAATTGCTGGCCTTCCCATAACCAACTATTGCGGCAACTTCACTTACATTCCAGTCTTCTTCTAAAAGTAACTGTGCGGCCTGTGCCAAACGCTGTTCAATAATATATTGATGGATTGGCATACCATAAAATGATGAGAACCCGCGTGTCAGCTTCGTCATGCTTAAGTGTACCATACGAGATAGTTCTTCGCAGGAAGGGGCGAATGCAAGCTGACTATCTATAATTCGCTTGGCTTCCATAATGGCAGTCCTTTCGGTCTTAGACATAGAAATGTTTTTGCCCATCAAAATATCTAATTCAAGCACTTCCCCCAAATAAATAGACAATAATTCCAGCAATTTACCATCCAAATACAAATAACCCAATCCACCACGATATTGTGTAAAGCGGCTCGTCTCCGCTAAAATCTGTTCCATGATGGGCGTTACCGGAACTTTAGAAATCCCGTTGAGCAGTTTCTTTTCATAGGCAGTTACTTCCTGCCCGTCAAAGTAATCTGCGAGAAGATGAGAGAAATAAGAAATGGGGATTTTGATATTCTTAAATGAGAAATTGCTGTCTTTCTTGTAGCAAATATATTCTGTTCCTCCATGCCCAGCATAAATGCAGGACTCGTTCTTCTGAATAGTAACAGAATGCCGTTCATCTATGATCCCCCAGGAAATTCCGTCATTCAGACAAAAAATAATTTGCATATATTCCTTACTGACAGGGCCTTGCACATTCATATCTGCTTGATAGCACATTTGCCAGTCCGAAAGAATAACTCCATGTTTGATCTTGGTTTGAGCAATTCTCCCTCTCCCTATGTCAGATGGAATATCCATCGAGATTGTCTGGGGAGAATTTGCTATGAGATCATTATATAATTTGCCAAGATAGTGGTTTCCATGTGTCATAAAGTATAGTCCACCTCGCTTTTAGTTAGTCTGAACTAATCATATAATACTTTATATCTGCTTGGCAGTCAAGGCGGATATTGCATATCTAAGAATTATAAAATGAACATAAAGCGCATATCATATCCTTCCCAGCACATCCTATGAACAATAGAATGTAATAGGGTGATGTGATATGCCGAATGTAAAAGATTGCCCTGGATTTAAAACTTTCGACGCAGACATAAAGGCGACGCTGAAAACGCCTCCCGTCTACGCATTTAGGCCGGTGAAAGCCTCGCCGTGACAAGGCTTTTCTAGAGTGATCGGCGGGCAGGCGGGACAGATTATCCAATCCCCGCCAGAATAGGCTTCTAAATGCGTAGAAAACAACCCATGAGCAAGCGCTGGACACGGTGCCTGCTGGTCCTGCACCCGACGTTTCCTCTTAGTCTATCCTTTATGATGGCCCGGATCAGCTTGCTTTGCAAGCGGCGTTTCATGTACTCGTCTACCAGCACGTGAGTCGAACCGTTCAGCTCGTAGAGCGTCCGGGTATATAACTAGTTCATGAAGCTGTCATAGGGCCATAGATGCGTTCCATTGCAAGCAGATTACCAGCACAGACGCCGGTAAATGTAAATACAAACAGTGACTACCGTATCCTTATCAAAGGCCGGACAGCTTACACCGCCCGGTCCCTTCTTAATTACTCCACATCCCGGAAATACCGGATGCACTTCATCAGTTCCACTGCCAGCTCCTGGTACAGATCTTCATCAAATCTTCTGTTCACCAATGAATACTTAATCAACAGCGGCCTGTACATCGCAAAGATTTCTGCCTTCGCATCCATGTCCCCAGCTTTTGCCCGGTATAATAATTCATCAAAGCTCATTCTTTTTATCCCCCAATCTTTTGCGTATTTTACGGATTGCATAGAAGTACGCATCCTTGCATCGCTCTGCTGTCATCCCGGTCATCTCGCCAATCTTTTTAAATGAGCGCTCCTCAAATACGTGAAGATAGATCAGCTCCCGTTCTTTCTCATTGAGCATCAGCAGCGATTTCACAAGTTTTTCATCCGAGAGTTCGTTCCACTCCGGGAACTCACCTGCAGCCTCTTTGAGCAGAATCCGGTCCCGCTCCTGGTTCTCCCTCATTTCTTCAAATGTGATCCGTTCTTCAATCTCCGCAATTTCCTCCATCAAGAAGGAGTCCTTCTCCGTCCGGATCTTTTTGTCCAGGTAACTGCTCCTGCGCCCTTTGATAAACTCCAGTAAGTATGCCGTAAAATGGTTCTTTGTCCGATCTCCTGAATAGGTATGTTTTTCATTCATATGTGATTCCTCCTGAATTTCATCTGTAGTTCCAAAGAAATTCAGAAGGCCGGCGGCGAGCGGCACCCTGGCAGTCTTTCGTTCCGTTCCCACGGCAAAAAAATAAGACCGAAAGCTGCCAACGGCAGCCCGATCCTATCCGGCGGATTTAACTTTACATGAGAACACGCAGTATATGTGGTCGGAACCAACACATATACTGCGTGTAAAAGAGTTTCTTCACCTGCAAAAAGAAGCAGGATTTTTTTGAAATTGTTTCAGATAGCGTCTGATCCATCCGGCTGTTCACACCTTATCTTCCGTAGATTCCCCCTCTTTATATGCGTTATATCGCCTGTCAACACGCAGGATAACGCATTTCATATACTGCTTGTCTGCGGTAAAATATATGCAGGAAATGAGGTGATTGGATGTATAGACAACGATTGGGGGATGCTGTAAGAGAAGCCAGAATGAATTTGGAATTATCGCAGAATACGCTTGCGGAACGGTCCCACGTATCCCTTCGTACAATTTCAGATATCGAAACTTATAAGGCGAACCCTCGTTTTGACAGTCTCTGCTCCCTGGCGTCCTATCTGAACATTTCTATTGATGCGGTGATCAAAGACCGTAAGAACAATAGCGGCAGTACGACGATGCAGCAGATCCTGATAGAGTTGGAGTCCTGCTCCGAAGAAGAGCAGGTTATTGTGCTGCAAACGCTGCGAGGCCTCTTGAAAGGACTACATACCCGGACAGAGAACCCCACATAACCACCTCTTCTGCCATTGTAAGAGACACTTCTCGGAAATCTTTATAGAAGTTCTATGGATTTTCTATGGAAATTCTGAAAAAACGGTGAAAAATCGGGAGAACCACTGCGAGTTCTCCCTAAAGACCTGTATCACATATTTCTAAATGCTGCCATGGCATCCGCAATATCCTGCATTGTTCGTTCATCAATCGGAGGACCTTCCTCGTTCAGATCCTCGATTACAGCCTCTGCAGGTTTCTTATCTGCCTCCGGCTGCAGCTGCTGGCTGCCTGAAGTCCCAAAGTTTGAAACCGGAGCCTCGCCAGCGATCCGTTCCATTTCCTGCCGTACCAGAAGACGTACCATCGCCTGGATGCTTTCCTGGGAGACTCCAGTATTTCCTCCAGACCTCTTCCCTGCATACTGCAGGATCGCTTCCGCAATCAGCGCCGCCTTTTTCTCTGTCCCGTTCAGGATCTCTACAACTTCCAAATGCTCCGGATTTTTCTTATCAAATCCGATTGTAAATACGTATGGATTCTTCTTTCCCACATCATCACTTCCCTGCTAAAGAACTGCGGTACAGGATGCCGTACCCTATCGCATTTGCAAAAATATCATCAATAAACTGATACTTGAACAGCCTGCTGGATCTTTCCAGAAACCGCCGGAGTAAGATGGCTCCGCCTCCGATGAATATAGTATAGGTAGATTTCGTGTCAATGCCCCGTTCCCGGACACTGCTGAGCAGGTCGGTCACAAAATTCCGGGCCATTTCTTCCACGGTATGTACCACCATTTCCGGATAATATTCCGTCTTGCCTTCCAGGATACTGTCAATGTCAGTTTCCTCCAGCAGCATATCGTGATCCCCGTTGACACTGGAAATGATATCGTTATACATGGTGATGACACCCTTTTCCATGGAATCGCAGTAGTCCAGACATGGGCTTCCACTCCGCATCAGCAGAAAATCCGATGTAAATCCGCCAATGTCAATCCCTACAGCCTTGGGGATCTGCCGGATTTTTTCTCCCTCGGTCATCATAGCGGCATACGCCTGGGGATATACGGCTACATCCCGGATGTGGTCCTATGTCAAGAAAAAGTACAAATTAAACATGCCTTTTTTAAGGTTGGCT
>USFD01000047.1 GCA_900553885.1 uncultured Ruminococcus sp.
CACTGGCTAAGTACAGCATCTCACGCTTCAGTTCTTTTTTATACTTCTCTTCTACATCCGATTCACTCAGGAGCAGGGAAACTGTTGATTTCAGAATCTGATTGAACAGATTGTTTTCTGAAAGCTCGTCATGTTCGCATGTCACATAAAGTTTCTGTTCCGCTCTTCTTCGAAGCGTACCGGGTATATTGATCTTTCCTCTTACAACAGACAGGTCTTCTGTCCGGTCAATATATTCCCTGTAAAGTCCCCGCTTCAGCTGAAGTCCGATCCCTCTGGACAATATGGCCGCGAATAAATTATGAATGTTTTCAAAGTTTTCTTTCTGTATGTCTTCATAAGCAGACTCCCGCAGAGCTGAAAAGGCATAGGAAAGCATGTAATAAATATTTTTTATCAGAATGCCTTTATCTTTTGTCATTGAAATACTCCATGCAATATATTCTCCCACTGCTGCAGTGTAGTCTCATCATCAATCCAGTATTCTTCCAGTGTCGGAATAATATCGTAATCTATGACAGACTGCATCCATTCGTCCGTACAGTTTTCCGGGTTTTCACAGCCGCCAAAATAGCTGTGTCCAATACAGAATCCCCTGCCCAGAGCGCTGTCTCTCCGGATTGTCTGATTCAGTTCTTTGATCCTTGAAATAAGCTCATCAAACGTCTCATTATGTAAAGAATTCTGATAATCTGTAAATCCCTTCGTCTCAAAAGCAGGTTCCATTTCAAAGAAACTGAACCGTCTGCGCAGCGCGTAGTCAATCATTGCCAGACTCCGGTCCGCGGTGTTCATCATACCGATTATATAAAGATTTTCCGGCACGGAAAAGGACATGCCGTTATAGGCCAGTGTTGCTTTTCTGCCCCGATAGTCTTTTTCTATCAGCATTAAAAGTTCTCCGAATATTTTGCTGATATTCCCGCGGTTGATTTCATCAATAATAAAGAAGAAATCCTGATCCGGCTGATTGGCAGCTTTCTGACAGAAACGATAAAACACGCCGTACTTTAATTCAAATCCATTCTCAGACGGCCGGTATCCCATAACAAAATCTTCATAGGAATAATTCTGATGGAACTGAACAAATTCGATTCTGCTTTCATCCCATGCTCCCATAACAGAGCACGCCAGCCTTTTCGCCGCAAAAGTTTTGCCGACTCCGGGCGGTCCCTGCAGGATAATATTTTTCTTATTGAGCAGCACACCCCTTAATTTATCATACTTCTCTTCTGTCATATAAACTTCTGCCAGAAAATCCTCTTTTCCATATGCTGCCGGAAGCTTATCTGTATGGGGAAGGGGATTTACTTCCCGTATCATATCCAGAATAAACTCATATTCTCCCTTTGTAAGTCTGAACAGACTTCCCTGCGGATTAGCAAAATATTCCATTTTGCTGAGTTCAGGGCACTCTTTCAGTGTCTGGTAATCGACAGGAGACGCAAGCCCTTCTGCCTTCTCGAAATAGATTTTCTCCCCATCCTGTCCGGCACTGATCCGGGCAAGGGCCACGACCTGCTTGACAGGATAAGATTCGTAGCAGACTGCCATGTCTCCGGGCTTTGCCTCTAAAAAGTTCTGGAATATCCGGCGTCTGTTCCCGTTTTCATTATACAGAGTATAAGCCTGAACTTCTCCTACCCTGATATCAGAGAAACTCCAGATCCCGGGGTTGGCATTAATCCACCAGTAACCGCGGCCGTCATCCTCTTCCCCGGTCTCTTCATATAAGCTGATCTGTGACAGATCTGTCCGGTCAAGCGCTTTCGAGAGTTCGTCTCTCAGTTTCCATATGTACGTCTCTTCTTCATCCTGTCCTGTCTTTTTTCCCAGATACAGAATCGGCCACCATCTGTTATTCTCTTCTTCCGCAGATGCCGCAGAACATCCTGTTCTGTCCGCAATCCGCCTTGCAAGAGCCAGAGAACCACTGTAATAAAAATTTGCCGTTTCGCCATATTTGACAGCCAGCTGCACGCAGGTGGCCTGCCCTCCATAATCTTTCAGCCGTTTCATGATCTCAAGGCCGGACGGCGTAAAGACATTTTTATCCTTCAGCAGCGCCGTCCATTCTTCTGTTGACAGGCCGGGATTATACTCTGCCGGAAACCAGCCGCTATTCCCGGAGCCGTTCATATCTTTGTGATAGCATCTGCTGATGTAATATCCAAGGTCAGTGGTAAGGGTTTTCAGTTCCGGATCCGGATAACAGGTTACTGCGAGCTGTTCCTTTAACATTTCCCTCATCTCTGTATCTTTTTTCAGTTCCACGCAGATTTCATCATACAGTTTATAAAAATTCCGGATATTCTCCGCATAATGTCCTTTCCGGAACTGATATCCGCTTTTCAGTTCCCTGGAAACCGCCTGCACTTCACTGTATTTATATATGTAATACTTGTCCGGATATCTCAGCCAGAGATAGGTTGTAACAGCATTTTCCTGCTGATAATGCTGCGCCGCGCCGTTCCCGTATTTGTCCAGAAGAAGGACGGATCCGGACTTAAAAGCAGAAATTCTGTCATATACGTCTTTTGACTCGTCAAACAGATTCAGAAACATCGCCCTGACTTCTTCCGGAGATTCATTCGCGAATCCAATGATCATATTCGCCGGGAAATATTTTGCAGATACAAGCAGATTTCCTGTTTTTGACAACGCTCTTGTCAGCATTTCCGGGAAATCAGGCGCGTTAATGTCCCAGTTGTCCTGAAAGCATTTAACTGCTTCCCACTTATATTTCTCTTCATTCCAGTGAAACGCCCTGAAATCTTTCTTATAATCTGTAAGCACATCATTTAAACATTTTCTGTCAATCATAGTTCTGTTTCTCCTTTTAATCTGTCTTAATTATTTGTGTCAAAGAAAAATGACTGCCGCTGTTACTGCGCAGATTGTACTTAATAATGTCCCAAGCAGATAATATTCTGCAAATACCTGATCCTTTGATATCCGGTCATACCGGGCAATTGATTTTGCAGTAAGAACAAGTCCCACTGCCGAATATTGCCCGATCGCGATAAATATAACCATGATAATCCGCTCCAGCGTCCCGATCATCCTGCCTGCGTTTCTGTCCATACTTTTCTCAACAGTAATTTTTTTATCGCGAACCTTCTGCTCCCCCGGACGATACGCGGAAAGTATATTCGAGATCAGAATATTCGCCGGTTTATGGATTAGAAGCAGAACCAAAACCCACTTCAGGATAACTGTTTCGTGAACGCCAAATGTCTGAAAAATATGTCCCGCTTCTGTCCGGTACAGTTGTGTAATGCTGTTCCCTCCCGCGCAGAACGCAATTCCCAAAATTGTAAGCAGATGAGCGGTCTGATCAATCAGAAAAATATTCCGTCTGGCATTCATCCCCTTCGGAATCCAGGATCTGTTCGGGGGAAAACGGCATACCCCATATTTTATTATATCGATTGCGGCATGCGCTCCCACAAACGCCAGAATATATCTTATCCTGAGGCCAGGGAGGAAAAGAAAGAACAGAATCCATGAAACGACTGCGTAAATGAGGCTGTGATAAACTGTCCACAGAAACCGTTTCTGTTTTTTGTCGGACATCTTCTGTGTCTGAAAATAGAAGTCGCCAAGTACATGCACACACAGAAGAATTATAAAAAATAAGTTAATCATGCTTTATCTCCCCAAGTATTTCCGCTGCATTTTTCAACGCGTTCTCGTAGGTGTAATATCCTCCTGCCGCAAGCGCTTTCTGAACAGTAGGCTGAGATATGTTCAGTCTGCGCGCCGTATTCTGCTGTCCGTCTTCATACAGAAACATATCCCAGATAATCTCCCTCTGCCGTATTGTCCAGCCTTTCTCTACCACATAGATCAGATTGAATATAGTATTCAGCATCACTTCCGTCCCGCGATCCTTTTCATCCATTTTAAGGCAGATATCTGACGGAACCGGACGATTTCTTTTCTCCCTTTCTTTCAGCTGTTCTACCGCTTCTCTTGCCCGGTAATAGCCGGGGCCGTCAGCGCCCAGCGCCATTTCTGCGCGAATATCTGTAGTGATCTTTCCAAATCCAATGCCAAACCGGAGGCATACCGGATAGAGCTGTATCCTGATTTCACTGATAATGCGCAGAACGTCTTTCCCTGTATACAGAAGGCCCTGGAATTCATCCCCCAGAGTGATAAGAAATCTGGATGCAATATCCTTTTCATACTTTTTATTTACCTGATTCAGAATTTTCTGCAGATGTGTCTGAACCTCTTTTCTGTTTTCAAGATGTCTGGAATCTTTCATATCGCCTATTATTGCAACAAATGAATGGCTGGCATCAAAACAATTCATGCTTCTCCCTCCTATATCCAAAGTATATAGCGGAAATCATGAATAATCAAGATTTATTCGTATTTCAGGCTATAAATTTAAAATATAGCCTTATCAACGAATAATTTCCCATTTTAAACAGCTGTTATACTCCGTTTTACGTTCCGGCACCACCGGAACCGGGATCTGTCCATATAAATAAAGAACAGCCCCTGACAGTGTCCTGAAGCTTAAATAATAGCTTCCATACACCGTCAGGAGCTGTTCTTTATTTATTTTTCTTTTTTTTGGCAAGCAGCGCCGCCGCTATAAATGATGCCGCCGGTACGGTAAGAACAATGCCGAACGTACCGCAGATTCCCTGAGCAATTTCGATCGTCAGGTAATTCGAATTAAAAAGCTGAGCGGGCTGTACCTGATAAGACAAAAATACGAGCAGTGTGATAAACGCACTTCCGGTAAAAGCAAGAATCAGTGTATTTGTCATAGTACCGATCATATCTTTGCCCATTTCAATGCCGGACCGGAATAATTCTTTCGCTGTAAGCTCCTTATTATGTGTGTATACTTCATACAGAGCCGATACAATCGACATACCTGTATCCATAATTGCGCCGAGCGAAGAAATCAGCACTCCTGCAAAAAGAACATCTTTGATCTGCAGTCCGGTCTCCTGATTAATCAGCACCAGGCTTTCTGCTTCTGAAGTACTGAATCCGTCTATGTGAACCAGCCATGACATTACAAGGAAGAAAATCAGAGAGCATATGACTCCCAGCAGCGTAGACAGGATCGCGGCCCATGTCTTTTCGCTGTTCCCGTTCAGCAGCAGAAGGGTTACTGCAGTAGACAGTATTCCGCAGATAATACTCATCAGAATCGGAGAGTATCCGGAAAATACTGCCGGAAGAACCATGTATACAATGAGAAACAGAGAATAAACAAGCCCTGCTATGGACTTCACTCCTTTCCCGCCGCCGATACAGATAACAGCAACCGCTAAAACAACAAAACAGCTTATCAGCGGAAGTGTACGGTCATAATTATAAACCGTGTAATATGGCTCTACATCACCCTCAGGTCTGTCAGCGTTGATAATAAGCTTTGTTCCGTTTTCCGCGTACACATTATGTGTCTGCGTCAGATAGTTTGTAATTTCTAATGTTTTTCCCTTTTCTTCTCCATCCAGCATCCTGACCTGCAGTTCCTGTGTTCCCAGAGTAATCTTAAGATTCTCGTCATACTCCAGATCCTCAGACAAAACCTCCACTACTACTGCTTTTTCGTAGTGGAGGGTGTCCGAAGCATATCTGGAGTAGGATTTAAAGCAGAAGTTCTGCAGAAATACGGTAACAAGAACCGTTAAGGCAATGATGAGAAGAACAATTCCGTTTTGCTTAATCCTGTTCCACACTTTAATTCCCTTACTTTATTTTTCAGATATTTTTTCTTTTCTTCAGAAGTACAGCTGCGATTGCGGCGCCTGCCGCTCCAAGCATAACAACTGTTGACGCAACCGTCGTTGTATCACCGGTTTTCGGTGTTGAAGCGGTTCCGGAATTATCTGCAGCGCCACTGTTTCCGCCATTATCCGGATCTGCTGTATTATTCTGGTTTCCGTTCAGATCCGGATTGTCATCCGGGTTCTGATTGTCATCCGGATTCTCCGGTTCCGCCTCTTCCGTCTTATTAATTGTAAATGTATCAAGTACATCCATAGTATCTGCGTAATATGTTGTCACAGTATAGGATGTATCTGTTATTTCTACGTCTGTTACTGTACGTCTGTATGACTGATCCATTACTGCTGAGAACGGAGCTTCCGGAGCCTGGATATCATAGTATTTGCTTCCGCTGGCTGAGTTGGCTGTCAGATAAAGCACGCCTTCCGGATTTGTAACTTCGCTCTGTACGCCCTTGGATGTATCCGGAGTTGTACCGTTCATCATGTATGTTCTTGTATATACATGATCATGGCCCATCAGGACAACATCAATACCCAGCTCATCAAATACCGGAGGAAGTTCTTCTCTTCTCTGAAGAATGTCATCGTCCTCTGTATGACTTGCTGTAGAGTAAACAGAATGATGGAAAATAACTGTTTTCCATGTCACATCCGGATTTGCTGCAATAGCCTCTTCCATAAACGCTCTGTGCTCCGCCGTGTCCATGTCATTGGAGTTAATATCCATAAACAGCGTATTGTTATATACGAACCAGTAGTCTGTTCCGGCTTCTGTTTCGCCGTATTCCGTACTCTCATTCGGCAGATTGAAGTGTTCATTATATGCCGTGCTTCTGCTGTCATGATTTCCGATTGTTGTTACACTGGCAAGAGAAGAAAATACATCACTCAGATATCCTGCGTACTGCTCTTCATCATCTGCTGTGTTAACCTGATCTCCTGCAGAGAAAAGGAAGTCAACATCCATTTCATTCTGAATGGTATCCAGCGTCTTGTCCCAGCCTTCGATATCTTCAGGTGTGCTGCCTGCGCCGATCTGAGGATCCCCTACGAAAGCAAAACTGAAATCTGAATCATAATCGCCGGTAGTAAAGCTGTAAGTCTGGCTTACCGTATCACCGTTTACGACACGATATACATACTCTGTATTTTCCTCAAGTCCGGACAATGTTGCCTGGTTTGAGTAAAATCCTTCATCATTTGTTGAAGTGGATACCGCATTTACAACTGTATAGGATGACGGGAATACGCCGTCTTTTACATCCGATTTCTTTGCAAGCTGTACCTGGCCTGCTTTCTCTGTGTCAGCATACCATGTAAGGCCCCTGCTGCTCTCATCACTTCCCAGTGTAAGAATTACGGACTTCTGTTCTACAGGTTCCGGGGTCGGTTCCGGATCGGTATCCGGTGTTTTATTAATTGTAAATGTATCAAGCACATCCATAGTATCTGCGTAATATGTCGTCATTTTAAAGGATGTGTCTGTAACATCCACATCAGTTACCGTACGTCGCTTTGACTGATCCATCACTGCGGAAAACGGAGCTTCCGGAGCTTTGATATCATAGTATTTGCTTCCGCTGGCTGAGTTGGCTGTCAGATAAAGTACACCTTCCGGATCTGTCACTTCACTCTGTACGCCATTGGATGTATCCGGAGTTGTGCCGTTCATCATATATGTTCTTGTGTATACATGATCATGGCCCATCAGAACAACATCGATGTCCAGCTCATCAAATACCGGAGGAAGCTCCTCTCTTCTCTGCAGAATGTCGGAATCATCTGTATGACTTGCTGTGGAATATACGGAATGATGGAAAATAACTGCTTTCCATGTCACATCCGGATTCTGCGCGATTGCTGACTCCATAAATTCTTTATGCTCGGCAGTGGAGAGATCGTTGGAGTTAATATCCATAAACAGTGTGTTGTTATAGACAAACCAGTAATCTGTACCAGCTGTTGTAGCGCCAAGGCTGCTGCTTTCGTTGGGCAGATTAAAGTGCTCGTTGTATGCGGTGCTTCCACTGTCATGATTTCCGATGGTTGTCACGCTGGCCAGGGAAGAAAATGCCTCGTTCAGATATCCGGCATACTGCTCCTCGTTGCTGGCTGTGTTGACCTGATCTCCTGCCGAGAAAAGAAAATCAACATCCATATCATTCTGGATTGTATTCAGTGTCTCATTCCATCCTTCGATATCTTCCGGAGTACTGCCCGCGCCGATCTGCGGATCCCCTACGAAAGCGAAGCTGAAATCTGAATCATATTCGCCGGTAGTAAAGCTGTAAGTCTGACTTACTGTATCACCATTTACCACACGGTATACATACTCTGTGTTTTCCTCAAGCCCGGACATTGTTGCCTGGTTCGAATAAAATCCCGCATCATTTGCGGCCGTGGAAACTGCATCGACAGACACATATTCTTCCGGGAATGTTCCGTCTGTCATATCAGCCGCTTTTGCATACTGGACCTGGCCGTCTTCTTCTGTATTGGCATACCATGTAAGACCTCTGCTGCTCTCATCGCTTCCAAGCGTAAGGAAAACAGATTTCTGCTCTACAGGCGCTGCCGTTTCGTTGTAGTTGACTGTCAGATCTGTAAACTCGAAATAGATATCAGAACTTGACTCTCTGTCATTATGCAGTTCTACGGAAAGAATATTTTCTCCCTCCACCGCATACTCTTCCACCTGCTCTTTTGTCAGGCTGACGCTGAGTTTTTCCGGTGCTCCCTGAGAAACTCCTGAGTAATACAGATTGTTCTCCTGCCCTTCTGACTCCATATACTGTGACTGAATCAGATGTCCGTTCAGATATACGGCAACAGCATCATCATGATACAGAGAACCTGTAATTGACGTAATCTCGTCAACATTTTCCAGATTAAAAGATGTCCGGAAAAAGAATGTAGGAACGTCACTCTGAGTTCCTTCAATGTACTGCTGAAGAAGAACGGTTGGCGTAAATCCGTCAAATTCCGTAAGCTCTCCTCTCTTTGCTCCGAATTTTCCGGCTGCTTCTTTCCATGCGTCATCATTAAAATCCGCTGTCGTCCACGCTGTGAGTGATCCAAGACCTTCCGCCGGATCTGTATTATTATCCAGATACTTCCAGTTTGTATCCAGATTTACAACCTGCTGAGACGTTGCCTCCGCCTGATTCCGGGTTGTCTCTCCGGCAGCCTGTACAGTTGCGGCTCCGGGTACATTACAGACGCTGCCTATCACACTGGTTCCGCAGAGAACGAAAGCCATTGCCGCTACGCCGGCTTTTACCCGGGCATTTCTTTTCATACATGCCATAGCAATATTAACCTCCTCTGATTTCCTTTAAAATCTTGTGGTTGTTCTAACCGGGATCATTCTACATTTTTTAAATCAGAGGCACAATATAGTTTACTGTTTTTTAAAATTGTTTAACTTATCTATGTAAATTAATTTTACAGAATTTACATAGATTTTATCTGGCAATTGCATTTCTGTCATTCTGTATTCCCGTGTTCTATAATCTCTGACGCATACTCCAGGGAATCATTTCTCCATATATCCGCATCCGGCCTTCCCTCTTCATCCACATATCCCGCAGCCGCCAGATACTCATTCAGCGAATCATAGCCCAGCACGGACAGCGCGTCCATGAAATTCTGTTCATCCGCGGCGCAGTAAAACCCGTACAGATAAGTTTCATCCAGACCTTTAATTTTACGGAATTCTTCCATGTCATAATGATAGAACCGGTTATATCCCTGTCCGGTATAATCCGCAAACCCGTTTTTATCCATCAGATCATAGACCCGAAGATACTGATAGACATCAAGATCTCCCGCTCCGTAACCGTTATACTCTTTTGTAATATCCTCACTGTCTCCGGTCTTTGACCAGGCCAGCAATTCCGCCATATAAGCCAGGGTCACATCATTCCATACATCTATGCTTGGATTACCGTCTCTGTCCACATACTCCTTTGCAAGCAGATACTGATCCAGGGAATCATACCCCATAACAGAAAGCACATCCTGAAAGTTCTGATCTGATGTGACACAGTAAAATCCATACAGGAAGCTTTCGTCCAGTCCTTTCAGCTGTCTGAAATCCTCCACACCATAATTATACGAACGATCATAACCTCTTCCTTCATAATCGGTAAGGCCGTTTGCCTCCAGCAGATCATAGACTCTCAGGGCCTGATAGATGCTAAGTTCACCCATATCATATCCATTGATCTCTGTCACGTATTCCTCCCTATGGTCTTCCTTTTCATGTGCCGTCTTATGTTCTGATATGGCAGAACTCCAAAATATCCGGACTGCTCCGACGATTATTAAAACCACGCACAGTTTCCATCCGGCTGCAAGCACAATGCCCAGCGTCAGAGAAAAATTCTTTTTCCTGTGTTCCTTCTTCATATTCCTTTCCCTCATATCCCCATTTCTTTTTCCGGGCGTCCGGGTAAGCAGGATGCTTCTCCGGCTCGCTGCTGAAACAAAAGCATATATTTTACCACTGATTTATCCGGCTTCAGACAGTCCCCGGATATTTCTGCTTCTTTCTGCAAAGAATCCAGTGTCATCTGTACATTCAGTCCCATTTTCTGAAGCTCTTCGCTTTTCAGATACTTCGCCCCGGCGGGATGCGTCATCTGGATCACTCTTTTTCCTGAGAGAGCTTCTATCTCAGCTTTGTCAATTTCTGTGGAACAGAAAATAATAATATCAGGATTAATAATCTGGATTTCCTTTGCAATAAACTCTTTATACAGAGAAAAATAATTTCGGAATTTTTCAGCATCTGTTCTGGCTCTTCCGCCCCGCTTGTTGAGATTCATAACCGCGGCATGACTGAGAGCCTCCTGAATCTCTGCTGCCGCCAGGTATTTTCGCTCTGATCTGTCCGGACCGGAGCAGGTCTGCAGCAGAAAAACCATTCTTCCGATCAGTTCTTTCTGATGGCTTCTGATATCAGCATTTCTTTTTTCTGAATCCGAAATTATGATACATTTCTTTTTTTTGTCAAACCGTCCTTTTGTAAATTCCTGATACCACGGCCTGTGATCTCCGTTGGCGTCTTTATCATTTATAATATTGGGTTCTTTCAGTATCACAAGGACTCTGGGACTATATCTGACATATTTTTCCGGATCTATTATTCCATCTTTGGTAAAACCGCGCTCCAGACCTCTGACTGTCGTTTTCTCCACACTGTACCATGGTTCCGCTGTATGGGCTTTCTGCCACAGTTCATATAGTTTCTCTGTGTTTTTCACAGAACTAATCCGCTGTTTACATTCTTCCATTGTAAGATCTGCTTTCCGGATAAACATCTCACGCATTACAGATAAATGCCCGAGCATTTCTGCTGCATGCAACTTTATGTTTTCGCCCTCCGCCTGTTCATACTGGCAGGCATAATATTCGATTTTATCCTGGACAGATGAAAGCCCATCTTTCCTGATGCAGGCAGCCTCACTGTATTCCTCAAACCAGCACTTTTCATATGCTCTGTAGAAAATGCAGGGGGCATATACCTTGAAACACATCATTTTATAAGCTTTCCACGCAATTTCTATATATTTGTTCCTCTCTTTGTCTCCTTTCGCGTCCAGCTGATTCTTCCATTTGTCCCGGTGATTCAGGACAAATTCTTTTTCCGTGCGCTGCATTTTTCCATTTTCTTCCGCAATACGGATCACTTCCGCCAGCTCGTTTACCGTTTCAGGTCTGATGCAGTCGGCCAGACCGGGGAACCGAGCTGTATCACAAAATGGGATCCCAAGGGTACCGGCTCTGTATCCCCCGATGAGAAGATGACTTATACCGAATACTTCAGCATCATAAAATGCCTGAAACACTTTCCTGTCATCCGGGTTCTCCGGAATAGCAGAAACAGGGCCGTTGTCGGATTCAAGGAGCATATTATAAAATAATTCCTGTTTATGTAATTTCTTCATAATTTCATTTCCTTTATCAGGTCCACCAGAAAATGCTGGGCTCTTTCTGTATAGAGAAAGATTTCATAGGTATTTCCTTTTGAACTGAGCTGTTCTTCCGCCCGGATTCCCGCTTCCCGGCCTTTCTTTGTAAGAATTTTTCGCGTATACCCGTTCTGATACTTCTTCTCCAGACATCCTCTTTCAAGAAGCATTTCTGTAAGGCTTTTTATTGTCAGCCGTTTCATCACTTTTTCGTCCCGAAGGTCATTAATCCGGGACACAAAATCACTGAGCGTTGTCTCCGGTACATATTCAATCCGCTCCTGCATTTCTTCCGTAAGATGAAACGCTGTCTTTTTCCCTTTCCCTTTTTTATCAGTCAAAGGCATCTCTTCTGTCTGTTCAAGAAAGGATGCCAAAGCAGAAGGGTTATCCTCTCCCATGGAAAAAGGTCCCTCCGGCTGTCTGTTTCCGTTATCTGCTCCCCAGGCTTCTCTGTCCCCCTGGGTAACAGAACGGATTTTTTTAAGAAATTGTCCACCGTACTGTTCCAGTTTCTTTGCGCCCATTCCGTGTACATCCAGCATTTCATTTTCCGTAAGAGGAATCCTGAGGCACATATCCCGCAGAGTTTTATCCGACGCGACCACATAAGGCGGCACAGACCGGGCCCGGGCAAGTTCTGTCCGGAGCTTCCGGAGTTCTTCAAACAATTCCGCGCCTTTTTCCGTCAGCTCTGCTGTCTGAGCCGGCTTCTTCCTGGCCTGCTTCTGCTTTTCCTCCGTCTTTTTATATGTAATGTAAAACGGTTTCATCTGTTCAGTAAGTTTCTCTGATTTTTCAGTCAGCTTCAGCAGTCCGTACCTGTCCTCTGTCTGCCGGAGATATCCCAGCTCCAGCATGCCGCGGATCACTTCTTTCATCAGAGTCTGGCCCAGTCTGCTCTGGGATCCGTAAGCCGGATTCCGGTCCATCCGGTAATTGCGTATCTTTGCCGTATTTTCACCAAGCAGAGTACCTGCAATCATATTAATGCCGAAGCGCTGCCCGGAAGTCCGTATACAGCGGATCACATCTGCGGCTGCCTGGGAGGCGTCCAGCTCTTCAAATTCTTCCAGACAGTTGGAACAGTTTCCGCACCTTTCATCCGCTGCTTCTCCGAAATAGCTCAGAATACAGTGACGAAGACATCTGGTCGTTGTACAGTAAGCTTCCATTTTGCGCAGCCGCTCCATATCCTGTGTCTGAATCATCCGCAGTTCTTCATCCGTATATTCCCGGTAATTTTCCTTGCTTTCGAGAAGGAACCGGTTAATCATTGTGTCCTGTGGAGAATAAAAGAGAATGCACTCCGCCGGTGCCCCGTCTCTTCCTGCCCTTCCTGCTTCCTGATAGTAATTTTCCATGCTCTGAGGCATATTATAGTGCAGCACATAACGGACATTGGACTTGTCGATTCCCATACCGAATGCATTGGTGGCAATCATCACTTTTATCCGGTCATAGATAAAATCTTCCTGGCTTGTCCGCCGTGCCTCCGCACTCATGCCTGCATGGTATCTTCCCACCTGAAATCCCGCGTTCTCCAGATACAGATACAGTTCATCCACGCCTTTCCGTGTGGCACAGTAAATAATCCCGCTGTCTTCCCGATGCACTTCCATATATCTGCGGATGTGTTCTTTTTTATTCTTTGTATTCTGCACTTCAAAGTAAAGATTTTCCCGGTCAAATCCGGTTACTGTCTCGAAGGGATTCTCCATCTGCAGAGACATCAGAATATCCTCCCTTACCCGTTCCGTAGCCGTAGCGGTAAATGCGGAAAGAACCGGGCGCACCGGAAGCTGTCTGATAAAGTCAAGGATCCGTACATAGCCTGGCCGGAAGTCCTGCCCCCACTGCGAGATACAGTGGGCCTCGTCAGCGTATTGTCAATAAGGACAATAAATTTTAATCAATCATTTCTCAGCTAACATATTCTTTACACAAAAGTGAATCGACTACTATTCCTGTCCCGCATAATTATTTTTATATTATGACTTACAAAACCCCAAATTAAATTTTTATTGATTTGAAATCGACTAATAATTGTCCGCAACATTCACATACCATCTTCTAAGGCTCTACAGTATAATATTCTCCCTGTGCAGTATCTCCAGTATATTCCAATAACCCTGACCAATCTTTATATTTAGTAATCATAAGAATTTTGTCATGAATCTCTTTAGATGCATTTACAAACCATACTAAATGAAACTGCTTAATATTTAGGAATTTATCCAAGGCATCTTTCCTGATAATTAATCCCGCTTTTTGCTCAGTCAAATCAGTATCAAAAGCTATTAATTCACCTTTATTATCACAATAATATCCATCATACTTCTTTTGACTTAGTTTGAGAGTTTTAATAATTTCTGCACATGGATGAGAATATGAAACAGCATCTTCCTTAGATGCATCATATTCTTCCTCCCATAGCAAATCTTGCGTAGTATTCAAAATCCTACCCAAATCTATTGTCACCGGTTCTTTTCTAGTGTACGTTTTAATAGCTGTCGGGATTTCAAAATCCGCATCAAAATTCATTTCCGGTTCAGGCTCTATCTTCTCTAAATCAGTTTCACCTGAGTATTTCTTCAACAATGCATCCAACCAAGAAAACTGTGGTTCCTCAACTGTATTAGTAACCCATTTAGTTTCACCAGTTTTTATTTCTACATTTTTCCATTACCAATCTAACAGAGATTTACTGCCGCTTGACCATGGATACTCCCTGTTATACAGAGTATATGTTTCTGGAATTCCTGTAATATCACTATTAAGTAGATTCACTTTTTTCTCCGCATATTCTTTTAATATAGCCAATTGTTCATCCGTAACAAAATACCCATATAGCCAGTTCCACACCATTAGTTTGTCATATGCTAAATCATCTCTGCCGGTATCAGCATATTTAGATAGAACAACCCACTGCTTACCCTCATCGTCAGTTAGTAATAAATCCTCCTTCTGATATCTAAAGAAAATCGAACTAGAATTTATCCATTCATCCTCATCAAATGAAGGATCATTTTTTACGCAATTATTTTCCTGAACTGCCTCTCTTATATGGTCATTGACTTGCGCAAAAAATGGGGCATCATCCCATAATAAATTATGTATATTCAAGGTCGGATCAAAATCTTTTACATAAGGCTCCCATGGACCATCATATGATTTAACCTCTTCTTCCATTGAAAATTGGTTTTTCATAGGATAATAGTCTGATATACGAGCCAAGATATTGTACATAGCAATCCATTGATATTTCTTTCCAATACGTTCTATCTTTGACACATAATGCCTATTATATGCAAAACGCCCCACACTTCTATCATAATCATCAAACAGTTCTCCTTGATAACCTAATTCATTGATAATATAATACATGGCGTAATTGAATATTTTATAATCATCTACATCAAAATATCGTAATGCGCGTTGAAAAACATATCTACCAAAATCTCCATACATGCCAATCCCTTCAAACCGCATGGAATGCTGTATATAGAATAATCCATTTGAATAATCTTTGTCTGAATATTTCTGGTCATCAATTTCTGGAATAGGTGTTGATTTATACTTCGGTTTTATTTTTTCAAAATCATAATTTTGAAGTTCGTCCGGATACTCTATCATATATTGCTCAATAATAAGTCTTGCATAATCCCTCAATAAAATATCTGGATATATATTATCCTTATTAAAAATTTCTTCAAACACGAAACGAACCAATGCCTTAAATATTTCTTTATTTTCACAATTACGTTTTACACAAGCGCCAAAAGCAACCCCGTAAAGCCTTTGGATTACATATGGATCATTTACATCAGAAAAATTTTTTAAAAGATATTCTGTGTATGCAAAATGAGTTTTTAAAATTTCAATCATCGCCTTCGATGTTGTATCACGAAGCCAACGATTTGAAGATGTAAGTATCCAAGAAAACAGCGTCAACAATAATCTGATTTGCTGATGATCTGAAATCTTTAGCTCTTCCCCTTTGCTATAGAGTTCGATTAATTGAACAATACGATCATCCTTTAAATATCTTTCATTAATAAAGGTTGTCCAAAGATAATCTCTTTTGGGAAGTGAATATTGCTTCAATACGTTGTGCAACACATCTGCATTTAAAAGATGATCTTTTTTTACCGAATTGCTTATAAAAGCATTCCACAAAGTAGACGCTTCTACAGAATACTCATTACAAAGATTCAATAATTCTGAAATAGATAAATATATTTTATTTCTCCATTCAAAGGACTCAATATAAATTGTAAACAAATCCCTTCTAGCCGATTCGTCATTGATAGTTTGTATAATATCAATGCATTCTTCCCCAAATTTTTTAGCATATAATGCACAAATATGTGCAAACAAGTCTTCACTTCCCCAATTTTCAAATTTTCCGTCTATAATCTTCAATACGTTTTCACTGATATATCTTCTAATTTCCTCTTTTCTTTGAAACATTGAAATAATTGTCTTTGCCGAGAAATAGTCGTTCATCTGATCAAAAGAAAAATATACATAGTTTTTTCCATTCAATTCATAATCGTGAAGAATATTTTCCCGTATGAGTTGTGTAATAAAAGGTCTGGCTGCCAATCCTAAGGTACTCCAAATTGGCATCGCTTCTATCTCATCTTTTTCAAATTGGCGCTTTCCCGTAAGTAAAGTCTGTTTAGATAATGCTTCCACTATAGGCAGAACTATATTATCTGATTGATCATATCCTGCTGTTTCAATAGGTCTTACCAGTTTAATATGAAGCTTATCATTTGCATTTTCCAGAAGTCTGTCATATAATACCGGCAACTCCGCTTCATCACCGCGATAAGTTTTACAATACAGCGTCAAGAATAAAGGATTTTCAATATTGCTAATAAACATATGCAATGGAGTAAACTGTATTCCATAATAACCAAGAAATTTTCTTGCAGCATCAAATGGATTGCTTCTGAACCCCATATGTTCTATTTTTACAACATTATCCCATTCAAGAAATCGCTCTGGCAGGATAGATTTCTGATATTCGCTTCTGAACGAAACTGCCAAACGAACGTACTTCTTATCACTTATTTTTTTATATAATATTGGTAATACAGATTTCCATAATTGCGGTTTCCAACTTTCATTTAACGCATCAATAAGAATTGGAACTATTTTTCCACTTGTTTCACCAATCACTTCCAAAATATCAATAACATCCTCAAATTCAAAATCCAATCTCAAATTATTTTTTAACTGTTCAAATATATTGATATCCGAAAGGCATTCACTTCCAATAATCAACAAAGCATTCTCATTTGCGTTAAGTAACGAAATTGATTCATTCGCAAAAAGTTGTGTTTTACCAATACCAGCTTTCCCCACAACTATTAAAATCTTGTTATTAAGCAGTTCCTTGTCGTAATCCGATAATTCCAGTCTATAAAACAGTTCTTTAAGTTTATTTAATTTTTCAAGATATCTTTTCAGTTCTGCCGACTTGTTTTTACTGCTTTCTTTTATTTTTTCATACTTAATTTGTACATCCGCAATTTCGGATTCAATTTCAAATATCTCAGATTCAAATTCTTCTAAAATCAGTCCTTGCCAATTTTCAACTTCATGAATCGTATTAAATTTCACATCCGGTATTGTAGCAATAAATTTTGAAAGTTTTCGTGCATATTTATATAAATTATCGTTGACAAATTCCCAACGTAATGTTGCAATATCTTCAACAAGACTTCTTTTTTTCTTATTATAATTATCTAATGCACTCTGATCATGCAAGAATACAGATAGATTCCTTGATGCCTCTGTGTCAACATTAAAATCGGCATTAAAACGCTCACCAAGAATATTAACTATTGTAGATGCATTGTTTACAAACCATTCATGTGAGATTCCATGATCATCAAAATAGTATTTTCCCAAAAATGGATATTTTCGAACAAGATCAAGTATAGTTGTATCTGTTATCGGCTGTAATACAATTTCAGCATCCTTTAACAATTTCTCAATATTTTTATAGCTATCACAAGTAGTTGTTAGTGCTTTATTAGAAAATAAATAAATGCGATCTAACTTTCCCTTATAATGTTTAACCGCTTTTTCTGCCGAGTCTTTGATTTGGTTATAGTCAACATCATTGTCAAAAAATTTAGCCTGATAACTAATATATATATTATTGACTTCATCCAATATAGGTTCTGACTCGACTCCTGGATTATTTGGATTACTATGCACATATTTACACAAAATATTGTGAGAAAGGAATTCATACGTAAATAATTGTCTACTTAAATCTTCAAATTTGTACCTCACACCACGTGCATCATTATTGCTCGTAATGAATCGTTCCCAAGTAATCTGCCCAGCACTCATGCGTCTACCTTCCTCTCAATTTTATTCTTAACCCAGATTATTTCTCGCACAAAATTCTATATAAATCCAACAGATTCAATGATTAATGATTCTTTACCGTAAAAAGTTTCCCTATGGATTACCGCTTCACATAATGCAATTCTACATCAAATCCAAAATTTTCCATTATAGCCAAAACATCTTATTCATAATCTGCTCTTTATTACGAATAGTTTTATTCACATATAACGATGATATCTCAATATTCTCTGCAGTTTTGGCCTGCGTAGTCGCTTTCTCGATACATCTCTTTTTTACATCCATTTCGATATTGTTCTTTAACATTTTTTCTCCGCTATCTTTCTTAATTACTTAACCTATAACCCAATTTATTGTAGCATAATTCTGTAATTCTGAACATCTACAAAAGGAAAAGTCGGCCAGATTTCTCCAGCCGACTCCATACCCTCAATCCAATATCCTTTTTATGACTTCATCCGAAAACTTCCACCGTATCTCCACATGCCCCGGATCATACACCATCACCTTCTCGATCAACGCATCCACAATTTTCTGGTCAAGTTCCGCTGCGCTGTAAAAGCATTCCGCCGTCTCCAGCGCCGCCCTCGTTTCTTCATCCTGAACCAGTTCCGTTTCCTGCAGCTTTGCCTCCAACTCAGTGATTTTTAAATCCAGCCGCTCCGCTTCCTTTGTCAGTTCAGCGCGCCTTTTCTGGTAAATCGCCTCATCCAGGTTCCCAGCCAGGAATTGATCCATATTAGCGAAACGCTCCGCCTCGCATTTTTCCTTATCCTTCTGAAGATCCGCCAATTCCTTTACTATATCTGCATGATCTTTTTCTGAAGCTGTCTGCCGCCTGAGGATCTTCGCCTTCAGATCGTCAGCCGCCGAAAGAAAGCCCTTTATGGAATCCCAGACTACAGAATTCAATGCATCCTCTCTCACAAATTCCTTCGTACAGCCTCCATCCCCTGTCTGGGCCGCGGCATACGGGCAGTAAAAATACCGATACTCTACACCTTTGACGATGCCGCTTTTCAGCGGCATCGCACGCCCGCAGGTACCGCATTTCACTTTCCGCCACAAAGGATAGGTCTTTTCTACGACACGCTTTGTCTCTCCCCGTTTTCGGAAAATCTTCTGCGCTTCCTGAAACTCTTCCTTTGTGACAATGCCGGGATGCTTTCCCTCAACGATTACCTGCTCTTCCTTTGGGACCGCCACGGAATGATTCCAGCCAACGCCTATCCCTTCACGTTTATGTCCCACAACCGCACCGTAATACATTTCCTGTTTCAGGATATTTCTGACAGAGTTGTGATTCCAGCCGGCCTGATCTGATGTATTCCTGAAGTTTTTCTTATCCGGGTGCTTCCGCCGGAAATACTGGGAAGGGGTTTCATATCCCTTCCCGTTCAGCATCCTGGCGATCTCCACCAGTCTCATCCCCCCGATCGCCGCTTCAAAGATTTCCCTGACCACCTCTGCGGCTTCCGGATCAACGCGAAGCTTATGCTTATCCTTCGGATCCCTCGCAAGCCCGAAAGGCACATGACCGCCGATGTACTCTCCCCGCTTCATCTTCGCCCGCTTCGCTGTCGTTACTTTCACAGACAGATCCTTGCTGTAGAAATCATATACGATATTCTTCAGCACCACATCCAGTCCGCCTGTAGTTCCTTTATAATCATTGCTGTCATAACCATCATTTACCGAAATAAACCGGACTCCCAGGAACGGAAAGATCCGTTCCAGATAGTCGCCCAGCTCGATATAGTCACGCCCAAAGCGGGAAAAGTCTTTCACGATCACACAGTTTACCGCGCCTTTCTTGATCTGTTCCAAGAGCCGTTCAAAAGCCGGACGCCGGAAATTTGTTCCGCTGTAGCCGTCATCGTAAAACTCCCGGATTTCGCAGTCTTTCAGATCGGTATGGGACTGGATATATCCTCGGATCAGATCCCTCTGGTGCGCGATACTCTCGCTTTCCGTCTTATTTTCCTTTTTCATCACGTCCCGGTCTGCCTGAGACAGCCGGATATATTCAGCGATCACCATATTCTGCCTCCAATTCCTTCAGCACAGCCTCCAGTTTCTCCCGATCCTCGGAATAGTTTAATACAACCTCCACACGGGTGTCCTCATAGATCTTCACCATTTTTACCAAGCCGCGGATCATCTCGTCCGTCAGCATTTCCGCGCCGGCTGCCGTATGGATATTCTTCAGCCATTCGCCGCCGGAAAAAACTGCTTCAAACTGTTCCTTCTCACTCCTGGCTTCGTCCAGTTCCCTGTTCAGCCCGGCCATTCGCTTGTCATATTCCTGTTTGGCGTACTGATACTCCGTTTCATCCAGCATCCCGGAGACAAAATTCTCATACAGCCCCTGCCGTCTGGCATTCACCTTTGCGATCTCCTGCGTCAGCCTGCTGATCCGCGCGCCGAACGCTTCCAGACGGTTTCTCTCGCCGATGCCTCCTTTCAGCCGATCCCTAACCTGTTTCATATCCTCCGCCTGTTTCAACTGTTCCTGGATCACCGCGTACACAGCCTCTTCCACATCCACTGCGTAAATATAGTGACGTGAGCATTTCGCCCCATGGGAATCGATATATCCGCCGCAGACATACGTTCCATACATTTTTTCCCGTTTTTTGGAATATCCTCTGGCATAACGCATCATCTTCCCGCAGTCAGCGCAGATGATCTTTCCTTTGAAGCGGTTCTCCACGCCTTCCCGGTTCTTCGCGTTCGCCTCATACTTTTCCTTGGTAATCCTCCGGTTCTGTTCAAAGATGTCCTGTACCTTATCAAACAACTCCCTGCTGACGATAGGCTCATGCATCCCTTCCAGGATACGCCATTCTTCTTTCGGCGCCCTGCGGCCCCGGATCCCCATATATAAAGCCTTCGGCATCTTCCCATAGACCAGCGCCCCTGTATAGACCGGATTGGTAAGGATATCGATCAGCGTCCTGCCGCCCCAGACAGTATGCTTATATTTCTCTGCGCGCCAGAGACCCAGTTCAACTTTTCGCCTGGCGGGCGTGACAGCACCCATCTCATTCAGCCGTCTTGCCATCTCCGCATGGCTCACACCCTCCGCTTTCCACTCAAACAGCATCCGGATATACGGCGCGGTCTTCTCATCCACATCATAACGGAACTGCCGGTCTTTGGACTTGATATATCCGTAGGGAGGATTCGCCGGAAGGAAATCCCCTGTCTCCTGCCGCTGCCGAAATGAGGTAACAATCTTCCTGCTGATATCTTTCGCGTAGACATCATTAACCATGTTCTTCAGCGGAACCATCAAAGCTCTTTCCGCGTCATCACAGGCAAAGCTGTCAAAACGGTCCGTAATAGAAATGAACCGTACTCCAAGGAACGGGAAGATCTTTTCCAAATAATTCCCTGTCTCAATATAATCACGCCCAAAGCGTGACAGATCTTTTACCACAATGCAGTTCACCTTCCCGGCCTTTACGTCATCCATAAGCCTGGTAAATCCCGGTCGGTCAAACTTCCATCCCTTTTCCCCGTTATCGGAATAAATGCCGTACAGATTCAGGTAAGGCCGCGCCTCGATATACTCCCGGCAGATCCTGGTCTGGTTCTCTATGGAATCCCCCTCGTCATCCTTGCCGCTGTTCTCTATGGACAGCCGCACATAGATCGCTGCGGAAAATGTCCTGACGGAATGGGAGTCCGGCATCTTCTCCTGACGCGGGAGATTCTTTCTGCTCTTCCTTGCCATAACGCCGCCTCCTTACACCGCCGCTTCCCGCGGCTTGACCGGCAGCATATGGACAGCGTGCATGGCCCTGTCAAAATCCGCCATATACCGGAATCTTACATCAATCTTTTTATCCTCATAGACAACGATCTCCTCAATCAAGTCCACAACAGCCTTCCGGTCAAGCTCTGTCAGGTTCTTATTCTTCAGGAAAACTTTCGTCCACGCCTGCTCAGAAACGTTCCTGCTCACAGCATCCTCCCGCTCCTGTTCCAGGCGCTGGACAGCGCGCTCCGCGTCCGCTATCCTTTCCGAATAATTCTTCTTAAACAGGAAGTATTCCTCCTGATCGATCAGGCCATCCTGCAGGTTATCGTACAGCTTCATCTTAAATCCCTGGCTGCGCTCAATCTCTTCCTTCAGTTTCACGATCTGCATATCATAATTCACCGTATTCCTCTGGCCTTCCGGGAGAGACCGCAGGGTATCCATGGTTCGCTTCATATCAGCGATAATCTTGATATGTCCCCGGATTGCGGCCAGCACTGCGCCGAACAGATCCTCTTCCCGGATGCTGTGCGGCTTACAGTTTTTCCCGGCCTTATGCCCTGAGCAGACATAATAATAATACTTTTTCCCGCCGCTCACCGCGCTCTTTCGGATCATGCTCTGGCCGCAGTCAGCGCATACCAGATAGCCGGACAGCGGATAGACTTTTCCTTTTTCCGGCCCCCTGCGGACATCCTTTTTCAGAAGTTCCTGCGTCACACGGAACGTATCCTCATCGATGATCGCTTCATGAGACTGCTCAACGCGGATCCATTCCGCTTCGTCCTTACGGATGAACTTCTTTACCTTATGATTAGGGGTACTCACCTTCCCCTGGACCATCACTCCCGTATAGATTTCATTAGTCAGGATCCTGCTCACGCTTGACCACGACCATGCAGCTTTCCGGTTCATCCGGAAATTGGTCTGCACCTTCATCCCAAGGGACAGCTTATACTCCATCGGGCACAGCACTCCCTGGGCATTCAGGCGCTCCGCGATATCTCCCTGGCTCATGCCTTCCAGTTTCCATCGGAAGATCGCCTTCACCACCTCAGAAGCAAAAGTATCCACCACAAGCTTATTGTGATCCTCAGGGTCTTTCAGATACCCGTAAACAGCAAAAGCGCCGATGAATTCTCCCTTCTTCCGCTTAATTTCCAGCTGTGTCCGGATCTTCACGGATATATCTTTGCAGTAGGCGTCATTGATCAGGTTTTTAAACGGTATGATCAGCGAATCCGACTGATTCCGGTCCGTACTGTCATAGCTGTCATTGATCGCGATGAAACGCACTCCGATAAACGGAAAGACCCTCTCAATATAATTCCCTGCTTCAATATAGTTCCTGCCAAAACGGGACAGATCCTTGACGATCACACAGTCCACCTGGCCTGCGCGGATCTCTTCCATCATTTCCTTAAATCCCGGACGTTCAAAATTCACGCCGCTGTATCCGTCATCCGCCTTCTCGGAAACCACCTGGATCTCTGGATGATTTTTTACAAAATCCCTGATCAGCGCTTTCTGATTCCCAATACTGTCGCTTTCCGGCTTATCGCCGTCATCCTTGGACAGTCTCGTATAGATGCACGCCTTATAATATTCTTTAGAAGCAAACATAGCCAACCTCCTTTATGAACGCATGTATATGTGACAGTTCAAAAGAAGACTGGTTCCCAAACCTTATCCTGATGTTTTCGACCTGTCTGATATTTTATCGCGGGTTTCCTTCTCTGTCAGCGCCTTTTCTACTTATTCCGCAGATAATGCTCAAGACGGTCATCCAATGTCGCGTCCGTATCCGCGAAGGTTGTCTTTACCACCACATTTCCCACCTTAAAGCAATACGGATTTCGTATCTGCCGCATAAAGCTTTTTATCTTTTCTTCCTTAGGCGCATCCTGATCGATCACCACATCCCGGATATCCACCAGTTCATCCCGGTTCACAGTCCTGATATCCACAGCTTTCATTTCTTCTGCCGTCATCATTTTACCGCCGTCCTTTCTGAGGGACTTTTCCCTCATGTCACAGGCAATAAAAGAATGCCGGATTTTACCCCGCAAATAAAAAAAAACGGCTGGAAGAGACATACATCTCCCCCAGCCATCTTTTTAAATCCTCCGGGCATAGTCCAAACTGATCCATCCGGCTCCGCTCTTCAGCCTTCCCCATCCAGCTGAAGAACCTTTTCCTTCCTTCACTTCCAAGATCGTAAACACGCCGGCACCGGTGAACTTCCCGGTCTTCCCATAATCCGTTCCCGGGCCTTTCCGAATATTCAGATCCGAAATGCTGACTTTCACCAAAAACGGCACATCCGCCGCCTTCGATTCATATACCGCGCTTCCATCCGCATCAAAAACCTTATATCCCGGATTCTCATCCGCGCATTTCTTCGCGTTCTCCAGGATCTTGAACGCTCCCTTCTGGGACTTGGCATCTGTCCAGTTCTTCCTCACCCGGTACCATCGGATCACTTCACCATCGCCGGAGTCCTTGGCGTCATACTGCGTCAGATTCCATTTCTCAATGATAGAACAAAGCTTCTCCGCATAAGTCAGGCTTGTGGCATAGCCGCCGTCCTTGATAATCTGTACCGCCTTTTTATAATCCGCACAGCCCTTCAGTCCCTCATACCGCAGCCGTTCCCCATTCTTCGCACCCAGCAGGTAAGCGCTGTGATCCGCGATAGAATCTTCCACACAGGGGTACTTTCGGAAATCCGCTGTGACTGACACATAACTGCCGTCAGGGTTCTGCTCCTTTGTCTCCTTCTTATAAACGGAAACCCCATCCCAGGCAGAGCCGCCCCAGGTATTCCCGGACAGGGATTTTTTCATGCCGAACACATTATTGGCTTTCTGGGCCAGCTCACTCTTCCCGTACCCTGATTCCAAGATGAACTGCGCCAAGGATACAGACGCCAAGATCCCTGTTCTCTCCTGATCAGCTGTACACAGCGGCCCTATCTTCTGGATTACCTGCAGCTCCGTCATCCCGGCAAATACCGAAGCCTGCAGGCCGGATGCCGTCCCGGCCCCTCCCATGGCCGCCTTCACATCCTTCCGGAACCCGTCCATGGTATAGCCCAGGCCAAGCCCCTTCCACAGATGCTCCGGAT
>USFD01000048.1 GCA_900553885.1 uncultured Ruminococcus sp.
GGCAAAAAGATGCTGCCGCATCTATGATTTTCTAATCATTGATGCGACAGCTCCTATTTTAATCTGTTTCTATTATTTTTTTCTTTTTTTCAGTGCACATTTAATTCCCTTAAGGATCTGAATAATCGGAATATTTACTGCAGCCAGTCCATATACGATCAGAAGCTGATAAATATTCAATGTCTGTACTTTAAAGATATTGTGCAGCCCGGGTATCATTACAACTGCCGTAATCAGAGCAAGACCAAGCAGGAATGCGCCGATCAGATAAATATTGTTGAATACTCTTCTTGTAAATACAACCGGTCTGTCAGACTTGCAGTTAAACCCGTGAAACAGCCTTGCGGAACAGAGGGTTGCAAACGCCATGGTCATTCCAAGCGTTGTATTTGCGCCGCCCTGATATCCGATCAGGAAAGCCGCCATTGTCGTCGCTCCGATGGAAAGGCCTTCTGTCGCAATTTTAAGCAGGAAGTCCTTTGTCAGGATTGATTCATTCATTGGTCTCGGCTTCTCATCCATCACTTCACTGGAACCTGGTTCAAGCCCAAGAGCAATCGCCGGCAGACTGTCCGTCAGCAGATTGATGAACAGAAGATGCACCGGTGCAAAAGGAACCGGAAGCGCTGTGATTGATGCATAAAGTACTGCAAGAATAGCGCCGAAATTTCCGGACAGCAGGAACTGAATAGAATTCTTGATGTTCCGGTATATATTTCTTCCGTTCTCTACAGCTTTTACAATTGTTGCGAAGTTATCATCTGTCAGAACCATAGCGGCAGCGTCCTTGGAAACTTCGCTTCCGGTAATTCCCATAGCAACACCGATATCCGCCTGTTTCAGAGCCGGCGCATCATTTACGCCGTCGCCGGTCATGGATACAATATTTCCTTTATCCTGCCATGCACGTACGATACGGATCTTATGCTCCGGTGAAACACGGGCATATACGGAAATTCCTTCCACAAAGTCTTTCAGTTCCTCATCGGAAAGCTTGTCAATCTCCGCGCCTTCACAGGCCTCGGACTCGTCCTCAAGTATACCGATACGTTTGGCAATTGCCGCTGCAGTTACTTTGTGATCTCCAGTGATCATAATAGGACGGATTCCCGCTCTCTTACATTCCGCCACAGCAGCTTTTGACTCTTCTCTCGGCGGATCCATCATGGCAATCAGTCCGATAAATATGAGATCATACTCGTCATCCAGCGTAAGCTCTTCTTCGTCTGATACAACTTTATAAGCAAACGCCAGCACACGGAGGCCTTCTCTTGAAAACTTCTGGTTCTGATTTTCAATCTTCTTCCGGTCCTCATCTGTCATTGGACGGACTTCATTTCCGATCTGAATCTGTGTCATCCGGTCAAGAAGCACATCAACGGCGCCCTTGATCAGCATGGTCGGAATTCCCTCCATTGTATGTTTCGTTGACATCAGCTTCCGGTCGCTGTCAAAGGGATTCTCGCTTTCCCTGGGATATTTTGCGCGGACTGCTTCCGGTTCCAGCCCCAGCTTACTGCCCAGATTAATCAGAGCGGTCTCTGTAGGATCACCGATTTCCACTCCGTCTGTATTTTTGGAATCATTGCAGAGCATGCTGCTGATCAGCAGACGGCTATGAGACGGATCGTTCAGATCTACATCTTCAGCCTTAATACATTTTTCATCCACATAGTAATCTTCAACCGTCATTTTGTTCTGCGTCAGTGTACCGGTTTTATCTGAACAGATTACGGATACACTTCCCAGGCCTTCCACAGCCTGCAGTTTACGCATAATTGCATGCTCTTTGGCCATCTTCTGCGTACCGAAAGAAAGTACAATGGTAACAATTGAACTGAGCGCCTCCGGAATAGCTGCCACTGCAAGAGCAACCGCAAAGAGGAAAGCATCCACCAGATCATCGCCTCTGAAAATGCTGATTCCGAACAGAATCGCACAGAAAAGCAGGATCAGAATAGAAAGTTTCTGTCCGAACTGATCAAGATTGATCTGAAGCGGAGTCCGTTTCTCGGAAGTTGTTTTCAGAAGGCTTGCAATCTTGCCCACTTCTGTCTCCATACCGATTCCTGTAACTACAAATGCTCCTCTTCCATATGTGACGAAACTTCCGGAATAAACCATATTCAGGCGGTCGCCAAGCGGAACATCCTCTGCATCGATCACATCCGTTGTCTTTTCTACGCCAAGGCTCTCTCCGGTCAGCGCACTCTCATCTACTTTCAGACTTGCACACTCGGTAAGTCGTCCGTCAGCCGGGATATAATCCCCTGCATCCAGCATGACAATATCTCCTACCGTAACCTGTGAGGAAGGAATCTGAACCTCAGTTCCTCCACGCAGCACCTTTGCCTCCGGTCCGGAAAGTTTTTTCAGACTTGCCAGCGACTGCTCGGCTTTCACGGTCTGTACGGTCCCGAGAATCGCATTCATGGTAATTACGATCAGAATAACAACCGTACTTTCCACTTCTCCGATAAATCCGGAAACTATAGCTGCAATAATCAGAATAATAACAAGAAAATCCTTGTACTGCTCAAGGAAAATCTGGAGAACCGTCTTTTTCTTGCCTTCCACAAGTTCATTCGGCCCGTATTTTTCCTGATGTTCCAATACCTGTTCGTCGGTGAGCGGATCCAGCGAACCGTTGACTTCCATTATTGTCTCTTCACCGGTTAATTGATAATACTGTTTCATCTTTGCCTCCTTCTTTTGCTTTGCAGTGCAATAAAAAATGAGCCTTCTATTGCACAACTTTGTTATGTAATGCAATAAAAGTCTCACCATTTAATCACGATACGGATGATAGATCTTACCATCGTACTGACGATATCGCAAACGCCATATTCCGGCGCCAGTTACTCCCTTTTATCAAAAGATAATATAATTGATTTTCCTGATTCTGTCAATAAATTTCACAAAATTTTTACGTGGTTTTCCGGGTACACAGGACCGCACCTTCCTATTCTTTCCCGGAATCCGCCTTCCAATACATACAGATCCGGATTTGTGTGATTGAGAAGGGATACCGTGAGAGGCTGACTTCTCCCTCACACAATTTCTGATTCAGGCAGAATGAAGCCGGAACTTTCCCGGCCGGGTTCATCCCTGTCCGACCGCGTTTTTGCCCTTAAAGATCCCTTCTGCTTTTGTTTGATGTGGAATTGCAAAAGGAACACCGTATCGCGAAAAACAGAAATATTCAGGAACTTCTTACGGATAGAACGGGACGGAGATACGGGATGTGAAAGCCTTATTCCACATCCTGTATCTCCGTCCCATTCTATCCGGAAAAACCTGAATATTTTCCGGTATTTCCTAATTTATATTTTTTCAGAACTCCGGAATTTTATACGATTCCCTGTGCCTCCATAGCATCTACGACTTTCTCGAATCCTGCAATGTTAGCACCTACCACGTAGTTGCCTTTGAAGCCGTACTTCTCAGCAGCATTTGCAGCATTGTGGCAGATATTTACCATGATATCTTTCAGTTTCGCATCAACTTCCTCGAATGTCCAGCTCAGACGCTCGCTGTTCTGTGACATTTCAAGTGCGGATGTAGCAACACCGCCTGCATTTGCAGCTTTTCCAGGTGCGAAAATCACACCGTGCTCCTGCAGGTACTCTGTAGCCTCGATTGTTGTCGGCATGTTTGCACCCTCAGCTACAACCTTGCATCCGTTCTCTACGAGCATCTTGGCATCATCAAGAAGCAGCTCGTTCTGAGTTGCACACGGAAGTGCAACATCAACTTTAACAGACCAAACGCCTCTTCCCTCATGGTACTCGGAATTCGGACGATATTTCTTGTATTCTGTCAGTCTTGCGCGGTTTACTTCCTTGATCTCTTTAAGAGCTGCAACATCGATTCCTTCCGGATCATATACCCAGCCGTTGGAGTCGCTTACTGTAACAACCTTAGCGCCAAGCTGCTGAGCCTTCTCTGTAGCGTAGATAGCAACGTTTCCGGAACCGGATACAGAAACTGTCTTTCCGGCAAGCTCCATGCCGTTGAGTTTCATCAGCTCATCTGTGAAGTAGAGAAGACCGTATCCTGTAGCTTCTGTACGAGCAAGGGATCCGCCGTAGGAAAGTCCTTTTCCTGTGAGGACACCTTCGTATACGCCGCGGATTCTCTTGTACTGTCCGAACATGTATCCGATCTCTCTTGCGCCTGTTCCGATATCTCCTGCCGGAACATCTGTATCAGCGCCGATATGTTTGCACAGCTCTGTCATAAAGCTCTGGCAGAATGCCATGATCTCTCTGTCAGATTTTCCCTTCGGATCGAAATCAGAACCGCCTTTTCCACCGCCGATCGGAAGACCTGTCAGAGAATTCTTGAAGATCTGCTCGAAACCAAGGAATTTGATAATACCAAGGTTTACTGACGGGTGAAGACGAAGACCTCCCTTGTACGGTCCGATCGCACTGTTGAACTGTACACGGTATCCTGTGTTTACATGAACCTGTCCGTTGTCATCAACCCACGGTACACGGAACTTAAACTGTCTTTCAGGCTCTGTCAGTCTCTCAAGAAGAGCTTCCTTACGGTATTTTTCCTCATTTGCCTCGATCACCGGGCGAAGAGACTCAAGCACTTCTTTCACTGCCTGATGGAATTCCGGTTCTGCCGGATTTTTCTTTACGACAAGATCAATTACCTCATCAACGTAAGACATCTTAAACAACCTCCTAAAAATAAAAAATTGCGGAAGATAAATCTGCCCGCATCCCAGACATCTTTGTCTACTCGTCTATTTTATATAGAAAATGAATTAATGTCAATCAGGAATTTCAATATTTTACAGTTTTACCACTTTATCTTATTGAATTTGCAGGAAATCATATATGCATGCTGCAATCCCTTCTCTCCTGAACCTGCAGAAGGCCAACGCAGACCCCCACGGCACAAAAACAGGATGCCACCGAAATGACATCCTGTTCAAAGTGCACTTATTAATTATATTTACGTTTTCTAGCAGCTTCAGATTTTTTCTTACGTCTTACGCTTGGCTTTTCATAGTGTTCTCTCTTGCGGATCTCCTGCTGAATGCCAGCTTTAGCGCAGTTTCTTTTAAATCTGCGTAAAGCGCTGTCTAACGTTTCGTTTTCTTTAACGATTACATTTGACATAGTCTCACACCTTACCTCCCCTCCAGCCTTGTATTGTGCATAATACGACTGATCGGGTATTTTTATTGCACTAACAAAGATTATATCATATTTTTTCCATGCGTCAACTGTTTTCGGTTAAAAACTCAGAAAACGTCGCAAATACGCTGTTTTTTATGTTTCTTTGATCTATTTGATCTGTGATTCCAGCACTTCTGCAGCTTTTGCAAGCGCATCCGGAATACCCGCAGGATTTTTTCCTCCGGCCTGAGCCATGTTCGGACGGCCGCCTCCGCCTCCGCCTACACAGCCGGCAATCGCTTTCACAAGATTTCCCGCATGAGCGCCCTGCTTCATTGCTCCGTCTGTAGCCGTTGCCATCAGGCTGACTTTTCCGTCATTTCCGGACGCAAGCACAACAACGCCCTCGCCCAGTTTCGCCTTAAGCTGGTCTCCCAGGTCCCGCAGCCCGTTCATATCAATGCCTTCCAGCTGCGCCGCCAGCAGTTTCACGCCCTTTACTTCCTTAACCTGATCCATCACATCTCCGGCAGCTTCCTGAGCCATCTTGTTTTTCAGGCTCTCCACTTCGCTGTGGAGGGATTTGTTCTCCGCAATCATATGTGTGATCTTATCTGCAAGAGTTTCCGGTGTTGCCTTCAGAAGATGTGCCGCATTTTTCAGAGTCTCTTCCACCTGAGCATAGTATTTCATCAGTCCGTCGGAAGTCAGCGCCTCAATTCTGCGCACGCCTGCGGCTACGCCGCTCTCGGAGATGATTTTAAATGCCATGATCTCTGATGTATTCTTTACATGGGTACCGCCGCAGAATTCGATAGAGAAACCGCCCATATTGACAACACGGACAATATCGCCGTATTTCTCTCCGAACAAAGCCTGGGCGCCGGTCTTTTTTGCCTCCTCAATAGGCATGTTTTTCACAACAACGTCCAGACCTTTTGAAATCTGTTCGTTTACCATATCTTCAACTTTTTTCAGTTCCTCCGGTGTCATAGCGGAAAAATGCGTAAAGTCAAATCTCAGTCTTTCCTCATTTACGCTGGATCCGGCCTGTTCTACGTGAGTTCCCAGAACCGTACGCAGCGCTTTCTGGAGCAGATGGGTCGCACTGTGATTTCTTGCGGAAAGCGCACGCTTTCTGGCATCTACTTCAAGAGTCACCCTGTCTCCGGTTTTGATCATGCCTTTTGTCATCACACCGATATGGCCGATCTTTCCACCCAGAAGTTTCACCGTATCCTCAACCTTAAATTCTCCCTCGGCTGTACGGATATATCCGGTATCGGCCTCCTGTCCGCCGCTTGTAGCGTAGAACGGCGTTTCTTTAACAAAGATGGTGCCTTTCTGGCCCTCGGAAAGCGCGTCTGTAATCTCCTCTTCTGTCGTGAGAACGGTCACATCCGAATCATATGTCAGATTATCATATCCTACAAAAGTACTTGTCACGCCAGGATCAATGGACTCATATACGGTTACATCAGCGCCCATATAATTTGTTACTTCCCGGGCATCGCGGGCTTTCTTTCTCTGCACTTCCATACATGCATGGAAACCTTCCTCATCCACACCCAGGTCTTTTTCTTCCAGAATCTCTTTTGTCAGATCAAGCGGGAATCCGTATGTGTCGTAAAGACGGAAGGCATCTTCACCATTCAATGTTTTTTCACCTTTCGCCTCCATATCAGAGATCATATCAGAAAGGATGCCCAGTCCCTGGTCAATCGTCTTATTAAACTGCTCTTCCTCTTTTGTAATTACTTTGAGAATGAATTCCTTTTTCTCTTCCAGCTCCGGATATCCGTCTTTTGATCCTTCAATCACATTCTCTGCAAGTTCCGGCAGAAATCCTTTGTGAATCCCCAGAAGTCTGCCATGACGGCATGCTCTTCTCAGAAGACGGCGGAGCACGTAGCCTCTTCCTTCATTGGAAGGCATAATGCCATCGGAAATCATAAATGTCACAGAACGGATATGGTCTGTAATTACGCGGATGGATACATCATTTTTGTATTCTTTTCCATACTCTTTTCCGGCGAGGCGGCATACGTGGTCCCTCAGCGCCTTGATCGTATCCACATCAAAGATGGAATCCACATCCTGCACAACGCTTGCCAGACGCTCCAGTCCCATTCCGGTATCAATATTCTTCTGCTCCAGCTCGGAATAATGGCCTTCCCCGTCATTGTCGAACTGAGTAAATACATCATTCCAGATCTCCATATAACGGTCACAGTCGCATCCTACCGTGCAGTCCGGTTTCCCGCATCCGTACTTCTCGCCTCTGTCATAATACACCTCAGAGCAGGGGCCGCAGGGGCCGGAACCATGTTCCCAGAAGTTATCTTCTTTTCCGAATTTGAAAATCCGGTCCGCAGGAATGCCGATCTTCTTGTTCCAGATCTCAAATGCTTCGTCATCGTCTACATAAACGGACGGATACAGGCGGTTCGGATCAAGTCCCACGACCTCAGTCAGGAACTCCCATGTCCACTGAATCGCCTCTTCCTTAAAATAGTCTCCGAAGGAAAAATTCCCGAGCATCTCAAAGAACGTGCCGTGACGGGCTGTCTTTCCTACATTTTCAATATCGCCCGTACGGATACATTTCTGGCAGGTAGTAACCCGTCTTCTCGGCGGAATCTCCTGTCCTGTAAAATATGGTTTTAAAGGTGCCATTCCTGAATTAATAAGCAGTAAGCTCTTATCATTGTGCGGCACCAGAGAAAAGCTCTTCATAGCAAGATGTCCCTTGCTCTCAAAGAACTCCAGAAACATTTTTCTCAGCTGGTTTACTCCATATGGCTGCATTGCTAAAATCCTCCTCTTTCGCTCAAAAAAAGCCTGTTCTATAATATATCACAGCAGGGTATATTTGTAAAGCGGACGCATAAAATGCGCCCGCTCTGCCTCTGAATATTATTTTACGGCGCCGGTACATCTGCGCCGGACATTTTCTCCGGACAGCGCCTCTACTCCAGGTCAATCTCAATAAGTTCTTCCGGCGGCACAGAGCGGCTGGATTTCTTTACGAAATTATCCAGGTTTTTCTTTGCCTTTGCCACCGGGATATTGGTTCCTGCCCCGGCAATACAGCCTCCCGGACATCCCATGCCTTCGATCAGACAGCCGTTGAGCCGGCCTGCTTTTGCAAGAGCCAGGATCTTTTTGCAGTCCGCCAGTCCTTCCGCATGCTCAATATTAACCTGAACGTCAGGATAATACGTGTTAATACATTTTTCAATTGCTGCAGCCACGCCGCCTGCACTTGCATAACCTCTTCCGGCGCCGGTTGCATCATGGAAGGATGATTCCGCTTCATATGTAGTAAGATCGATCCCCTTTGCATCAAACATTGCCTGAAGTTCTTCAAAAGTAACAACAAAGTCCACATCACTTCTTACGCTCCGTCTGGATGCCTCCAGTTTCTTTGAAGCGCAGGGCCCGATAAATACAACTTTTGCATTCGGATGTTTCTGCTTAATGGTTCTTGCAGTAGCAACCATGGGGGTCAGCTCCTGGGAAATCTCATCAATTACATCCGGGAAATACTTTTTCGCCAGTACCGCCCAGGATGGACAGCAGGAAGTCAGAAGAAACGGCAGCTCGCCTGTGACCACCTTCTCAACATAATGGTGCGCCTCAGAAACAGCGCCGATATCCGCGCCAAGAGCTACTTCAAACACCTCCGAAAAGCCCATTTCCCTCAATGCCGCCTTAATATTCCTGGGAGTTATATTATCTCCGAACTGTCCTACAAAAGCCGGAGCGATCTCTGCAATAATCTCTTCTCCTTCGGAAAGCGCTCTTGCCAGCTGGAAAATCTGTGACTTATCCGAGATTGCGCCAAAGGGGCAGCTTACCATGCACATTCCGCAGGAAACGCATTTTTCATTGTCAATGAAAGCTCTTCCATATTTGTCCGATACAATCGCATTAACACCGCAGGCCTTCTGACAGGGGCGTTCTTTCTTTGCAATGGCATCATAAGGACAGACCGACTTGCATTTTCCACATTTGATACATTTCTCCTGATCGATATAGGAGCGCCCGTTTACCATGGAAATCGCCCCCCTCGGGCAGACTTCCTGACACGGATGCGCCAGACAGCCTTTGCACACATTGCTTACTTCATACATATTTTCCTCGCAGCTTTCACAAGCAGAAGGAATCACCTGCATAAGAGGGGGCTCATAATATTTTTCAGAAATGTTGCTGGCCTCCACGCCGGCAGTCAGATGGACCGGTTTATTTTCCGGACGAAGGGAAAGACCCATGGCAAGACGCAGTCTTTCTCTGACAATTGCGCGGGAACGGTATGTACTCTCCCTGTATTTCTGTGTATCGTCATTGACAATCATATACGGAATTGCTTCCATATCATCCAGCAATGTTTTCGCATCAGCCTTGAACCCGAGCTTTGCCACCTCCGTAAATACACGTCTGCGGATCGCCCGCACTGTTGTCTGCAGTCCTCTCATATTCATTTCCATTCACACAATCCTCCTCTTTCTGTATCTGATATCTTTTCCTTTCTAAAACACAGAGGGCATACACCGGATCTGCACGCCCTGCATATTCTGTTTTCTTTTTTATCTGTGCATAGAGAAAGAATCTTCATCATAATTACTCAGATTCTTGTAAATTCCCCGGTCGTCCGCTTCTTTGATCAGCGCATCTCTTGTTTTTTTCGCCAGCGTCTGATCTTTGAACGAACTGGGGCCGCCTACACATCCTCCGTCACACGCCATACCCTCAATAAAGTCCTCCTGCAGGCGTCCGACTTTCATAAGAAGCAGCGCTTTCTTGCATTCAGCAGCTCCGTTTGCCTTATACACCTTCACATCTATGTCATTGCCGGATTCTTTTAAACTCTCCTGAACCGCAGCTGCCACGCCGCCGGAATTTCCGAATCTCTTTCCGAACACAGAAGCTTCCTGATATGTATTTTCCACCGGTTCCAGCGCGACGCCTTTCGCGCGCATCATTGCACGGATCTCGCTGTATGTCATGGCATAATCTGCATTGCCTTCGATTTTCTGGTCTACAATCTCTGATTTCTTAGCAATGCAGGGGCCGATAAATACGGTAACAGCCTCCGGATCCCTTGCCTTTATCATACGAGACACCGCACACATCGGGGATACTGTTGTCGAGACCGCATCGCTTAATTCCGGATAATGTTTCCGGACCATATTAACAAATCCCGGACAGCAGGAAGTTACCTTCTTCTTTCCTTCCTGATAAGCTTCACGCCACTCTTCCGCCTCATATTTTGCAGTCAGGTCCCCTCCAAGTCCGACTTCGACAAATTCAGTAAATCCCAGTTCTTTCATGGCCTTTCTCCAGCTTGCCATGGTAATATCCGGTCCGAACTGTCCTTCTGTCGCAGGCGCCAGCATAGCATAGACATGTTTTCCGGACTGAATTGCCCTGATTACATCCACAATCCATGTTTTGGAGCCGATCGCGCCGAAGGGACAGCTGTGAATACATTTTCCGCAGCGGATACATTTCTCATCATCAATAACAGAAATGCCGAATTCATCATAGGAAATCGCATCTACCGGGCAGCTGAATTTACACGGTCTTTTCAGATGCGCAATCGCATTGTAGGGACAGGCATCCGCGCATTTTCCACATTCCTTGCACTTTGACGGATCAATATGGGTACGGGAGCGTCCCGGCTCAATTGCTCCGAATTTGCAGGCATTCATGCAGGCTTTGCCGATACAGTTCTGGCAGTTCTCCGTTACGGTATAACTGGAGATCGGACAGTCCTCGCAGGCGGAACTGATTACCTGAATTACATTGCCGTCGTCTGCCGGTCCCGGAGCCTTTCCCTCCGCCAGGCGGACACGCTGCCGGATAATCTCTCTTTCCTTGTAAATACAGCAGCGGAACTGAGCGGTTGGTCCCGGGATCAGTTTGAACGGGATCTCATCCTTGCGTTCCTCCAGTTCTCCTGCAAAAGCCAGACGCGCAACTTCTTCCAGAACTGCATGTTTAATTTTAATTACATTTGCATCTGCGTACTTCAAAACTTCTTTCCCTCCATAACTGTATTTTCACATAAGTAAAAACTCTGATGCCTTGGCTTTCTGTTTTTCATGATAACATGAGCCCCGGAATTTGCCTAGTGATTTTCACCACAATCCCTTGTATTATTTGCGGAACAATCCGTTCTGTTTCCATCCGCCGCTGCCGGTGCACAGGCCGGCCGGAAAATGTACAGAGATATCCTTTCTGCGGGTTATTCAAAAATCTCCTGGGCATAATGTACGGACTGCATGGCATCTTTCCCATAGAAATCGGCCCCGATCATATCTGCATACTCCTGATTCAGAACCGCGCCGCCAACCATCACTTTACACCAGGGCGCTTTTTCCCGGAGAAGACGGATCGTCTCCTCCATGCTCACTACAGTAGTTGTCATCAGCGCACTTAATCCCACCAGCCTTATCTTCTTTTCCACTACCGTTTCCGCAATCGTTTCCGGAGGCACATCTTTTCCCAGGTCAATTACATAAAAGCTGTAGTTCTCCAGAAGAACCTTTACAATGTTTTTCCCGATATCATGGATGTCTCCTTTCACAGTTGCCAGTACAATGGTCCCTTTCTTTTCCTGGACCTCCCCGCTGCTGTCCATCCGATCCTTCAGAACTGCAAATGCGCTTTTTGCAGCTTCTGCGCTCATCAGAAGCTGAGGAAGGAAAACTGTGCCTTTTTCAAACCCGTCGCCCACACGGTTGAGAGCCGGAATCAGTTCCGTATTGATAATGTCCAGAGGTGCCTCTGTCTCTGCCAGAGACAGGGTCGCTGTACGGGCATCGTCTTTCAGGCCTTTTTCTATAGCTGTCTGTAAAGTAATGCCGCCCTGCTCCGCGGAAGAAGGAACCTTCACTGCCGCTGTGGCAGCCGAGGCATATTTTTCAATATACTTCTCGCAGTTCCGGTCCAGATTCATCAATGCATGAAACGCATACCATGACTTCATCATATCCTCAGAGGCCGGATTGATGATTCCTGCACTCAGTCCGTTCTGCATGGCCATGGTATAGAATGCCGCATTCACTATAGGACGGCTTGGCAGCCCGAAGGAAATGTTCGATACACCAAGTACCGTGCACACTCCGACTTCATCCCGGAGTCTGCGCAGCGTCTCCAGCGTCACTTTTGCTCCCTCCGGCTCTGAACTTATCGTCATGGCAAGTGCATCAATTACGATGTCCTTCTTTTTAATGCCGTATCCGGCTGCTTCATGTATAATTTTTTCCGCTATACGCACCCTGCCTTCTGCATCTGCCGGGATTCCGTTTTCGTCCAGTGTCAGCCCGATCACAACGCCTCCGTATCTGGCAATCAGCGGGAACACCTGATCCATGGATTCCTGTTTGCCGCTGACAGAATTCACCATGGCCTTTCCGTTATAAAGCCGCAGAGCAGCCTCCATGGCAGAAGGATCCACCGTATCGATCTGGAGAGGAAGGCTTGTAACACTCTGCAGGCCGGTAACAGCTTCTTTCATCATAGCGGTCTCATCAATATCCGGGAGACCTACGTTGACGTCCAGAATGTGGGCGCCTTTCTCTTCCTGTTCGATCCCTTCTCTCAGAATATAATCAATATCGTGTTCCTTCAGGGCCTGCTTAAACCGTTTCTTTCCTGTAGGATTAATCCGCTCGCCAATAATCCTGGATCCGGTTCCGAGAAAGACGCTTGATCCATAGGAAGACACTATGGTAAATTCTTTTTCTTTTACAGGAACCACGGGAATGTCTCTGCATCTTCCGATCATGGCACGGATATGTTCCGGGGTCGTGCCGCAGCAGCCTCCTACAGCGGCGGCTCCCATTTTAACAATCTGTTCCATTACTCCGGCAAATTCTTCCGGCGACACATCATAGACAGTCTGCCCGTCTCTCTGCCTTGGCAGTCCTGCATTTGGCTTTACGATAACCGGAAGTGAGGTGTACTTCAGGAGCTGTTCCAGAACCGAAATCATCTGTTCCGGGCCCATACCGCAGTTTATTCCAAGGGCGTCCACTCTCAATCCTTCCAGGAGCGCAACAACTGCGGGCACATCCGCTCCGGTAAGCAGTTTTCCTCTTTCATCAAAAATTGCCGTTGCGAAGACAGGAAGAGATGTATTCTCTTTCGCAGCAAGTACGGCAGCTTTCAATTCATAAGTATCGCTCATAGTCTCAATATGTATCAGATCCGCGCCTGCCTTTTCTCCCAGAATCATCACCTCGCGGAATGCCTCATATGCTGTCTCGAATTCCAGATCTCCCATGGGCTTAAGCAGTTTTCCCGTGGGGCCTACATCCAGGGCGGTCAGGACGCTGTCCGCTCTGCCGCACTGCTCTGCCGCAGTTTTTACATGGCCCACAGCCGCATGGATAATTTCTTCCAGCGAACAGGAATCATCATGAAATTTCAGGGCATTTGCACCGAACGTGTTCGTCAGGACAATGTCGCTGCCGGCCTCCATATAGCGTCTGTGTATACTGCAGATCTCATCCGGATGCGTGATATTCCACAGCTCTGGAAGTTCTCCCGGCTCCAGTCCCTTTTCCTGAAGAAGTGTTCCCATTCCGCCATCAAAAAAAAGCAGTTCTTTTCCAAGTCGTTTTTGTATCATAATCTGTTCCTTATCTATCCTTTCTGCTGTACTACTGTCTAATACCGAACCGTGTTTTCCCTGTTCCCGCTTCTCTGACCGGCCGCTGTCCGGGACTCCTTTTTGCAGTGTCTCCCGGCTCTGACCTGTCATCTGCGGTAAGGGCAGTCGGTACTGCTGCATGCCTCACATCCCTGTACCGGACAGCGCTCCTTAACCGGACTGATACCAATTACAGCAGTAACTGATTTTGTAGGTGTCATCATACACCCTTCTGTCATGCTCAGGCCGATCTGTTTTGCACAGTCCAGCATCCGCATAATCGGCTCCTGATAACTGATATCAAAATCACCGTAACCGGGACTGAACCGCGGCCGTAAATATCCCCCTTCTTTTTCCAGTTCAAGAGCAATTTTTTCCTGACATTCATCACAGTACTCCTCAAGCAGAGCTGCCGCACATGCCTGAAGAGCGACTGCTCTGGCCATATCCTTTAATCCGGTACGGGTAATCAGCCTGTCCGTCCCCGTTCCCAGTGTAGCTCCGAAAAGAACCGCCCTGCGGCAGTTTTTCAGATTTCTCGCCAGGCTTGTGCTTTCTATTTTCAGTTTTCCAATTTGAACGGCTCCTTCTCCGAGCTCCTGTAATTCAAAAATGCGGCAGATTGATTTGGGCTGCGCTTCCTTCATCAGCTCCTGAAATGAGCTTTCAACCAAAGCGCAGGTCTTTGCATCTGCCGCACCTTTTTTAATTCCAAGATATCGGATGGCCTCCTGTATCTTCTTATCCATTGCTGCCACCTAAACCTTAATTATCTCAGACAGATTATCCATAATTGCCGCCGCCACATCCGGACGGTTCATGGTATAAATATGAATGTTCTTTACCCCGTTTGCCAGAAGATCAATGATCTGATCCGTCGCATACGCGATCCCCGCCTGCTTCATAGCAGCAGGAGATCCGCCGAACCGGTCCAGAATAGCCAGAAATCTGCGCGGAAAAACAGTTCCTGAAAGTTCCTGGCTGCGCTTCATCTGGGAAGCACTGGTTATAGGCATAATCCCCGGAAGCACAGGTACCGTAATACCGGCCTCCCGGATGCGGTAAAGGAAATTATAGTGGATATCATTGTCAAAAAACATCTGTGTTGTAAGGAAATCCACCCCGCTGTCTACTTTCTGTTTCAGATATCTGATGTCATCGGCTTTATGTTCGTTTTCCACATGTCCTTCCGGATAGCACGCCGCACCAATACAAAAATCTCCATGTTTTTTTATTTCCTGCACCAGTTCACTGGCATACCGGAACCTGTCCTCATCCGGGAACGTCACATTCGCCGGAATATCCCCGCGCAATGCGAGGATATTCTCAATCCCAAGACTTTTCAGGTTTTCGATCACCTCTCTGACCTCCTCCTTTGTGGAAGACGCACAGGTCAGGTGTGCCAGACTTAACACATGAAGCTGATCTTTTATATGAGATGCGATTTTTGCCGTATTTTTGCTGGTGCCTCCGCCGGCGCCGTATGTAACGCTTATAAATGCAGGATCGAGTTCTGCCATCTTATCCACCGCTGCAATTACACTGTCCAATCCTTCCTCCGTTTTAGGAGGAAATATCTCAAAAGATATGTGTATTCTGTCTTCGCTCAATCTGTCTATGATTTTCATGCTGTAAGTACTCTCCTACTCACCGATCAGACTTCTATAAAGATTCTCATAGTTTGCCGCAGAATTTTTCCATGAAAAATCCTGACTCATAGCGCGCTCTACAATCTTATTCCAGTCTCTCTTTCTGTCATAATAGATTCTCTCTGCATAACGGACTGTGTTCAGCATCTCATGAGCGTTGTAATTGCAGAAGCTGAATCCTGTACCCGTCTTCTCGTATTCGTTATACGGCTCAACCGTGTCTTTCAGGCCGCCGGTTTCCCTGACAATGGGAAGAGTTCCGTAACGGAGGCTCATAAGCTGGCTGAGGCCGCAGGGTTCAAACAGAGACGGCATAAGAAAAGCGTCACAGGATGCATAAATCTTATGCGAAAGCTCATCTGAATAATAAATATTCGCTGACACTCTTCCGGAATATTTCCATGCGAAATGCCGGAACATATTCTCATACTTCACATCTCCGGTTCCCAGTACCACAATCTGTACCGCATCCTGACACAGTTCATCCATTACATAGTCTACCAGATCAAATCCCTTCTGATCAGTAAGACGGGACACCATACCGATCAGCATCACATGAGAATCCTTATTCAGTCCCAGTTCCTCCTGCAGCGCCGTCTTATTCAGCGGTTTATTCTTTCTGAAATTATCAATACCAAAATTCTTTGCAATTCTCCAGTCTGTCTCCGGATTCCAGTCATCATAATCCAGTCCGTTTACAATACCGCACAGATCATTGGATCTTGCAGACATAAGGCCGTCCAGTCCTTCTCCGTAAAACGGAGTCTTAATCTCTTCCGCATAACTGTTGCTGACAGTTGTAACCTTATCCGCATAGACAATACCGCCTTTTAACAGATTCGCATCCTTATATGCCTCCATTTTATCCGGTACGAAATAGTAATCCGGAAGGCCGGTAATGCCTTTGACTGTTTTTGTATCCCATACACCCTGGAATTTCAGATTATGAATGGTCATAACCGTGGCAATTCCCCTGTAGTATTCGCCCAGGTATCTGAAATTGTCCAGATAAACCGGAATCAGACCGGTCTGCCAGTCATGACAGTGGATCAGATCCGGACGGAATCCGATAACAGGAAGGATACTCAGAGCCGCCTTTGAGAAAAAGGCGAACTTCTCGATATTCCACTTCGGATCCCCATCGTACGGTGCAAAACCGCTGAAATAATGTTCGTTATCGATAAAATAGAACGTAATATCATTGAGAACTGTTTTCAGCACGCCGACATACTGATTCTGTCCCGCAATGTCCATATAAAAATGGGTAACGTATTCCAGCTTATCCTTCCACTCCTGCTTCATACAGGTATATTTGGGGAGTACAACGCGCACATCATATTTTTCTTTGTCGAATTCTTTGGGAAGTGAACCCACAACATCAGCAAGACCTCCTGTCTTGATAAAAGGCACACATTCTGAAGACGCAAATAAAATGTTTTTCATATACTATCCTCCGTTTTCTGCATTAATCGCCACAGGGCATTTCACTATTGAATATTATACCTCATTTCAGACATATTGGAAAGAATTTTATCGCTTTACCATACTAATTTCCGGCATCCGCCTTCAGATACCGCCCTTCTTTTTGTACTCCAGCTGAATTGTGTCGGCAATCAGCGCTATAAATTCAGAATTTGTGGGTTTTCCCTTCCCTGTGCTTACTGTATATCCAAACAGTTCATCCAGAGTATCCAGTTTTCCCCGGCTCCATGCCACCTCGATAGCGTGACGGATCGCTCTCTCCACACGGCTTGAGGTTGTCTGATATTTTTTTGCAACTGTCGGATACAGAATCTTTGTTATAGCATTGAGCACATCCATATCTTTTACTGCCATAATAATTGCATCTCTCAGGTAATGATATCCTTTAATATGAGCCGGAATACCGATCTCATGCAGCATATTCGTCACCCGGTTTTCCAGATCCTCTCCTCTGGCTGTACCTTCCAGTCTCCCATCCTCGTTTTTCTTTTCATTATTACGGAACATTTTTCTGACGGATTTTATCCTGTCCAGCAGCACTTCGTTGTTGAACGGCTTCATAACGTAGTAATTTGCGCCTTTGTTAAAGGCATCTTCTGTAATCCTTTCCTGGCCAACCGCTGTGATCACGATAAAATATGGGCGTTTATTGACAGAATGATCCCGATTCACCTGTTCCATTACCGTCAATCCGTCCATTTTCGGCATAATCAAGTCGAGAAGAACGACGTCCGGCTGTCTGTCTTTAATAATCTGACACATCTCCTCACCATTTTTCGCTTTTCCAACCAGATTCAGTTCTTTATCCATACTGATAATATTTTCCAGCACATCAAGAATTTTCTGATTATCATCAGCGATGGCCACATTCAAATGCTCCATTCTCTTCTCTCCCTCGCTCTTGAGAACCAGCTTTGAAAACGCCACCTGCTTATTATATCCGGACAAATTTGCGGAATCAAGGAGATTTTGTAACACTATTTCGACAATTTTTTCGACATAAAAGACTATTCTGCCTGTTTCAGCATATTTTCTATAAATATGCCATATCCCATCGTCGAATCCTGTACAAATACATGCGTTACGGCACCGATCAGCTTTCCATTCTGTATAATAGGGCTTCCGCTCATCCCCTGGATAATACCTCCTGTTTTTTCCAGCAGTTCCTCATCCGTCACTTTTATAACCAGGCCTTTGTTGATTTCGCTCCCGGACATGTCGATATCTGTCACCTGAATCTCATACTCTCTGATTTCATTGTCGACAAAGCAGCGGATGGTGGCATCTCCTTTGACAATTTCTTCTTTTTTTGCGGTCTCTATGGGAATCTGTTCCTCAAACAGATCGCCGATTCTGTCGATTGTTCCATATATGCCTGCATCCGTATTTTTGTCAATGGTGCCCAGTACGTTGAAATTATTGTAAATAATAATCCCTTCCATGCTTCCCGGATTTCCGTCTGATCCCTTTGTAACATCCTGTATGCTTGTGCGGTAAACCGTGCCGTCGGAAATTGACATCAGAACATTGGTATCCGTGTCATGAATGCCATGTCCCAGGGCGCCGAATCTGCTCTGCCCGGTAAGAAAAGTTATGGTCCCCAGGCCCTGTACATTGTCTCTCACCCATATCCCCAGACGGTATTCTCCTGTTTCATATTCCACCGGATGAATCTTCACATCCAGAAATTCTTTCCCTCTGCGGATCGTAAGAATCACATTTTCGCCGTCAATCTTTTCCACTTCCTCCAGGAGATCCGCTTTGCCGTCTATTTTCCGGTCATTTACAGCTGTGATATAATCCCCGGCCTTCACCAGATTATGCGCCGGTTCATAAAAACTACCGTCCATTCCCTCTATCGTTTCCGTGTTCAGTACCATAACTCCGTCTGTCTCCATATAAATCCCCACCGGCATGCCTCCCAGCAGAACGGTATCCGTGTCTGTTCCCGCAGCGTTCACATTTGCCTGCTGAGGCTGAATTCCACCGAATGCGGCAAATGAAGCAGGCAATACAAGGCAGGCCGCTGCCAGTGCACACAGAAACAGTTCTGAAGGACGGAGCGTCCGTCTCTTTTTTTGCTTCTGTATCATATTGTAGTTTCACATCCTTTTCTCATGCTGTTACCCATCCTTTCCGCACCGTCTCCGACGGAGCATTGTTCTTTCTGCCGCACAGTTCCGCCTTCTCCGTAGGCCGGTCTCCACGGCAGAGCTGTACATCTGTCGCTGTATGTCCGGACTGCAAACAAAAAACGGATACATCTCTGTATCCGTTTCTAGTATGTGTGGCTTCTCTGTATTTCACACTGGTATTATCTTTCCCGCTTTGCCAATTCCTTCATTTCTCTTGCACTTTCCAGTATTTTCCCGGTAACATTTGCGCCGCCCAGCATACGTGCCAGTTCCTGTACAGAAGATTCATCATCCAGAGCGGTGATTCTGGTTTCCACGCTGTTTCCATCTGTTTCTTTCTGTATCAGATAATGGAAGTCTGAAACCGCCGCAATCTGGGGAAGATGAGTAATACAGATAACCTGCCGGTTTTCCGAGATAAGCCGAAGCTTTTCTCCTACCTTCCCAGCTGTTATCCCGGAAATTCCTGTATCAATTTCATCAAAAATCAATGTAGGCGTATCTTCTTCTCCTGCAAGAACTGCTTTGATGGCCAGCATTACCCTGGACAGTTCACCTCCGGAAGCAATATTTCCAAGTGGTTTCAACGGTTCCCCGGGATTGGTTGCCAGATAAAACTCTGCCTCGTCACTACCGGAGGCGGTGTAATGACCCAGATCAGAAATCCTGAGTTCCAGTCTGGTATCCATAAAATTCAGTTCCGACATCTGTTCCCGTATTTCTCTGGCAAATATGTCAGCCGCTCCGGTTCTCGCCTTATGCAGCCGGGATGCGATCTGTGCGGCATGCTTTTCAGCAGCTTCCGTTTCCGTCCGGATCCGCCCAAGGAAGGAATCATAGTCTTCCAGTTCTTCTATTCTTCTCTTCTTTTCCTCGCAATATTCCAGAACATCCGGAATTGTCTTTCCATATTTTGCCTTCAGATGATTCAGCACATTCAGGCGCTCCTCCGTATCTCTGAATTCTTCTTCCGAAAAATCAAAGCTTTTTGCATATTCGGCAAGCTCCCGGTTAAAATCATTAAGAAGACTGTCGATTTCTGACAGCTGTGCGCATAGCTTTTCCCCCTGGCTGTCAATTTCTGCAATCTCCTGCAGCGCACGGATTGCCCTGCTTAACAGATCACTGGCATTGCCCTGAGCGTCTTCTCCGGTATACCGGTAAGACTCTGCCACTGCCTCTGTCACTTTCCGGCTCTGTACCATCCTGTGATACAGTTCTTCCAGATCTGTATCCTCCCCCGGAAGCGGAGCCGCCTCTTCAATCTCAGTGACCTCATATCTTGCAAGATCAAGCTCCCTTGCCCTGCTCTCCGCATCCATGGAAGAGGCGTCTCTCTTTTTTACAAGTTCCTGATATTTTTTATAAGCAGCAGCCATTTCCTCTTTCAGAGGGTAGATCTCCTCTTTTCCAAAGAGATCCAGAAGAGAAAGATGGTTTCTGCGCTGAAGCAGACTCTGGCTGTCATGCTGTCCATGTATGTCAATCAGAAGACTGGCCGCCTCTTTCAAAATACTCATATTTACCGTTTCACCGTTGATTCTGCACACACTGCGGCCTTCCGTCAGTTTCCGGCTTAAAGTGAGCATTCCCTCCTCCGGCTCGATATCCATTTCCTCAAGCCGCTGCCGGATTCTTTCATCCTCCACAGAAAATGTAAGCTCGACTAATCCGCTTTTCGCCCCGCTGCGGAGCAGCTCAGCGCTGTAGCGGCCGCCCAATGCAAGCTGAACCGATCCGAGCAGAATAGACTTTCCCGCTCCGGTCTCTCCGGTCAGGATATTCAGGCCCGGGCCGAACTCCACTTCTGTCTCATCAATCAACGCAAGATTTTTTACATGAAGATTCTGTAACATAGTTGTTCCCTACAATTCTTTTGAAACAATTTTCCGTATCTTTTCCATTACTGCCGTCGTGTCATCTACTGTACGGATCGCGCACATAATCGTATCGTCTCCTGCAATACAGCCTACAACCTCGTTCCAGTTCATGGCATCAATCGCGGCAGCAACTGCCATCGCCATTCCCGACACCGTTTTTATGACCAGAATATTCTGCGCCATATCCATGGAGACATATCCATCCTTCAGAACACGGATATACTTTTCACTCATTCCCCGTTCTTCCTGTTTATGGATCACATATTTCTGTTTTCCTCCGTTTGTGGAAATCTTGGTCAGCTTCAGATCTCTGATATCCCGGGAAACCGTTGCCTGAGTGACTTTAAAGCCGGCATTATTCAGGTATTCCGCCAGTTCTTCCTGCGTTTCAATATCATACTGGCTGATCAGTTCTATGATTTTTGCATGACGACTTACTTTCATCTTCTAATTTCCTTTCATTTTTTCCCGCATAGTTTTCATGAAACTCTCTCTGCCCAGCTTGATCAGACGGGCTGTCTCCGCCGCCTTCCGGATCTGAACCCGCTCCCCGGTAACCAGTGTCATCTGCTCTGCCCCGTCAAAACAAAGCGATACATGCTCCTTTTTCCCGTACCTGCCTTCACAGATTTCGATTTCTATAACATCCTCTTCCGAAAGTACGATGCTGCTTGTATTAAGGGCATGTGAACAGATCGGAGTAATCACCATAAGACGGGCCGTAGGTTCTACAACAGGTCCTCCGGCAGAAAGATTGTATCCGGTGCTCCCGGTAGGGGTGGAAATAATCACTCCGTCTGCAAGATAGGTATTCAGCAGAGTACCGTTTACGTAAATGTGAAATTTGACAATTCTTATTTTTCCTTCTCTTGCAAGGACAATATCATTCAGAGCCAGATCCTTTTCCCCGTCCCGGAACACACCCTGAATCATCATCCGTTCTTCTACGATGGGATCACATACAAACAGACGGTCGAGAGCCTGCCGGTAATCTTTCAGCTCCACATCAGTCAGATAACCTACGGTTCCCAGATTAATTCCCAGGAGAGGAAGTTTTCTCTTCCCCAGATCCCGGACAGCCCGGATCAGCGTGCCGTCTCCTCCAAGCACAAGTCCGCACTGTGCATCATCCGGAACCGTACCCGGAATAATATGGCCTTCCCTGTCTTTCCGGCAGAGAATGCAGCGTTTTCCTCTGCTTTCTATATAAGCCCGAATCTCATTTGTAATCTGCAGATCCTTATCTTTCAGCATGTTTGTAATGATATAAAAAGAATCCATGTTCTGTCCAACCTCTTATCATTTTGCCAGTTCTTCAAATGCCTTATCTGTTACCGAAGCCACAGCCTTTTCCATGTCTTTTTCCATGCTCTCTGCTCCCTTTTTCAGGTGAATCAGATATTCGATATTTCCTTCCGGTCCCCGGATCGGTGAATAGTCCAGCTCCATTACGCCAAAACCGATATGCTGCGCATAATCTGCGACTTTCTGTATTACTTCCCGGTGAACCGCCCTGTCTCTGACCACACCTTTTTTCCCCACTTTTTCTCTGCCGGCTTCAAACTGAGGTTTGATCAGAGCCACAATCTCTCCGTCTTCCTTCAGATAATTCCGGATCGGCTCCAGCACTTTTGTAAGAGAAATAAAAGAAACATCTATGGAGGAAAAATCGATGGGCTCTCCGATGTCCTCCGGGGTTACGTACCTTATGTTTGTCTTTTCCATACAGATCACCCGGGGATCCTGCCGCAGTTTCCAGTCCAGCTGTCCCCGGCCTACATCTATGGCATATACTTTGGAGGCGCCGTTCTGGAGCATGCAGTCGGTAAAGCCGCCTGTGGAAGACCCTACATCCGTACAGACTTTGTCCTTCACATTCACGTCAAATACGGCAAGGGCTTTTTCCAGCTTCAGGCCGCCTCTGCTCACGTAAGGCAGAGTATGCCCTTTCACCTCTATACTGACCTCCGGTGAAAATGTCGTACCTGCCTTGTCTTCCCGCTGTCCGTCCACGAATACATTTCCCGACATAATTACTGCCTTGGCTTTCTCCCTGGACTCTGCCAGATTTCTTTTTACAAGCAATACATCCAAACGTTCTTTCATATTATCTTTCCTTTATCATCAGATAGTCCGAGACTACCTGCTTTACAATCACATCTTTATCCAGTCCTACTTCCCTCCGGAGCAACGCAACATTTCCGTGTTCCACATAATCATCTGAAATGGCTATATTGCGGACACAGACATTCAGTTTCGCCCGGTTCACATATTCCAGTACCTGCTCTCCGAATCCTCCTGCCAGCACATTTTCTTCTATAGTTACAAACAGGCTGTGATCCTCCGCAAGATCTTCCAGCATCTGTGTATCCAGCGGCTTCACAAATCTGGCATTTACCAGTGTACAGGCATATCCTGTGTCTTTGAGTTCCATACGCACCTGTTCCGCAAGTTCCGACATATGCCCTACAAAAATCACGGCAATATCTCCTTCTTCATACAGGATCTCGCTTTTCCCGTATTCCACAGGCGCACGGAACTGCCTCAGGCCCCCGTATGCAGTCCCGCGCGGATAGCGCAGAGCCACAGGACCTGAAAAATCAACGGCAAACCGCAGCATATCCGCCATCTCCCAGCGGTTCTTCGGAGACATTATGGTCAGATTCGGTATCATAGACAGATAAGACAGATCAAACACACCCTGATGGGTTTCCCCGTCGCTTCCTACTAGTCCTGCCCGGTCCACAGCAATCACAACCGGAAGATTCTGAAGACAGACGTCATGGATCGTCTGATCAAAAGCCCTCTGCAGGAAGGAAGAATACACGGCAAAAACAGGCTTCATCCCTCCGGCCGCAAGCCCGGCGGCGAAAGTCATGGCATGCTCTTCCGCAATTCCAACATCATAGAAACGCTTCGGAAACATCCTTGCAAACCTGGAAAGGCCGGTTCCATCTGCCATCGCCGCTGTAATCGCGACAACTTTTTCATCATGTTTTCCTATATCCGCCATTACTTTGGAAAAGACGTCTGTATAGGAATCTTCAGTACTTTTATCCTTTGGCGCTCCACTCTCTATTTCGAAGGGACCTGTCCCGTGAAAGCGGGATGGGTTCTCCTCTGCCGGTCCGTATCCTTTTCCTTTTTTGGTAATGACATGAACCAGAACCGCATGATTCACCCGCCTTGCCTCGTGAAGTACCCGCACCAGCCTGCGCACATCATGTCCGTCCACAGGCCCCAGATAAGTGATGCCCATATCTTCAAAAAACATTCCCGGGACAAAGAGCTGCTTAATGCCGCTTTTGGTCCGCTTTACCTGGCTGATAATCCGCTCCCCTCCCCTGGGGAACTTTTTCAGAGTATCTTCCACTCCTCTTTTCAGCCCTGTGTATGCCTGGGCGGTCCGCAGCCCGTTGAGATACCGCGACATGCCTCCCACATTTTCAGAAATAGACATATTGTTATCATTCAATACAATTATAAAATTACTCTTCAGATGGGACGCATTGTTCAGGGCTTCATAAGCCATGCCTCCTGTCATAGAGCCGTCTCCGATAATAGAAATTACGCTGTAGTTTTCCCCGGACAGTTCCCGGGCCGCAACATAGCCCAGCCCGGCGGAGACAGAAGTAGAACTGCGTCCTGTATTAAAT
>USFD01000049.1 GCA_900553885.1 uncultured Ruminococcus sp.
TCCGGCACCATACCCGGACTCCCCGGCGGACGCTTCTACACCCACAAATTCAAATTTTACACTTTAATTCGGCAAAGTATTATGATATACTGAAAAAAGACGAATGTTTAGTCGAAGGAGGTAGTTTGAACATGATATGGGCAAAGGAGGAAACTCTGCCGAGAAGCGAGATCGAAGCGATTCAGCTTGCAAAACTCAAAGAAACGGTCCGCTATATTTACGACCGGGTAAAACCATACCGCAGGAAGATGGATGCGGCAGGCGTCAGACCGGAAGATATAAAGACATTAGATGATCTGCGCAGGATGCCTTTTACATATAAAACAGATTTCCGGGATAATTACCCGGATGGCCTTTTTGCAGTGGATAAAAAAGAAATTGTGCGGTATCATGCCAGTTCCGGAACAACAGGCAAACCGACTGTGGTAGGATATACAAAGAATGATCTGGATATGTGGCTGAATAACGTGGCAAGGCTGGCCTGTATGGGAGGAGCCACAGCGAACGATGTGGCTCAGATTTCATTTGGATACGGCACTTTTACCGGAGCTCTTGGACTTCACGGCGGCCTGGAGAAGATCGGGGCGTCTGTAATTCCCATGTCATCCGGAAATACAAACAAGCAGATAATGTTTCTTCAGGATATGGGTGTAACTCTGCTGGTTGCTACGCCGTCCTATGCGCTGCATCTGGGCGAGGAGGTAAGGAAGAGAGGGATTGATCCCACAAAGGATCTGAAGCTTCATATCGGTCTGTTCGGCGGTGAAGGAATGACAGAGCCCATGCGGGATGAAATGCATAAAGTCTGGGGCGATCAGTTCGTCTGTACCCAGAACTACGGCATGAGCGAACTGTGCGGACCCGGTGTGGCCGGAGAGTGTACGGAACTGTGCGGAATGCACATAAATGAAGACTGGTTCATTCCGGAGATCATCAATCCGGAAACAGAGGAGGTGCTTCCTCCGGGAGAGCTGGGAGAACTTGTAGTGACCTGCCTGGGCAAGGAAGCCCTGCCGCTGGTAAGGTACCGTACCGGTGATCTGACAAGGCTGATGTACGAACCGTGTAAATGCGGAAGGACCACCTGCAGAATGGAAAACCTTTCCGGACGTGCGGACGACATGCTTGTTATCCGCGGCGTAAACGTCTTCCCGACACAGATTGAAGAGGTTCTGCTTAAGATTGATGAGATCGGACCTCACTACGAGATCCTTGTGGAGAGAAAGAACCGTCTGGATGTGATGACAATTACGGTAGAGCTGATTGATGACAGGCTGCTTGACAGCTATTCGAAACTCAGTGAGCTGGAAGGAAGAATTAAGGCTGCGCTGAAGGCACAGCTTGGACTGGCAACACAGCTGAAACTGGTTGCCCCGAATTCCCTTCAGCGATTTGAAGGAAAGGCAAAGAGAGTAACAGATTTACGAAAGGATGGACTGTGATATGGCAGAAAAAGTAATTATGCTTGGCAATGAGGCGATTGCCAGAGGAGCATACGAAGCGGGGGTAAAAGTCTCTTCCGCATATCCCGGCACACCCAGTACCGAGATCAGTGAATATCTTGTTCAGTACAGGGACGACGTGTATGAAGAATGGGCGCCCAATGAGAAAGTGGCTACAGAGGTGGCGGTTGGCGCCAGCCTGGCGGGAGTCCGGGCTATGGCCTGTATGAAGCATGTAGGTCTGAACGTGGCGGCGGATCCTCTTTATTCTGTATCCTACATGGGAGTCAACGGAGGACTTGTCCTTGTAGTGGCAGATGATCCGGGACTTTACAGCTCCCAGAACGAACAGGATACAAGGATGGTGGCAAGAGCGGCACAGATACCGGTTATTGAGCCTTCTGACAGCGCAGAGGCGAAAGATTTCTTTAAAATCGCCTTTGAACTGAGCGAGCAGTTTGACCGCCCCTTTATTTTCCGCACAACGACCAGACTGGCTCATTCCCAGGGACTGGTGGAACTGAAAGAGCGTGTGGAACCGGAAGATAAACCGTATGAGAAAAATGTCCGGAAAAATGTTATGATGCCGGGCAACGCCAAATTCCGTCATATTGAGATTGAAAAGCGGAACAATGAACTTGCCGAGGCGGCAAACACACTGCCGATTAATACTGTTGAAATGAATGATACAAAAATCGGCGTTATTACAAGCGGAATCCCTTATCAGTATGTAAAGGAAGCGCTTCCGGAAGCTTCTGTGCTGAAGCTGGGCATGGTTAATCCGCTGCCGAGAAAGCTGATCGAAGAATTCGCATCAAAAGTAGAGAAGCTGTATATTGTAGAGGAACTGGATCCGGTGATCGAAGAACAGGTAAAATCCTGGGGAATCCAGGCGACCGGCAAGGAGATCTTAACTGTTCAGGGCGAGTACAGCGCCAATATGCTCCGGGAGGCTATTTTAAAAGAAAAACTGGATATTAAGGCTCCGGCCGAGGCGCCGGGAAGACCGCCGATCCTCTGCCCGGGATGTCCGCACCGCAGCGTATTCTATGTACTGAACAAACTGAAAATGCATGCGGCAGGCGATATCGGCTGCTACACACTGGGAGCGGTTGCCCCCCTGAGCGTAATTGATACAACTATGTGTATGGGATCCAGTATTTCCACGCTTCATGGAATGGAAAAAGCAAAAGGAAAAGAATATATCAAGAACTGGGTGGCTGTGATCGGTGATTCTACGTTCCTTCATACCGGAGTTAACTCTCTGATGAATATGGTATATAACAACGCAACAGGCACTGTGATTATTATGGATAATTCTACAACCGGAATGACCGGCCACCAGGATCACGCTGCAACCGGAAAAACCCTGCAGGGAGATCCTACATATGCCATTAATATTCCGGCACTCTGCCGGGCAATGGGCGTGAAGAACGTATACGAGGTCAATGCCTTTGATCTGCCGCTTCTGGAGAAAACGGTCAAAGAGGAGACAGCGAAAGACGAAGTGTCCGTGATTATTACAAAGACTCCCTGTGTTCTTCTGGATAAGAGAAAGAAACCTCTTTACATTGCCCATGAAGACAAATGTAAAAAGTGCGGCATGTGCATGAAACCGGGATGCCCGGCCATGACGAAAAACGCTGATGGAACAATTCACATTGACGATACAATGTGCACCGGCTGCGGACTGTGCGAGTCACTGTGCAAATTCGGAGCGATTGAGCTTGTAAAGGAGGGGGAGTAAGATGGCAGTAAAAAATATTATGATTGTCGGCGTAGGCGGACAGGGAACCCTTCTGACCAGCAGAATCCTGGGCGGACTCACTATTGCGGGAGGATATGATGTAAAACTTTCCGAGGTTCATGGAATGGCACAGAGAGGCGGAAGTGTTGTAACCTTTGTCCGTTACGGAGACAAGGTTGCAGAACCTATTGTAGAAGAAGGCCAGGCAGATGTGATTATCGCCTTTGAGCGTCTGGAAGCGCTGCGGTACGCACATTTCCTGAAAAAGGACGGTGTGCTGATTGTAAATGACTGGCGCATTGACCCCATGCCGGTAGTGATCGGAGCAGCGCAGTATCCGGAACATATTCTGGAAGATCTGGAAAAAGAGTACAAGGTGTACCGGGTAGATGCCACAGAGGAGTCAAAAAAACTGGGGAACCCGAAAGTATTCAACCTGATTGTGCTGGGGGTTGCCGCGCAGCATATGGACTTTACAAAAGAACAGTGGTACGAGGTAATTGAAAAAACCGTACCGCCGAAAACAATAGAGATTAACAAAAAGGCATTTGACGTAGGCTACACTCTTTAAGAGTGCCTGAATAAAGAGCAAGAAAGGCGGTGATATCAGTGATCAAACAGATATCGGTATTTGTTGAAAACCAGCCGGGAAGCATGATGCGGGTGACTTCTGTGCTGACAGAGTCCCACGTCAATATCCGTGCGATCTCAACGTTTGATACGCCGGAGTTCGGTATCCTCCGTCTGGTGGTCGATGATCCGGCAAAAGCAAAAGAAAGCCTGACTCAGAAGGGATTTGTAACAAGAGTAAATGATGTGATTGGGGCAGAACTGAAAGATGAAAAGGGCAATCTGAACCAGATGCTCAAAATTCTTGCCGACGGTGAGATTAATGTAAACTATATTTACTCTTTTGTCATCCGGGAGGAAAAGGCGCCGGTTATTGTGTTCCACACAGATGATTTTCAGAAAGCAGAACAGGTTTTAAAAAATGCGGAAGTAAAACTGGTGGAAGAGTCTGAGCTGTAAAAGAGCCTGTACCCGGGAGGAAGCAGGGGGCAGATTTTATACCATTTTGCAGTCTGCCGCAAAAATATTAAAGGAGAAACAAAATGGCTGGAGTATCATTAGAAAACTGGGTTGAGCGGATCCGTGATCCGAAAATTGAGTGTATGAGCAGGGACGAGATGGCGGACCTGCAGAGCAGACGCCTTGTAGATGTAGTGCGCAGGGTGTATGACAATGTTGAATTTTACCGGAAGAAAATGCAGCAGAGAGGGGTGGAGCCCGGAGATATCAAATCTATCGAGGATATCGAAAAGCTTCCTTTCACGACAAAAGAAGATCTGAAGAATAATTATCCGTTCGGTCTTCTGGCAATTCCCATGAAAGATGTAGTCCGTGTACAGGGGACTTCCGGTACAACAGGAAAGCTGACGATTGCGCCTTATTCACAGAAAGACGTTGATGTATGGGGCGAATGCGTGGCCAGAGGTCTTACCATGGCAGGTCTTACCTCTGAGGACATTATTCATGTATGCTATGGATACGGACTGTTCACAGGCGGTATGGGGCTGGATTTCGGAGCAAAGGCTCTGGGAGCGACCGCAATCCCGATGTCAGCGGGAAATACGAAACGGCAGATGATGTGTATGGAGGATCTGGGAGCGACTGCATTTGCGTGTACCCCTTCCTACGCTCTTTACCTGGCAGAATCTCTGGCAGAGGCAGGTGTGGTAGACCGCCTGAAGCTCAAGGCCGGAATCCACGGGGCAGAGCCCTGGACCGAGGAGATGCGCAAGAAGATCGAGAGTATTCTGCACATTAACTGTTTCGATATTTATGGACTGTGTGAAGTGACAGGACCCGGCGTTGCCCAGGACTGCATTCACAAAGAAGGACTTCATGTCCATGCCGACTATTTCTATCCGGAAGTGCTCAATCCGGCGACTCATGAAAAATGTGCGGACGGAGAGACAGGTGAACTGGTATTCACAACACTTGCAAAAGAGGCAATGCCTCTGATCCGGTATCGTACAAAAGATCTGACAAGCATTAATCACGCCCCATGCAAATGCGGAAGAACCCTTCCCCGTATCTCCAAGTTTACGGGAAGAACCGACGATATGAAAGTCATCCGTGGAGTCAACGTATTCCCGACTCAGGTTGAGACCGCGCTTCTGAGCATGGGCGGAGCGGTAGCGCCGCACTATCTGATGATTGTAGACAGAGAAGACAATATGGATGTTCTGACTGTTATGGTAGAAGTGGATGAAGCTGTATTCTCAGACGAGATCCGTAAACTGGATGCCCTGAGAAATAAGATCGCCAGCGTATTAAAGACCGCACTGGGCGTATCTGTACGAGTGAAGCTGGTTGAGCCGAAATCAATCCAGAGAAGCGAGGGCAAGGCTGTCCGCGTGATCGACAACAGAAAACTGTAAAAAGGAGGGCGCAGGAATGGGAATCACAATTCAGCAGTTATCGGTTTTTCTTGAAAACCGTCAGGGACGACTGGACGAGGTACTGTCCGTCCTTGCAGGGAATGATGTAAATATTGTGGCATTGAGCCTGGCAGATACAACAGAATACGGAATGCTCCGCATGATTGTGTCTGACCCGAACAAAGGAAAAGCTGTTCTCAGAGAACATGGAATTACAGCTATGCTGACAGACGTGGTAGCGCTCCGTGTTCCCCACGAGACCGGATCTCTCAGCAAAGCCATGCACCAGATCATGGAAGGAGAGATCAATGTGGAATATATGTATGCCTTTGCAAACGGCGCGGATGCATCGGCGGTTCTCAAATGCGATGACCCGGCAAGAGTGGTTGACATTTTAAGGGGAAGCGGATTTGACGTATGGGAAGCTCCGGAGGCGTATGTGTCAAACATCAAATTATAAGACTGAAAAACAGGATAAAGAGCCGCAGCGCGGATTTCTGCCGTTATGAGCAGAAAATTCTGCCTGCGGTATAAAAGAAGACAGGCCGGACAAAAAATGTCCAGCCTGTCTTCTTAATCGTTTTTTTCTGTATTGCTTTTAATCTAAATGCTGTCTGATTTATATAATTAAAAGGTACATTAAAAATTCTGATTAAAGTTTTACTACGTTTGTCGCCTGTGGTCCTTTTGCGCCTTCTGTCACATCAAATTCGACAGCCTGGCCTTCTTCTAAGGATTTGAATCCATCCATTACCAGTCCTGAGTAGTGAACGAAAATATCGTTGCCCTCGGAATCGGAGATGAATCCGTACCCCTTCTGGTTGTTAAACCATTTCACTGTACCTGTCATTGTGCATACCTCCATAAGAAAATAAAAAGTTACTGTCCAGATCTTTCCGATCTGATACTGTGTCAGTGTAGCATGTTTAACAATAAAAGTCAATGAAAAACTTGCCGGTTTCGTAAAAATATACAAAAAGAATGTGAATGTTGTAATTGAGAAGCGGGTAAATTAAAATAAAGGCGTATCTATCTGCCTTGCAGAAAGAGACATCAGACAGAGACGAAAGGAGAGGCACAGCATTGAAGATTTATAAAAACATAACTGAATTGATTGGAAGAACCCCTCTGATGGAGGTAACCAATATTGAACAGGAAAAACAGCTTAAGGCCAGAATACTGATAAAGCTGGAATATTTCAATCCGGCAGGAAGCGTAAAGGACCGTGCTGCGCTCAGCATGATTCAGGAGGCGGAGAAACAGGGAAAGATCCGCCCGGGCGCGCTGATCATTGAGCCGACCAGCGGAAACACAGGGATCGGTCTGGCGGCGGTGGCCGCGTCAAGAGGATACCGGACGGTGTTTGTCATGCCGGAGACCATGAGTGTGGAGCGAAGAAAACTTCTGGCCGGTTATGGCGCCCGGATTGTACTGACAGAAGGCAGCAAAGGGATGAGCGGAGCCATAGCCAGGGCGGAAGAGCTGGCAGCAGAAAATGACAATGCGATTGTTCTGGGACAGTTTGTTAATCCCGCAAATCCGGAAGCGCATTACAGAACGACAGGTCCCGAGATCTGGGAAGATACAGAGGGAAAGATTGATCTGTTTGTTGCTGGTGTGGGAACCGGCGGAACCATCACCGGAACCGGAAGGTATCTGAAAGAACAGAAACCGGATCTTAAAGTAATCGCCGTGGAACCGGCAGGCTCTCCCGTTCTCTCCGGAGGAAAAGCAGGCCCTCATGGCCTGATGGGGATAGGAGCCGGATTTGTGCCGGAGATTCTGGATACAAAAATCTACGATCGGATCTGTACTGTTGCAGAGGAGGAGGCCTATGCAGCTGCCAGACTTCTTGCGCGCAGAGAGGGCATACTTACCGGAATAACCTCCGGCGCTGCGCTTCATGCGGCGATTAAGGAGGCTGAGCGCCCGGAAAATGAAGGAAAAACGATTGTTGCTCTGCTTCCGGACACCGGAGAGCGGTATTTGTCCACTCCTCTGTTTCAGGAAGAATAATCTGTTTCAAAGAAACCGGAACTGAGAAAAAAGCAGTCTTTTACATACAGGCATTGTGTCAGATGGTGCCAGTGTGGAAGGCTGCTTTTTTCGCCGGTAAAGGCTGTTAAATTTTCCCGGGAAGGAAACTTTTTGACGGGATGCACAAATTCAGAATCGTATTTTTGTAAAGTCTGCTGAAAATGAATTCAAATGATTGAAAATGACTGATTATGATTGACTATGACTGAAAATGAACGTATTATAAACTTATAAAGAAGAAAGGAAAGGAGTGAAAAGATGCTGACAGAAGAACGGTTCGCACAGATTCTTCAGATTGTCAATGAAGAGAAGTCGGTGACGGTGCAGGATCTGAAGGAAAGACTCTGTGCCTCAGAGTCTACAATCCGAAGAGATCTGACAGTACTTGATCAGAAAAAGCTTCTTGTGAAGGTTCACGGCGGAGCCACAGCCCTTGAAATGGATTATGCGGCCAAGGATATTGCAGTGGCGTCCAGAATGAATCAGAATACGGAAGAAAAAAAGGAAATCGGGAAATTTGCGGCAAATCTGGTTGAAGCAGATGATTTTGTTTATCTGGACGCCGGGACGACGGTTTCACACATGCTGGAATTTATCAGATCGAAAGATGCAGTTTTCGTGACAAATGGTATTTCCCATGCGCAGACGCTGACACGGAAAGGAATCACAGTTTATCTTCTCGGAGGGCTTCTTAAACCTGCTACGGAAGCGGTGATCGGTCTTCAGGCAGCAGAGAGTCTGGAGAGATATCATTTTACAAAAGGATTTTTCGGAACAAACGGAGCGGACAGAACGTTCGGTTACACAACTCCGGATCCCGCGGAAGCAATGATTAAGGAAACAGCCATGAAAAAATGCAGAAAACGTTATGTTCTTGCAGATTCAACCAAGATCGGTCATGCCGCACCTGTGAAATTCGGAAATTTTTCTGATGCATGGCTGATTACGACAAAGGTGAAGGATAAGGAACTGAAAAAAGAGAAAAATATTATTGAGGTGAGAAAATGATCTATACTGTAACATTCAACCCTTCTCTTGATTATGTGGTGCAGACGGATAAACTGATTCCCGGCCGTGTGAACCGGATGACAGAGGAACATATTTATCCGGGAGGGAAAGGAAATAATGTGTCTGTTATACTTTCCAATCTGGGGCATAAAAGCAAAGCGCTGGGCTTCAAAGCAGGGTTTACCGGGGAGCAGATGGAGCGGATGCTGGAAAGATACGGATGCTACACAGACTTTATTCCGCTGGAAGAAGGGCTGACGAGAATTAATGTCAAGGTAAAAGCCGAGGAAGAAACAGAGATCAACGGACAGGGCCCGGTTATTACAGAGGATGCCATTGCAGAACTGTTCAGCAGGCTGGATGCTCTGGAAAAGGGTGATGTGCTTATCCTGGCCGGCAGTATCCCCAATACACTTCCGGAAGATATTTATGAGAAAATCATGGAGAGGCTGCAGGGCAAAGGGGTACGTATTATTGTGGATGCTACGAAAGATCTTCTTGTCAATGTGCTTAAATACCGTCCGTTTCTGATTAAGCCTAACAATCATGAACTGGGTGAAATATTCGGGAAAGAACTGAAAACGGATGAAGAGATAATAAAATATGCGCAAAAGCTTCAGGAAATGGGAGCAGTAAATGTGCTCGTCTCAATGGCGGGCGATGGAGCGATTCTTGTGACAGAGGATAAGGAGGTGCACAAGCAGCTGCCTCCGAAAGGAAAGGTGGTCAATTCTGTCGGCGCCGGAGATTCCATGGTAGCCGGATTTACGGCGGGCTATCTGAATACCGGGGATTACCTCAGGGCACTTGAACTTGGAACGGCGGCCGGAAGCGCAACAGCTTTTGTTTCCTGGCTGGCCACAAGAGATGAAATTACGGAGAAACTTGAAAAGCCTGTTTCTGTATATGGATTATAGAGGAGGAAGAGAAATGAGAATAACAGATCTGCTGAAAGCCTGCAGCATAGAACTGAACGGTACTCCGGATACCAAGGAAGAAACGATCCGTGAAATGGTCGGACTTATGGTAAAGGCAGGAAATATTTCTGATCCGGAAAAATATATGGAGGGTGTGTTTGCCAGAGAGGAAGAGGGAACAACGGGAATCGGGGAAGGAATTGCAATTCCCCATGCAAAGAATGATGCTGTCCGCGCTCCGGGACTTGCGGCAATGGTTATCAGGAACGGTGTGGATTATGATTCCATGGACGGCGAACCGGTAAACCTTGTTTTCCTGATTGCCGCGCCGAATACAGAAGAAAATGTGCATCTGGAAGTACTCAGCAGACTGTCTATGCTTCTGATGGATGAATCGTTTAAAGACAATCTTCTGAAAGCAAAGACCGTGGAAGAATTTCTTGCCTGTGTGGACCGGGCAGAAAAAGAAAAATTCGAGGAAGAAAAACCGAAGGAGACACCGAAGAAAGGATACCGTATTCTTGCCGTTACTGCATGTCCCACAGGAATCGCCCATACCTATATGGCAGCAGAGAGCCTGGAGAAAACAGCGGCTCAGATGGGATATACAATTAAGGTAGAGACAAATGGCTCCGGAGGAGATAAAAACGTCCTGACTCCTGAAGAAATTGCAGACTGTGAATGTATTATTGTTGCGGCGGATAAAGAAGTCAGAATGGCACGTTTTGACGGGAAGCCGGTGATCGTAACAAAAGTGGCGGATGGAATCCATAAGCCGGAAGAACTGATCCGGGAAGCTGTAAGTGGAAAGGTAAAAGTCTATCACAGTTCCGGAAAAGACGGAGAGGATGAGTCTGCGGCTTCTGAAGAAGGAATGGGAAGAAAAATATATAAAGCACTGATGAACGGTGTCTCTCATATGCTTCCGTTTGTAATCGGCGGAGGAATTCTGATGGCGCTGTCCTATCTCTGCGACGGGGCGAATGCAGGAACGGATATTTTCGGAAACGGTACACCTCTTGCAAGATTTTTTAATCTGACAGGTAATACGGCTTTTGGTATGATGTTCCCTATTCTTGCGGGATATATTGCTATGGCTATCGGCGACCGGCCGGCTCTTATGCCCGGTATTGTGGGCGGACTTCTGGCCAAAGCCGGAACAAGCGTGTTCCTTCCGGAAGAGAAGTGGATTTCCTCCGGATTTTTCGGAGCATTAATCGCCGGATTTGTGGCCGGATATCTTATGCTTCTGATTAAAAAAGCACTGGAGCGTCTGCCCAGAGCACTGGAAGGTACCAAACCTGTGCTGCTGTATCCTTTTATCGGTATCGTTCTTATGGGAGCCATCATGATATTTCTTGTAAATCCGCCTATGGGCGCATTTAATGAGTGGCTGAACAGCACGCTTGCCGGCATGGGCGAGGGCAGCAAGGTTCTTCTGGGTATTGTTCTTGGAGGAATGATGGCAATTGATTTCGGCGGTCCGTTTAATAAGGCTGCATATGTATTTGGAACCGCGTCGATCGCAAGCGGACAGTTCGATATTATGGCCGCGGTTATGGCAGGCGGTATGGTTCCGCCGATTGCAATTGCCCTTGGAACAACATTTTTCAAAAAATGCTTTACTGAAAGCGAACGGCAGACAACTGTGACAAACTATATCATGGGACTTTCATTTATTACAGAGGGGGCAATTCCGTTTGCGGCGTCCGATCCCCTTCGTATTATTCCGCCCTGCATAATCGGCTCTGCAACAGCAGGAGCATTGTCCATGGCATTCGGCTGCGGTTCCCGTGCTCCTCACGGCGGTATATTTGTAGTGGGAATTATGGATAATGCACCTATGTTTCTTGTAGCAGTTCTGGTCGGCGCTGTAGTGGGAATGGCAGGAATTGTTCTGCTGAAAAAGACGGCTTCAGGAAGAACAAAAAAGCACGGAATACTTGATTGAAAATTCAGGCAATGTGTTATATACTTATAAAAGAATCACCATATGGTAAAAGGAGGATTAAACCAATGAAAGAATTCAAATATGTGATCACAGATCCGGAAGGAATTCACGCCAGACCGGCAGGAATTCTTGTAAAGCAGGCAGCTGGATACCAGAGCGCTGTAAAAATTGCCAAGGGAGACAAGTCAGCTGACGCGAAAAGAATTTTCGGCGTAATGGGGCTTGGCGTTAAGAACGGAGAAGAAGTGACTATCACAGCAGAAGGAGCGGACGAAGATAAGGCGATCGCTGAATTAGAGGCATTCTTCAAGGAGAATTTATAAAATGATTACAATAAACGGTAAAAGTGTTTTCGGCGGCGTGTCTATCGGAAAGCTTATGTTTTATAAAAGAAACGAAAAAGTGATTAAGAGAACACACGTCGATGACGTGGATGCAGAGTGGCAGCGCTTTCTGAAGGCAAAGGAGACCGCTGTATCCCAGCTGAAAGGTCTGTATGACAAAGCACTTGAAGATGTAGGCGAGGCAAACGCCATGATTTTTGAGATCCATCAGATGATGCTGGAAGATCTTGATTATCTTGAGTCTATTGAAAATATTATCCGTACACAGGAAGTCAATGCAGAGTTTGCGGTTGCCACTACATCCGATAATTTTGAAAAAATGTTTGCAGCTATGGACGATGCGTATATGCAGGGACGGGCTGCTGATGTAAAAGATGTATCTGAGCGGGTGCTGGATATTCTCTGTGGCGTGAATGACGGCATGAAGGCTATGGACGAGCCCTGTATTATTGCTGCGGATGATCTGGCGCCGAGCGAGACGGTACAGCTTGATAAAAGCAAGGTACTGGGGTTTGCTACCATGTACGGTTCATCCAATTCCCATACAGCAATTCTTGCAAGAACAATGAATATACCTGCTGTTATCGGTCTGGGTGAAGCGCTTCTTCCGGAGTATGACGGAAAGATGGCGACAATTGATGGTTTTACCGGAACGCTTTATATTGATCCGGATCCCGAGACAATGGCTGAGATGAAGGAGAAGCGGGCAAAGGATCTGGAACAGAAAGCGCTTCTTGAACAGCTGAAAGGGAAGGAAAATATCACAAAGAGCGGGCGTAAGATCAATGTATACGCCAATATAGGAAATGTATCGGATGTCGGAACCGTTCTGAAAAATGATGCCGGCGGAATCGGTCTTTTCAGAAGTGAATTCCTTTATCTGGAGAATACAGACTTCCCGACAGAGGAACAGCAGTTTGCCGTATATAAGCAGGTTGCAGAGAACATGGCAGGGAAGAAAGTGATTATCCGTACGCTGGATATCGGCGCTGACAAGCAGGTGGATTATTTCGGACTGGACAAAGAAGAAAATCCCGCACTGGGATATCGGGCGATCCGTATCTGTCTTACCAGACCGGAGATTTTCAAAACACAGCTCAGGGCGCTGTACAGAGCGGCGATGTATGGAAATATTTCCATTATGTTCCCCATGATTATCTCTGTTGATGAGATCCATCAGATCAAAGCAATCATCAAAGAGGTGAAAGAAGAACTTACGGCTGAAGGAATTCCGTTCAAAGACGATGTGGAACTGGGCGTTATGATTGAAACCCCGGCTTCCGTTATGATCAGCCGGGATCTTGCAAAAGAAGTTGACTTCTTCAGCGTGGGAACCAATGATCTTACTCAGTACACCCTGGCCATTGACCGCCAGAATGCAAAACTGGACCGGTTCTATGATCCCCACCATCCGGCGATTCTTGCCATGATAAAAATGGCTGCGGAAAATGCGCATGCAGAGGGAGCGTGGATCGGAATCTGCGGTGAGCTGGGAGCAGATCTTGAGCTGACACAGACGTTCCTTGATATGGGACTGGACGAGCTTTCCGTATCGCCTTCTATGATTCTTCCGCTTAGAAAGCGTATCAGAGAATGTGAATAAAGAAATATAAGAATACAGATAAGATGTCTTTTTATGGATATGCCAGATTCATAAAAAGACATCTTTTTTCTTGATAAAAGAGAACGTATGTGCTATTATAGAAAAAGAACACATGTTCGATAAAGAGCGGGGAAGGAGCGGGAGAGCAGTATGAGAGATCGGATTCAGACAGAGATGACACTATATGAGAAACTGGAAATACTGTCAGATGCCGCCAAATATGACGTGGCATGTACCTCCAGCGGCGTAGACAGAAAGGGGGACGGCACAGGAATGGGAAACTGCAGCAGGGCCGGAATCTGTCACAGCTTTTCTGCTGACGGAAGGTGTATTTCTCTTTTGAAGATCCTGTTTACAAATGAGTGTATTTATGACTGCAGGTACTGTGTTAACCGTTCCTCAAATGATGTGGTCAGAACTTCTTTTACTCCGGACGAAGTCTGTACACTGACAATGGAGTTTTACCGGAGAAATTATATCGAAGGTCTGTTCCTGAGTTCGGGTGTGCTGAAAAGTCCGGATTACACCATGGAGCTTTTGTATGCGACACTGTACCGTCTCCGCCATGTATGTAATTTTCAGGGATATATTCATGTAAAGGCGATACCCGGCGCAGATCAGAGACTGATTCAGATGACCGGATATCTTGCAGACCGCATGAGCGTGAATATGGAACTCCCCACAGCTGAGGGACTGCGGCTTCTCGCACCCCATAAATCAAGAAAAAATATACTTGCGCCTATGCGTTTTGTACAGGAAAAATCCCGGGAAAACAGGCAGGAGATTGCGCTCTACCGGTCTGCGCCCAGGTTTGTACCGGCGGGACAAAGCACCCAGATGATTATCGGGGCCACCCCGGAGACGGATTATCAGATTTTAAATGTCGCAGAAGCGCTCTATAGGAAATTTGATCTGAAACGGGTTTTCTACTCCGCATTTGTTCCGGTTAACCGTGACCTGGCACTGCCGGATCTGAGCGGAAAAGGGCCGCCGCTTCTCAGAGAACACAGACTTTATCAGGCAGACTGGCTGATTCGTTTTTATCATTTTGAGGCTGCCGAACTGCTGGATGAGAAGAATCCGAATTTTAATTTGTCCCTGGATCCGAAGTGCTGCTGGGCTTTGAAACATCTGGAAGTTTTTCCGGTGGAGATAAACCGGGCAGATTACCGTCTGCTTCTGAGAGTCCCGGGGATTGGCTGCAAGTCTGCTTCCCGTATTGTAAAGGCCAGAAGAATGGGCAGCCTGGGGTTTGAAGATCTGAAGAAAATGGGAGTGGTGCTGAAGCGGGCTCTTTATTTTATTACCTGCAGCGGCAGGATGATGTACCGGACAAAACTGGAACAGGATTATATTACAAGGAATCTGCTGAATACAAAGGAACGGCTGCCGGAAGGCGCCGACGGCATGATATACAGGCAGCTGTCTCTTTTTGATGATGCCGGAGGACTGCAGGTGGGAGGTGATAGGAAATGAAACAGATTTATATTTGCAGCGATACAATCACTGGCATTTATTCTGCCCTCTATGACGCATGGAAGGCAAGCAGGGATAAGGAGGCCGGGATTGAACTCCGGGGAAAAACGCAGCAGCGGCTGTTCTGTGAGTATACAGTTGTGGAAGAAAACGAAGAGAAGGCGTTTCAGCTGGAGCGTATGGTAAAACGATATCTGGGTTACAATGCCTACTGGGATATTTACCATGCTCTGCTTTCCGAGGATGATCAGAAAGGCGATGCAGTGTTCCGCACACTGCAGGAAGCGCGGAGAATACAGGACAGCAGGCGGATTATGGATCATCTGGGCAATCCGGATGTGGCAAAGGTGTTTCAGCTGAGCAGAAGTGTGTCAAACGAGGCTCATCTCTACCAGGAATTTATCCGTTTCCGCGAACTGGACAGCGGACTCCTCTTTTCTGAAATCTCGCCGAAAGCGCAGGTGCTTACCTGCATTGCAGAACATTTTTCCGACCGGTTTCCACTGGAAAACTGGATGATCTACGATAAAACACATCAGGTGTTTCTTGTGCATCCGGAAAGAGGACAGTGGAGACTTGTATGGGGACAGGAACTGGATCAGGAGGCGGCAGCCAGGATTTCGAAGAAGGAGAAGGAATATGAGACTCTGTGGAAAGGATTTTTTGACGCTATAGCCATAGCGGAGAGAAAGAATCCGCATCTGCAGAAAACGCATCTCCCGCTCAGATACAGGACAGGAATGCCTGAATTTACAGAGTAATCTTCGGGGATTTTCGCATCTGAACAGTATATGCTTTCCTGAAAAAGGTTGTATAAATACAGAAACAGGGCTAGAATAGAACAGGAAAAGCCAGATTTTAGCAGCAGAAATGCGGGATGGTCTGCTTTTGTTTTACTTCAGAGGGAGAGATGAGATGAGTTCAGTAAATGAAGAAGTACCTGTGATACGTATTTCTGTAAGGAATCTTGTGGAGTTTATTCTGCGGGAAGGTGATATAGACAATCGGGTTTCCGGAGGAATGGACAGAGACGCTATGCTGATGGGCGGCAGAATCCATCGGAAAATACAAAGAAGGATGGGACCGGATTACCATGCCGAGGTCCCTTTGAAAAAAGAGATTGTCTTCGACAGCTTTCATATTTTTGTTGAAGGCCGTGCGGACGGAATTATTACAGAAACACAGAAAGAAGAGCCGCGGATTACGATTGATGAAATCAAAGGGGTCTTAAGAGAACTGAGATTTATTGAGAAACCCGAACCTCTTCATCTTGCCCAGGCAAAATGTTATGCAGCTATTTATGCGGAACTGAAAAATCTGAAGAAGATTAATGTACAGATTACCTACTGCCAGATGGAAAGTGAAGAAATCCGGCGTTTTGTACAAACTTTTGAATCCGGGGAATTGAAAGACTGGTTTAACGATCTTGTCGGGAAATATGAAAAATGGGCCAGGTTTGAAATCGAATGGAAGAAAGTACGCAATGCTTCCATTCATGAAACGGAATTCCCCTTTTCCTATCGGGCCGGGCAGAGGAATATGGCAGCAGCAGTCTACCGGACTATTCTGAGAAGAAAAAAGCTTTTTATTCAGGCTTCTACAGGGGTGGGAAAGACAATTTCTACAGTCTTTCCGTCAGTGAAAGCACTGGGGGAAGGAATCGGTGAAAAAATTTTTTATCTGACGGCGAAAACGATTACGCGGACGGTTGCAGAACAGGCTTTCCGCACGCTCAGCGGGAATGGCCTTCTGATGAAGGTAATTACTCTGACTGCAAAGGAAAAGATCTGCTTTTGTGAGGAAACAGACTGTAATCCGGAAAACTGTCCCTATGCGAAAGGACACTTTGACCGGGTAAATGATGCGGTCTATGATCTCCTTACCAGTGAAAACGGAGTTAGCCGCCAGACCGTGGAACATTATGCCCTGAAACACAGGGTATGCCCTTTTGAAATGTCCCTGGATCTTTCCGTGTGGGCGGATGCGGTAATCTGCGACTATAATTATGTATTTGATCCGAACGCTCACCTGAAACGCTTTTTTTCAGACGGAGGGAATAAGGGATATATTTTCCTTGTGGACGAGGCTCATAATCTGGTGGAGCGGGGAAGAGAAATGTACAGTGCTGAGCTGTACAAGGAAGATTTCCTTGAGGCAAAGCGCTGCGTAAAAGGATACGATAAAAAGATTGCGGCTCAGCTTGATGGGATTAACCGGCTTTTTCTGGCTCTGAAACGGGAGTGTGAAACATACCGGGTGCTGGAGAGTGTTTCGCATATATCGCTTAGACTGATGCGGCTTCTTACAGAAATGGAACGGTTCCTGGAAGAACAGGAAGGGGGAGAAATAAGAGAAAAGATTCTGGAGCTGTATTTCCAGGTCAGAGCTTTCCTGAATATTCATGACATTATGGATGAAAATTATGTAATATACAGTGAGCTGGAAGCAGACGGAAGATTTAAGGTAAAGCTGTTCTGCATTAATCCGGCAGCGAACCTTCAGGCTTTCCTGGAACAGGGGAACGGAACAGTCTTTTTTTCCGCCACGCTGCTTCCTATCCGGTACTATAAAAGCCTTCTTTCGGTGGAAGATGACGATTATGCGATATATGTGGAGTCTTCGTTCCCCAGGGAGAACCGTCTGATTCTTCTGGGAAGGGATGTGAGCACAAAGTATACCAGACGAGGACCTGAGATGTACCGCAGAATTGCGGAATATATTCTTTGTACGGCAAAGAGCAGACGGGGAAATTATATCGCTTTTTTTCCATCCTACAGAATGCTGGAGGAAGTTTACGAGTATTTCCTGAGTGAGGAGGGAAATATGGAGTCAGCGGCTCAGACACAGTATATGAGCGAGAAAGAAAGAGAAGAATTTCTGGAACTGTTTGAGAAAGAGAGAGAAGAAAGCTTTGTCGGATTCTGTGTAATGGGAGGGATTTTCTCCGAAGGAATCGACCTGGCGGAAGACCGGCTGATCGGAGCTGTGATAGTCGGGACAGGGCTTCCCCAGGTGTGCAGCGACAGAGAAATTATCAGGAAATTTTTTGACAGAAAGAATATGCAGGGGTTTTCCTACTCGTATCTTTATCCGGGAATGAACAAAGTGCTTCAGTCTGCAGGCCGTGTGATCCGCACAGAGCGGGATAAAGGAATTATTCTCCTGCTGGATGACCGGTTCCAGGATCAGAGATACCGGGAGATTTTTCCCAGGGAGTGGGCCGGTGTGCACACATGCAGCATACCGACCCTGCAGCATCAGTTGGAGGAGTTCTGGAAATAGCTTAAAAATTCCAGGGCAACCCGGGATAACGGAAGAAGTTCATTATATGCGATGATAAGTTCGCGCTCCGGAATTTCTTCTTTTGTATCAAGAATAAAGATGTCTTTTTCTGTATTCTTGATACAGTAATCAGGCACAAAGGCGATGCCCAGTCCGATGCGGGCCAGATCTACGAGAAGATCATTGCTTGTCAGTTCAATTTCCGGAACAAGATCAAGATGATGCTGCTGAAAGACCTGATGAAGAAATTCATTTGTCGTGCTGTTTTTGTCCAGCATAAGAATCGGATAGCAGGTCAGCTGGCGGAAAGAGATTTTCTGGCCTTTTAATTCCGTAAATGGCTCCCCTGCAATAAATACGTCGCGGAATTTTTTGATTCTTACCGATGACGCTCCGGTTCCCAGATACCGGTTGGGGTGATTGACTACAATAAGATCAACAAGACCGCTTTTTAAAAGCTCTGCACATTTGAGTGAGGTCTGATTGATTACTTTTATATGTGCATTTGGGAATGTTTTATGAAAACGTTCCAGATAAGGAATAAGAAAATAGCGGCAGATCGTGTCGCTGGCTCCGATTCGGATCTGACCGCCGGTGGAAGCGGCATCCAGAAGCTGTGCTTCTCCTCTCTGAATCAGATTCATGGCCGGTTCAATGTGGCGCATGAGAATTTCCCCTTCCGGAGTGAGCTGGACTTTTTTTGTGCTGCGTATAAACAGAACCTGATCCAGTTTCCGCTCAAGGGTTTTAATGGACTGACTGACCGCAGACTGGGAGATAAAAAGCTGTTTTGAAGCTTCCGAAAAATTTAATGTTGAAGCAACATGATAAAAAACTTTGTAAAGTTCATAATTAATATCAATCATTATTAGACCCCCTAATAAATACTGCTTGTATTATAAGCGAAATTTAATTAAAATACAAGGAGAATACTTTCGGGAAGGAGCGGGATGCCTTATGAGAAAACTGCAGTGGGCGGCAGGAGTACTTCTGTCTTTTTCAATCATAGCCATTCTTCTGATTTCCAGTTTTGAAATTGCCATGTATGCCGATTTCAGTGTGTATCAGCGGGAATATGAAAAATATGATGTCCTGGATGAACTGGATATGAATATGGATGATGTTATGTACGTTACAGAGGAAATGATGGCGTATCTGAGGGGAGACAGAGATAATCTTTCTGTTATTACAACTGTCGAGGGAGAAAAACAGGATTTCTTTAACGAACAGGACAGATTTCATATGGGGGAGGTCAGGGATCTGTTTATCGGCGGACTGCATATCCGGACGGGAGCGATTGTTACAGCACTTATCTGTCTGGTGTTCCTGATCGCATCAAAGGCCCGTCTGCAAAAGATTCTGACCAGATCCTATCAGGCGGCTCTGGGAATAACAGGCGCTGCGGTTATTTTTATCGGTGTTGCTGCAATGATTAATTTCGATGCGGTATTTGTACAGTTCCATCACATCTTCTTTGATAACGATCTGTGGCTGTTTGATCCTGCCGAGGATTATATGATCCGCATGCTGCCGGAAGGATTGTTTGCCGATATGGTTCTGAGAATCGGAATTCTTTTTGTGGGAAGCCTCCTGATTCTGCTTGTTATCAGTATTTTAGCCGGCAGGTTTCGGAAGAACAGAAAATCTGATTAGTTCTGCTTATCAGATATTTAAGTTATATTAATTGTACTAATGAAGAAAAGTGTGATACGATACAGATAGGAACGCGTATGAACAGTGGAATGCTGTTCGGAGTGTGAATGTAAGAGTGAATAGAAAAGTCAGAAGAAAAACACGTAAAGGAGAGATATGATGAGCAGTGTAAAGCGGGTGTATGTGGAAAAAAAGCCGGAATATGCCGTTGCAGCAAAAGAACTGAGACATGAGATCAGACATTATCTGGGAATTGCGGATGCAGAGGAAGTCCGTGTTCTGATCCGGTATGATGTGGAGAATATTTCCGACGATACTTTTGAGAAGGCCTGCAGAGGTGTGTTTGCGGAACCGCCGGTAGATATTCTTTACAGAGAAGAGTTCCCGTCAGGAGAAAATGACAGGGTGTTTTCTGTGGAATTCCTTCCGGGTCAGTTCGATCAGCGGGCAGATTCAGCGGAGCAGTGCATACGCTTTATTAAAGAGGATGAAGAACCGGTTGTCCGTACGGCCACAACTTATGTAATTGTGGGAAATATTTCCGATGAGGAGTTTGCAGCGATCAAGAATCACTGCATAAATCCGGTGGATTCCAGAGAAGCTGCGCCGGAGAAACCGGAGACGCTTGTAACAGTATTCGATGAGCCGGAGGATATCCGGACTTTTGACGGATTTAAAGACATGCCGGAGACAGAGCTGAGAGAGCTTTACAATTCTCTCGGACTGGCAATGACATTCCAGGATTTCCTTCATATTCAGAAATATTACAGCGGAGAGGAACACCGGGATCCGACTGTGACGGAAATCCGGGTGCTGGATACTTACTGGTCTGATCACTGCCGTCATACAACTTTCTCTACAGAACTGAAGGACGTAGTCTTTGATGAAGGAGATTACAGGGAGCCGATTGAGAACACATATAAAGAATATCTGCGGGATCACAGCGAGATTTTTGCAGGAAGAGAGGATAAGTTTGTCTGCCTGATGGATCTTGCCCTGATGGCTATGCGCCGGCTGAAAAAAGAGGGAAAACTGGAAGATCAGGAAGAGTCAGACGAAATCAATGCATGCAGTATTGTTGTACCGATCCGTGTTGATGGAAAAGAAGAAGAGTGGCTCATTAATTTCAAAAATGAAACACACAATCATCCGACCGAGATTGAGCCCTTCGGAGGAGCGGCAACCTGCCTGGGAGGCGCAATCCGTGATCCGCTTTCCGGACGCACGTATGTATATCAGGCTATGCGTGTGACCGGAGCTGCCGACCCGACCGGATCCGTGAAAGATACCCTGAAAGGAAAGCTCCCTCAGAAAAAACTTGTTCGGGGTGCAGCTCAGGGATACAGCTCTTACGGAAACCAGATCGGACTGGCTACCGGACTTGTAAAAGAGATTTATCATCCGGATTATGTGGCAAAACGTATGGAAATCGGCGCAGTGCTGGGCGCAGCGCCAAGACGCGCAGTTATCCGTGAAAATTCGGATCCGGGAGATCTCATTATACTTCTGGGAGGACGTACAGGACGTGACGGATGCGGCGGAGCGACCGGTTCGTCCAAAGTTCACACAGAAGAGTCAATTGAGACATGCGGGGCAGAGGTGCAGAAAGGAAATCCGCCTACAGAGAGAAAGATTCAGCGCCTTTTCAGAAGGGAAGAAGTCAGCCGTCTGATCAAGAAGTGTAATGATTTCGGCGCAGGCGGAGTATCTGTGGCAATCGGTGAACTTGCTCCGGGCCTTCGTGTGGAACTGGACAAAGTGCCGAAAAAATATGCAGGCCTTGACGGAACAGAAATTGCAATTTCCGAATCCCAGGAAAGAATGGCGGTTGTCGTTGATCCGAAGGATGCGGATACATTTATGAAATATGCGGCAGAAGAGAATCTTGAAGCGACAGAAGTTGCAGTGGTGACAGAGGAGCCCAGGCTTGTACTTGTATGGCGGGGAAAAGAGATTGTTAATATTTCCCGTGCGTTCCTTGATACCAACGGCGCGCATCAGGAAACTTCCGTTGAGGTGGAAATTCCGAAACGTGAGGGCAGCCTGTTTAAATGTGAGGAAGTATCGGATGTAAAAGAAAAGTGGCTTTCAGTTCTGAAGAATCTGAATGTGTGCTCCCAGAAAGGACTTGTGGAGATGTTTGACGGTTCTATCGGAGCAGGCTCTGTATTTATGCCGCACGGCGGAAAATATCAGCTGACGGAGATCCAGGCCATGACGGCTAAGATTCCGGTACAGACAGGGTCGACGGACAGCGTGTCAATGATGAGCTATGGATTTGATCCGTATCTTTCCAGCTGGAGCCCGTATCACGGGGCGGTTTACGCTGTGGTAGAATCAATAGCAAAGATTGTTGCTGCCGGCGGGGATTACAGAAAGATCCGGTTTACTTTCCAGGAGTATTTCCGCAGAATGACAGAGGATCCGAAGCGCTGGAGCCAGCCTTTTGCAGCTCTTCTCGGAGCATATGCCGCTCAGATCGGATTCGGCCTTCCGTCGATCGGAGGAAAGGACAGTATGTCGGGAACATTCCAGAATATTGATGTACCGCCTACTCTGGTTTCCTTTGCTGTGGATATGGCTCTTCAGCAGGACGTTATTACACCGGAACTGAAAAAACCGGGCAATAAACTGGTCTGGCTGCGTATCGACAGAGACAGCTATGATCTTCCTGTTTATGATAAGATTATGGAACAGTATGGAAAGTTTACCGAGGATATCCGCGCGGGCCGTATTGTATCCGCATATGCGCTTGACCGTCATGGCGTGATTGCCGGAGTCAGCAAAATGGCGTTCGGCAATAAGATGGGTGTGAAAATTGAACATAACATGGATCCAAGAGACCTGTTTGCACCGGCATTCGGAGATCTGATTGCGGAAGTAGAAGACGGACAGGTGGGAAATCTCCAGATCAGTTATACGGTAATCGGTGAAGTTACGGACAGAAACTGCTTCGAATACAGCAATGTGGAAATCGGAATGGAGGAAGCTTTGAGTGCCTGGACGGGAACACTGGAAAAAGTTTTTGCGACAAAGTCAGCGGCGGATTCCGCTGATCCGGTGGAAGAAAAGCTGTTCCATACATCAGATGTACACATCTGCAGTCATAAAATCGGACAGCCCTGTGTATTTATACCTGTATTTCCGGGGACAAACTGTGAATATGACAGCGCGCGGGCCTTTGAGCGCGCAGGCGCAAAGGTAATTACAAAAATATTCCGTAACCTGAATGCCGAAGATATCCGCTCTTCTGTAGAGGAATTTGAACGGAGCATATCCCAGGCACAGATGATCATGTTCCCGGGAGGATTCAGCGCAGGTGATGAACCTGACGGATCGGCAAAATTCTTTGCTACTGCTTTCCAGAATGCAAAGATCAAAGAGGCGGTAGAGAAGCTTCTGAATGAAAGAGACGGACTTGCTCTCGGCATCTGCAACGGATTCCAGGCATTGATTAAGCTGGGGCTTGTGCCTTACGGGAAAATTACCGGTCAGACAGAGGATTCGCCGACTCTGACCTACAATACCATTGGACGCCATATTTCTAAAATGGTATATACCAAAGTAGTTACAGATAAGTCTCCGTGGCTTATGGAGGCAGAGCTGGGCGGTGTGTATACGAATCCTGCATCCCACGGAGAAGGACGCTTTGTTGCGGACAAGGAATGGATTGACCGTCTGTTTGCCAACGGACAGGTGGCTACTCAGTACTGTGATTCAGAAGGAAATATCAGTATGAACGAGGAATGGAATGTAAATGGTTCCTATTGTGCTATTGAAGGCATTACAAGTCCGGACGGACGTATTCTCGGCAAAATGGCACATTCAGAGCGCCGGGGCGATTCAGTTGCTGTCAATATATATGGAGAACAGGACATGAAAATATTTGAGTCCGGAGTAAAGTATTTCAGATAGTGTGACAGGCCTGCATAAATGCGGACGCAGAATGCAGGGGGGGCAGCCGGCCGGGTCCGGAGGGCTGTCCCCCTGTATTTATGTCAGCCGGAACCGGCAGAGGTTCTGTACAGCGGTATGTTTGCACAAGGAAAATAAGGCGAAAATCCGCGGAAAAAATCTTATGTAAAAATAAATAAAAAAAGTGTTGACATTTGGCGGAAGATGATAGTATAATAGCAAAGCGGGTTGAGGACAGGAAAGATCTTAACCGGCAGAAAGTATGGGGTCTTAGCTCAGCTGGGAGAGCATCTGCCTTACAAGCAGAGGGTCACAGG
>USFD01000050.1 GCA_900553885.1 uncultured Ruminococcus sp.
TGTATGGGAATATGATTGAATTCTATGGACTTAGTTTTGCTGATTGTGATATCAGCGGAGCAACTCTGGTTCTGGAGTATGACGGTTATGAAGGGACGGCAACATTATACTAGGGGAATATAACTGGTTTATCAAAAATGTATATCTAAAGGAGAAAGAAAAATGTATTGTCGGAATTGTGGAAAAGAGATAAAAGATGGAAGCAGATTCTGCCTGTACTGCGGACAGGCTGTACAGGGAGGAAATCCGGGCGCACAGGGCACTGTGCCGCCCCCGCCTGCGGCAAAAAAGAAAAATGAAATCCTAAGAAAATGGTGGTTCTGGGCTGCTGTAATAATATTTGCAGGCGCCGTAATTGTGTTTGCGATAAACGATATTTCTGCAGAGGAAACGGTAGAAAAACTTCAGAAATTTACTTACATTGATGCAACAGACGAAAGATGCACTTTTTCGTATGAAGATTCATGGAATCTGATTTACACGACAGAAAATGAGTTTGTTGAATTTTATGAGCCGGAAGTGACGGACTGCTTTACTGGCTGCTTTGGAACTTACGATTTTGGAAATGACGGAACTTTTACATATGATCTGGATGAAAATGAGATCAGGATATATTTTGATTATGAGACCGTGGACGGCAACCTTTCTATTTTAAATTACAATATTGATGATGAAGAACTGACACTGAGGATAGACGGAGACATATATGAGCCTGCAGAAGAGTTCGAAGACTATATTGATGAATATGGACTGATCAATGTACTGGAAGGACGTATTGACCAGTTTGAAAGCAATCTGGAAGCAAATGGTCTGTCGCTGGATGATGTCAGAGACGTTTCGTATGATTATATAAAGGAATATGTTTAATGGTTGTTTTTGTATAGAAAGATAAAGCCGGGAGGAAAGAGTATGTTTTGTGAGAATTGTGGAAAGGAAATACAGGAAGATGCGGGCTTTTGTCCCGAGTGCGGACACAGGATAAACGGAGGAAATAATGGGGGCAGGGTGGAAGCTGTCTCACAGACCGTATTTCCGGATAATCAGCCTGATCTGCATAATGGAAAGAAAAAGAAGATGACAGCAGTTCTGATAATTATTGCAGTTGTTGTTATTCTTGGAGTGGCTGCAGCAGTGTTCTTTCTCGTGAGAAAGGATGATACCCCGAAGTCTTCCGGAGAAAGACAGACAAGCATGGCGGACGAAATGCCGGATAGACTGGATCATACGGATATTGAGACGTATCTGGATAAATCGGTTGTGGAACTGGAAGAGTTAGGATTTGCGGAACAGGATGATCTGACTTATGAAAATGCTGACGGGACGATCTGGTTTGATGAGGCAGACGGAGAGATTGGTTCTATTTTTATGGAAACGGGGTGTCGAGCTCCCTTCCATGACGTAGAAATAACAGATACTCCTGAAACGGCGAAAGAAAAATTATCTGATGAATATGAACTGATAACAGAAGCAGACGGTGAACTCCTTTTCGGCAATCGTGATAAAAAAACTGCCGTGGTGGTTTCCTGCAGCGGCGAAACGATTGAAACAATATGCATTATGAGAAATTATGAATTTGAAGAAGCAGATATGGAAGATGGTTCAGAATATATTTTCCCGGACAGCGATAAAAAGTATCTGTCAGAAGATGAGATCAGAAGTGTAGAAGTAGATAAAATGGCTCTGGGAAGAAATGAAATATTTGCACGGCATGGCTATATTTTTAATGATGAAACTTACAGACAGTATTTTGAAAGTCTGTCCTGGTATGAGGGGACGATTCCGTCAGATGAGTTTAACGCAGAAGAAGAATTCAATGATTTTGAAATGAAGAACGTGGAGCTGATCAAACAGATAGAAGATGAGGTTAATGGTGTTCAGGCGCAGAATTCAGAGCAGCAGGCGGCTATTGACTCGGCTTATGATTTTCTTGTAGGACATTCCTTTAATTATGAAGGATGGCAGCTTGTAATAGAATTCCAGACGGAAGATACAGTGAGGATATGCTATGGAGGGGAAATCCTGGACGATTATTTCGACTATTCTATTACGGCCAGATATGAGTTGTACCGGGATGATCAGAAAGAGTGGCTGACATATATTACTATTAACGGAGTAGAGTATTACTTAAGATGCCTTACAGGCGGCAATATAGATCTGGCAGGGGATGGAGAGTTTTCCGGCTGGTATAATATGGTTCAGTAGTTTTATATATTGAGTTTGTAAATTGAGTAGGAGAGGGTAATGTGAATAAAGTTATAGAACTTGCTAAGAAACATCCTGCATTTATGGTAATAATATATAGTATAATTTGCGCATACTGCATAGATTATGTTGCTGATAATGTAGAAAATTTATTTTGGAAATATGCTATTGATGGCTTGTTTGGAGGATTAATATCTTTTGCTTCGATTGGTTATCTGATTTTAGCTGTTATTTGGTTCATTCCTATAGCGGTGGTGTTATATGTATATGTAATGAGTGATACTGCAAAAAGACTTATTGCGAAAAAACCTGGGCTATGTAATGTTTTATTTATGATATCCAGAGCCCTTATAGGATTTTACAGTCTTATCACTATAGTTGTATTTGGTAAATCTATCTATCGAATATTTGTATCGCATACTATTGATGGATATGCTGCTGATGTTGCCATTGCATTTATCAATATTATGCCATATGTATATGGGGTGGTTACATTCTTTTTAGTAGCAATGGTATTTGCTGGTTCAAATGAATCAGAGGACAAATAATAAACAGGTATTTGATGTACATTTTGTTTCTGGTGTAGTTATTATAAAATTAAATTATATATTATGATAATGATACTACTATCTACGGGGCAGGACTCATTACGGGTTCTGCTCTATTTTTATGTCCGAAAGGAGGATGCCAATGGATAAGATCATCATAGCTCTGCTTGGAGCTGCCGCTGTAATCGTCCAACAGATTTTCAGGGACGACGACTAAAAAATCTTTGTAACAGGAATGAACCACTTTATGAACAATGATGAATCAAAAATTCAAAGGAGGACTTTATTATGTCAGCAAATGTAGAATCTATGTTTTATGTAAGAGAAACCCCGTGGCATGGTCTGGGAACCAGAGTAATAGAAGCGCCGTCTTCAGAAGACGCCCTGATTGCGGCAGGACTGAACTGGAACGTGATACAGGAACCGATCTATACCGGAGAAAATGAACCGATCAGCGGTTACAAGGCAAATGTCCGGGATTCGGACCGCAAGGTACTGGGAGTCGTTACAGACCGCTATAAGGTTGTGCAGAACCATGAGGCGTTTGCGTTTACAGATGCACTTCTGGGACAGGGCGTGCGGTATGAGACTGCCGGAAGTTTGCAGGAGGGGAGAAAAGTCTGGCTGCTGGCCCATATGCCCCATGAATATATTATCTCCGGGGAACGTATCAGCCCGTATCTTCTCTTCTCCAATACCCATGACGGTTCCGGTGCGGTCAGGGTAGCGCTGACGCCTATCCGTGTAGTCTGCAATAATACGCTGAATCTGGCGTTAAGGACAGCTGAAAGATCCTGGTCTATGATCCATACCGGAGATATCCGGAGCAAGATGAAGGAAGCAAGCGACACGCTTTTTAAGGCGGAAAGATATATGGATGAGCTGGGGAAGGAGTTTGAAAATCTCAGGATGCATAAGCTGTCCGATCAGGAGGTTATGGATTATATTGAGATTCTCCTGCCGATAGAGGATGGTTCAACGCCTCAGCAGGTCAGGAATATGAAACGCTTACAGGAGGATATGAAGATCAGATATTTTGATGCTCCCGATCTGAAAGATACCGGAAAGAACGCTTACAGATTTATCAATGCCGTATCAGATTTTGCCACCCATGCAAAGCCGTTGAGACAGACTGCTAAATACAAGGAAAATCTGTTTGCAAAGACTGTAGACGGGAATCCCCTGATAGATAGAGCTTATCAGCTTATCAGCGCAGCGGCATAGGAGGTGTGTCAGTATGAAAAAACTGGTGTCAACATTAAATCTTGATAAAAAAAGCTGGCTCAGATACAGGAAACGGGGGATTGGCGGTTCTGACGCAGGAGCGGTATGCGGATTGAACCCATACCGTACTGCAATTCAGGTATATTATGACAAGACCTCGGATGAGATTGAGGAAATCGACAATGAAGCAATGAGGCAGGGGAGGGAATTCGAAGATTATGTTGCAGGGCGTTTCTGTGAGGCGTCCGGAAAGAAAGTCAGGAGAGCAAACGCTATGTATTATGACGAAAAGAATCCTTTCATGCTTGCAGATGTTGACCGTATGGTTGTGGGAGAGAATGCCGGGCTGGAGTGCAAGACAGCCAGCCCGTATATGGCGGAAAAATGGGAAGACGGGAAGATACCGCTTTCGTATCAGATACAATGCCATCATTATATGTCCGTGTGCAATACGGACGCATGGTATATTGCGGTGCTGATTTACGGCAAAGAGTTCAAATATTACCGGATTGAGAGGGATGAACAGGTTATCGCGGACCTTATACGGATTGAAAAGGAATTCTGGTGTGATCATGTGATGAAGAGAGTAATGCCTGATCCGGACGGCTCGAAAACAGCAGATGCGGCGATAGCGGAACGTTTTAAAATTTCCCGGGATATTACAATTCCCCTGTCCGGCTTTGATGCGCGCTTAAAGCGCAGGGAAGAACTTTTATCCGTAATGGGGCATATGGAAGCGGAAAAGCGGCAGATTGACCAGGAACTGAAACTGTATCTGGGTGATGCTGAAATGGCGGAAAACGAGCATTACAGAGTATCATGGAAGAATGTCAGCAGGAGCAGCCTGGACGAAAGACGGTTAAAGGAAGAACAGCCGGAGGTTTATGAAAAGTACCGCCGGGTGACTACAAGCCGCAGGTTTACAGTGAAGGCGGCGTAAATAAAGGATGAAATACAGAGAAAAATTGTTATATTGGATGATCAGGATTTTACTGAAGGAGGATTAAAACTATGGCGGCAAAAACAACAAACAGTGTAAAAGAGGAACTCGCTAAGAAAGCGGAAAGCACGGCAGGCACAAATAAATTGAAAAGATCTATGAGTATTGCAGATCTGATAAAGGCAATGGCGCCGGAGATTAAGAAAGCTCTGCCGGAGGTTATTACACCGGAACGATTTACCCGGATGGCTTTGTCGGCGCTTAACACAACGCCTAAATTACAGGAGTGTACACAAATGAGTTTCCTTGCGGCGTTGATGAATGCGGCGCAGCTTGGACTGGAACCGAACACACCGCTTGGACAGGCATATTTGATTCCGTTTAATAATAAGGGGACAATGGAATGCCAGTTCCAGATCGGGTATAAAGGTCTGATAGACCTGGGATATCGCAACCCGCAGATGCAGATCATTTCCGCACAGGCAGTCTATGAGAACGACGAATTTGAATACGAACTTGGTCTGAATCCGAAACTGGAACACAGGCCGGCACTTCGTGACCGTGGGGAGCTGAGGCTTTTCTACGGCCTTTTTAAACTTGTCAACGGAGGATTTGGATTTGAAGTTATGAGTAAAGAGGCAGTGGACGCCTATGCGAAGGAGTATTCAAAAGCTTTTGATTCTTCCTTCAGCCCGTGGAAGACCAGTTATGAAGCTATGGCTAAGAAAACCGTGATTAAGCAGGCTCTTAAGTACGCCCCGATCAAGGCGGATTTCCGCAGGGCGCTTTCAACGGACGAGACAATCAAAAATGAGATTGCTGAAGATATGACGGAAATCCACGGCGAGGATATCTTTGACGTTGCATATACGGAGCAGACGGCATAAGCACACTGCAGCTGCTCCATCATTTTAGGAATATAATGCAACGGGAAACCGAATAAAATCAGATCAACAGGAAACGGAGAAGAGGAAAATGTTAAACTATGACGAATTTAAAAGGGAATTATTAAAAAGAGTACGTGAAAATGCAGGGGAGGATATGAAGGTGGAGATTGCTGCAATTCAGAAAAATAATGGAATCCAAAAAGAAGCAATTGTATTTTCGGAAAAAGAAGATAATCTGCAGCCGGTAATCTATCTGGACAGTGTTTACAGCCAGTATTGTACCGGAGCGGAATTATCTGCCTGCGTTGGCTTTACAGTGGGGGTCTGCCGTTCTGTCATGTACCTTAATATAGATATGGCGTATAAAAACTGGGAAGACGTACGTGGGAAAATTGAGGTGACGGTAATCAATAAAGACTGGAATGCGGACGCTATGTCGGGAATACCGCATAGGGAATTCCTTGATCTGGTTCTGTATTGCCGGGTTATTATTGACAGGAACGGGAACGGAGTTGCCAGCACAATTGTCCGGAGCCATATGCTCAGTGAGTGGGGGATCAGTGAAGAAGAATTGTGGGAGGCGGCTTTTTCCAATCTGAAAACGGAAGAATTTGAAATACAGGATGTAAATGAAGTTCTCGGATTTATCTTTCGGGAAGGTGACTTGTCCGGAACGTTGGATAAGAATGAATTCGAGCCAGTGCTGTATGTACTTACGAACAAATATCAGAACCGGGGCGCGGTCGGAATGCTCAGGACAGACCTGTTAGAGAAGTTTGCCGAACAAGGCGGCTGCGATCTTTACATATTGCCAAGTTCGATCCATGAAGTGCTGCTGCTGAAAGATGATGAAATGCCTGTGGACGAGTTGAGAAGAATGGTTCGGTTGGTAAACCGTGGTGTGGTGGATGAGATGGACCGGCTTTCGGATGAAGTGTATTACTATCGGAGGGGAAGCGAAAAAGTGGAGATTGCGGCATGATATAAGAAAGTGATAGAGGATGTTGTTGGATGTCAGCATCCTCTAAACGTGACATCTAATAACTATAAATAAAATATGTTCTTATTTTATTTATACTTCAAATGTGCAGGATCTAAATATAAATTTATTGATTATTGAAACTACTGAATCATTTAAGTTGTGGTAAATTATATAATTAACTTTTTATCGAATAAGTGTATGGAGTATACGAATCCAATTAAAAGTAGTTTGGTAAAAAATTCTAATATGGTATAATCATATAAAAAATATTACTGGGTTAAATAATAATTGATATACAGGTGGAATTTTATGATAAAACCGAAATATATAGATTGGATTATTGAAGAGGAAAAAGTGGCTTTTGAGGATGGGTATCCTTTAAAATGTTATATTCTAGATTATAAAATTGATGAAACAATTTTGGAAGAATGGGCAATACATATTCGTAGGCATTATATATCGGATAAGGAACTTGAAGACTCTGTGGCTGCTTTAAGCATTAGCGTAGAAAAATATTTGCGCGAGTATGTAATTCCACAGAAGAGTGATATATATGGGGCTGTAAGTAGATCAAATGATATTTCTGAAATACTATTTTCAGATTTATTAGAATTCGTTTTTGGATTTGCAGTTCCAAGATGTAAACAGCAGGCTAGATCCGGAAAGACTTTATCGGAACATGGAACGGATATAATTGCATACAAATTTTCACGTGCTGATAATAAGCCTAGCAGAAAGGATAGGTTATTAGCCACAGAAGTTAAGGCTCAATTAACCTCGGAAACGGCGGATGTTATAAAATCGGCAGTAAAGGATTCTGCGAAGGATGAGCAACGTTTTGCACATACGCTAGATTATTATCGAAAGAAATTAAAACAGTTGGGGAATGAACAACAGGCATCAGAAATCGCGAGATTCCAACAAAAACCAGAATACGATTATGAAATAGAATATGTAAGTGCAGCTATAAGCAGTAAAGAAAAGATAGAGGATAATATTTTATTAGGTATTACTGGTGAAGGGCTATCCTTAAAGAAGAATCAAGAAGTTTTTTATGTACATGGGAAAAAACTCATGGAATTAGTCCACAATGTTTATGAAAGGTGTATCAAATGAAAGTAACAAATGCTTCTAAGACAATGTTGAAATACCAAAAAGCAAAAGCAAAATTGATTGAATTTTCTGTTGACCGAGAGGATTATCCTAAATTTCCATTAAATTCAAATGAATTGTCCTATTCCACTGTTTACATTATATCTAAATATGTTGAAAGTATTATTGACTCTAATTTGGATGATCAAAAAGCATTTGAGCCATATCTAGAAATGGCATCACAATATTTTGATGCAGCTTTGAAATCTCGAGATAGAGAAGAATATTCATTGGACTTTTTACTTTCCGGTATAACAGCATATTTTATGGGAGACGATTTTGGAAGTGCAAAAGTGTTATGTATGGAAATAAATGCTGATATTAATGGAAAGTTTGCAGAAGGCATTTTGATTGCTGTTTATAAATATTTACTGGAAAATCAAAACTATGGCGATCAATTTGGCAATACAATGGCAAGAAAATTATTTCGGCTATTTATAGATTTTTTTGAAATTAATATATCAGAAAAGAAGATTTTTCATGTAATCGAGAGTGTTAGGCAAGATATTTATAAAAAGGAAGACAGTTTAGAAATTTTTTATATTGATATATTGTTAGCGGTTATTATCAGAGCAAGTGAGAGATCTTCGAAAAAATTACTTCCGTCTTATTCCAATCTCCCGTATGAAGTATGGGGAGATTATTTAAAGCAGAAAAACTCTATAAAAATGCTATGGCCTTCACAGCAAGTGATTGGTGAATGTGGGGGATTAGCCGGAGAGAATATATTAGTACAGCTACCTACAGGTGTTGGTAAAACAAAAAGCATAGAATTGATTATACGATCAGCATTTCTTTCTAATAAGGTAAAGACAGTTGTCATTGTTGCCCCGTTGCGTTCTTTATGTAATGAAATAAGTAATGATATGGAAAGCGCTTTTGGAGAAAGTGTTTCTATTAATCAATTTTCTGATGTGCTGCAATCGGATTTTGACATTGGAATGTTGATGGAAAAATCTACAGCCCAAATTATTATTTGCACTCCAGAAAAGCTAAGTTATATATTACACCATGAAAGGGATATTTTACAAGAAATTGAATTGTTTATTTTCGACGAGGCGCATATGTTTGATGATGGGAAAAGAGGAGTTGGTTACGAAATTCTTCTTACGGAAATACGTAAAAAAGTAAGAGAATCTTGTCAGATAGTACTTTTATCAGCGGTTATGTCCAATGCAAAAGAGATTCTGGAATGGGTGTTTGGAAAAGAAGGAGTTTTAGCAACAAATAAAGCTGTTAAAACGACACCAAAATCAATCGGCTTTTCGTCACGTAATAGAGATTTGTGTTACTATTCTGATAATTTTGACACAGAAGATTTCTTTATTCCCAAAAGTATAAACGTAACGAAACTTGAAAAACTTAACCGCGAGAAAAAAGATAAATTTTTCCCAGATTTAAAAGATGCTAAAGATATTGCCATATATTATGCAATTAAACTTTGTGTTAACGGTGGATGTGCGATTTATGTAGATCGAACTGCTAGTATAAGGACTGTTATGCAAAGAATTTTGGATTTAATAAAACACAAGCTTAATTTTCAATCGGTTTTAGAGAACACTGACTTAATAGAAACACAAAAGATATATAACTTGATGTGTCATTATTATGGAGAAGAATATGTGTATTCTAAAGTTGCGAAATATGGAATACTGCCTCATTATGGACAATTGCCAAGTGGTTTACGGCTGTCAATAGAATATGCGATACGTCAAGAGAAAATTAGATTTGTTATTTGTACAACGACATTAGCGCAGGGAGTAAATATACCAATTAAGTATCTCTTTATGACTAGTCTAGGAACAAGTAAGCAAGGAATGAAAATTAGAAATTTGCAAAATTTGATAGGGAGAACTGCGCGGCCAGGAATGTATACAGAGGGGAGCATAATTATAACAGATACGTATTTGTATGATCAGCGTTTCGATTGGGAGCATGGAGGTCGATATAGATGGAAGGAGAGTTTGGAAAAATTTGACTATCAAAATACTGAACCATGTGGAAGCTCAATTTTAAGTTTGGTACAAAATTTTTCTTTGGACTATGAAACAGTAGTCTCAGGAAAAAAGATTTCTGAATTTATTATTCGGAATTATCAAGATGACAGATTATGGATAAAGCTTCTTACATCCTTGAAAGAATGGTATATACAAAAAAAAGGTGGTAGACGAACAGATGTTATAGAGAATGAGATTGCATTGCGAAAAGGGGTAATCGAACAATTAGAAAACTATTTTTGCTTAGTTTTCTCTGATTCTGATGAACAGGATTCTCTGTCTTTAGCGATGAAAATATGCTGTAATACATTAGCTTACACATTGGCGAATGATGAAGAGAAAAAAGCACTAATACAGATTTTTACAGAAATATCAAAAAAAATTTCTGGTATAAGCAACGAGAATATAAAGAGATTTGCATTGTCAATGAATGGTGTGGATTTGTCTTTTAGAATTTTAGAGTGGCTTAGAGAAAAAGAAGTTTTTGACATTTTTTATACTGAACAAGAATGGAAGGATATGTTAATTGACTTCTTTTATGATATAAATGAAATTCCTCAAATTGAAAAAAAACAATTTGAAAATTTAGTAAATTTTTGGATAGCAGGAAAAAGTTTTTGGGAAATAAATTGTGATTTGGACAATGAAATTAAAATTCCCAAAATAGAATCAATATGTAATAAAATTATTTCTTATAATTTTAACTTTTTTATCGGAAATGTTATTGATTTAATAGGCAATGAAGGAGATGAAGCATTAGAAAAAGATAATCAAACAGTTTTATATGTTCTACAGAAAAAAGTAAAATATGGAGTCGACACACAAACAGCTATTTCAATTTGCGAAGAGATCTTTCAAGATCGTTATCTTGCAAAAGAAATTGCATCAATAATAGGAAATGGTAATATAAACAATACAAGTATATTACGAGAGATGAGGATACATGAAGAAAGGATTGAGAAATTACTAACAAATTATCCAGAATATTTTGTAACTCGATTCAGAAATAAACTGGGAAAATATAAAATGTAAATATATGAGAACGTGCATTCGCGTGCTCTTGCGCCTTTTCCGGCATGATAGTCAAAACATCTTTTTGTCCCGTCAGGTCAAAACCTGGCTGGAATAAATAATCAGGTACCCCAGTCCGCTTCTGGCAGCTAGGAATTCTCCGATCACCACTCCCACCAGACAAAGTCCGATATTTACTTTCATATTACTGATTACGGCAGCTACCGAGCCGGGAAGAACGACTTTTGTCAGAACATGGCGCCGTCTGCCGTGAAGGGTATAGATCAATTTGATCTTTTCCTGGTCAACAGTTGTGAAACTGGTATACAGGTTCATAATACTTCCGAAAATAGCAACAGACATACCGGCTGCAATAATTGTTTTCGGAGTGGCGCCAAGCCAGACGATAAGCAGCGGGGCAAGCGCCGACTTGGGCAGACTGTTAAGGACTACGAGATACGGCTCCAGAATATCCGACAGTCTTCTGCTGCACCAGAGCAGTACAGCTGCTAGTATACTGAACAGTGTAACAAGCAGGAAGCTTGCAAGAGTCTCGTACAGCGTAATGCTGATATGCTGAAAAATAGAACGGTCCCGGACCATTTCGCTGAAACAGGCAGCGATTTTTGAGGGACTGCTGAAAATAAAAGAGTCAATGACTCCGGTATCGGCACAGAATTCCCAGAGAAAGAGAAAACCTGCCAGAATCAGAATGCGGGCGGCCCAAATAGTAAAACGGCGGAATTTCATGCGCCTTATAAAAAGCTCCTGTGCCAGGGACGGTTTATTCATCATGGTTCAGCTCCTTCCAGATTTGATTGAAATATGTTTTAAATTCCGGTGCATTTCTCCGGTTCAGCGGGGTATCATTTTCCAGCTCAAAGGTGACGGGGACAATGCACAGTACGGAAGCAGGCCTCCTGGAGAGGACGATAACCCGGTCAGCCAGGCTGACCGCTTCTGACAGGTCATGAGTAACAAGCAGGGCGGTTTTCCCGGATTGACGGATGATCTGCCCGATATCATCGCTTACCGTCAACCGGGTCTGATAATCCAGAGCGGAAAACGGTTCATCCAGAAGCAGAAGTTCCGGATCCAGAATAAGTGTCCGGATCAGAGCGGCCCGCTGGCGCATTCCGCCGGAGAGCTGTGAAGGTCTGGCGTGTGCGAATGGCTTCAGCCCGTACTGCTCCAGAAGCGTGTCTGCTTTTTTCCTGGTTTCTTCATTGAGCATGTGGTTGATTTCCGCGCCAAGCAGAACATTGCGGTATACGGTCCGCCATTCAAACAGGTGATCATGCTGCAGCATATAACCGATGTCGGACGCATTTTCGGTAAGCGGTTTTCCATTTAAAAAGATGTCTCCCGATTCGGGAACCATGAGTCCGGCAATCAGAGAGAGCAGTGTGGATTTCCCGCAGCCGGACGGACCGACGACGGCGGTGAATCCGCCGGGAGCAAGAGAAAAGGAAACATCCCGCAGTGCAGGAGTCTCTCCTTCAGGTGTATGGTAGGCGTAATTTATATTTTTCAGTTCAAGAATTGGTTTCATAGAGTCTCTCCCATCTGACAGTATCTATAATTAATGTATGAAAAAACCTGTTCTTCGTGCGCGAAAACAAAGGGCTCTTCCTTGTACAGCAGGAGGAATGGATGTATAATGATTACAGAGAAATGTACGGAAAACAACGTTCCGGAAAATCCGGACAGGGTGGAACATATCCGGAAAGTGCGGAACGAACAGGAAGGGAGGCGAAACTATGGCAGAGTATAAAATTATTACAATAGGACGTCAGTTTGGCAGCGGCGGACACGAAATCGGCCAGATGCTTGCAGACAGACTGGAAATCCCTCTTTACGACCACCGGCTTGTAAGTATGGCGGCAGAGGCGCTGAATCTGAAGGAAGACACGGTCAGGAAGGTGGATGAATCGGGACTTAAAATGTTTCTGACGAATTATTCGGTCAGCCCGGGCTGTTATGTGGACTTTGTAAATGCCACATCTTATATGCAGTCTCTGAATGAAAATGTCTACCGGCAGCAGGCGGAAATTATCCGGACGCTGGCAGGGGAGGGGCCCTGTGTGATTATAGGACGGTGTGCGGATTATGTGCTGAGAGATTTCCCCGGCTGTGTCAATGTATTTATCTGTGCGGACAAGAAAGAGCGGATTGCAAGAATTGCCGAGCGATACGGTCTGACAGAACGCAAAGCGGCAGAAAGAGTGAGAAAGACGGACCGGGAGAGACGTTATTATTATGAAATCCATACAGGGCTGGACTGGGGAAGCATTGAGTCTCATCAGGCACTGCTGAATGTAAGTCTTCTTGGAAAGGAGAAGACGGTAAGGTTTCTGGAAATGATGTACAGGGCATGAGTGCCCTGATTGAGGAGACGGTCTCATATCGGAAAATCAGAGAAAATGAAAACGACATCCTGTAAAGGATGCCGTTTTCTATGAGGGGGGAGATAGTTGTTTTATCAACTATCTGAAGCCAGTATAGATGAAAAATGTGTAGAAAGTATGTATTTTCTGTGAAACCTGGAACGGAAAATGCCGGTTGTTTCTGATTGACAGATATATACACAGAGATGCCGCTGTATAAATATCATGGAATATGCTATACTGTTCCGGGAAAAAGCAGGCAGCATGAAACAGCCTGTAAGTCAATGAAGAAAATGCGGGAGAGGTGAAAAATGAATCAGCCGAAAATAAATTATCAGAAGGAACTGGACAAAATTCTGGAAGGGCTGGAAAAGGAACAGCGTGTGCCCACTCTGCTTCTTCACAGCTGCTGCGCTCCCTGCAGCAGCTATGTACTGGAATATCTTTCCAGGTATTTCCGGATTACTGTGTTTTATTATAATCCGAATATTTATCCGGAAGACGAATATGCGAAGAGGACACTGGAGCAGCAGAAGCTGATCCGGGAGATGAATCTGGAACATCCGGTATCGTTTCTGGAGGGCAGATATGACAGACAGGAGTTCCTCCGTATGGCAGAGGGGCTGGAAGACGCAAGAGAAGGGGGCCCCAGATGCATGAAATGCTACGCGCTCCGTCTGGAAGAAACGGCCAGAACAGCCAGGGACAAAGGGTTTGATTTTTTCACCACAACTCTGAGCATCAGCCCGATGAAAAATGCCTGGAAACTCAATGAGATCGGGCAGAAGACGGGGAAAAAATACGGAGTGGATTATCTGGTATCGGATTTTAAAAAGAGAAACGGCTATAAGCGCTCCATCGAATTATCACGGGAGTTCGGACTGTACAGACAGGATTACTGCGGATGCGAATTCTCCCTGGCTGAAAGGGAGGAAAGGGAAAAAAGCCGGCAGATTTTGAATAAAAAAGAGCAGACTGTTTAAAGTTGGGAGTAGACATATAACACTTTACTGTGTTAAACTAAGTGGAAAATGCAGAACCGGACCGGGTTCGGACTGCATTCCTGAAAGAAGAAAGAGAAAAGAGGAAAGAAAAATGGCACAGTTATGGGGCGGCCGTTTTACAAAAGAGACGGACAAACTGGTATATGATTTTAATGCTTCGATTTCTTTTGACAAGAGATTTTATGAGCAGGATATCCGCGGCAGCATTGCACATGTAACTATGCTGGCGAAACAGGGGATCCTCACAGAGGAAGAAAAGGAGCAGATCATAAAGGGACTTGAGAGTATCCGGACAGATGTAGAAAATGGTACTCTCAGGATTACGGAAGAATACGAAGATATCCACAGTTTTGTAGAAGCTAATCTGATTGACCGGATCGGAGACGCGGGAAAGAAACTTCATACCGGACGCAGCCGCAACGATCAGGTTGCCCTGGATATGAAGCTTTATACAAGAGATGAAATCCTGGAGCTGGACGGGCTTTTAAAAGAGATGCTGGAAGTGCTTCTGAAACTGATGAAAGACAATCTGGAGACGTATATGCCCGGATTTACCCACCTTCAGAAGGCTCAGCCAATTACCCTGGCTCATCATATGGGCGCTTATTTCGAAATGTTTAAGCGTGACCGCTCTCGGATGAAGGACATTTATAAAAGAATGAACCTGTGCCCGCTGGGGGCCGGCGCTCTTGCAGGAACCACATACCCGCTGGACCGGGAATACACAGCAGAACTTCTGGGATTTGACGGCCCGACGCTGAACAGTATGGATTCGGTATCAGACAGAGATTATCTGATCGAGCTGCTGTCGGCTATGTCCACGGTAATGATGCATCTGAGCAGATTTTCCGAGGAAGTGATTATCTGGAATTCCAACGAATACAGATTTGTTGAGATTGATGACGCCTACAGCACAGGCAGCAGTATCATGCCTCAGAAAAAGAATCCGGATATTGCGGAACTGGTACGGGGCAAGACCGGAAGAGTGTACGGAGCGCTTACCGCTCTGCTTACAACTATGAAGGGACTCCCGCTTGCATATAATAAGGATATGCAGGAAGATAAGGAGTTTGTGTTTGACGCGATTGATACAACAAAGGGATGTCTGGCACTGTTTACGGGTATGTTAAAGACTATGAAGTTTAACCGGGCACGTATGGAAGAAAGCGCGAAACACGGGTTTACCAATGCAACAGATGCTGCAGATTACCTGGTAAATCACGGCGTGCCTTTCCGGGATGCACACGGTATTGTAGGTCAGCTTGTACTTTACTGTATTGATAAGGGCATTGCGCTGGACGATATGAGCCTGGAGGAATTCAAGGCGATTTCACCGGTCTTTGAGGAAGACATTTATGATGCCATCAGCATGAAAACCTGTGTGGAAATGCGCAATACCATCGGCGCGCCGGGAAGGGCGGCAATGGAAAAGGTAATTCAGGAAGAAGAGAAATATCTCGCAGCCGAATAAGGCAGCGGAATCGTTTGCCGGTAAGATAAAACAGTAAATAAGAAACAGAAAGGAAGTAAGAGAAATGGATCAGAAATTAAAAGTAGGGATTCTGGGTGCAACAGGAATGGTTGGACAGAGATTTATCTCTCTCCTTGAAAATCATCCCTGGTTTGAGGTAGTGACAGTGGCGGCAAGCCCGCGCTCTGCAGGAAAAACATATGAAGAAGCAGTGGGAGACCGCTGGAAAATGGACACTCCTATGCCGGAAGCGGTAAAGAAACTGGTTGTTCTCAATGTAAACGATGTGGAGCATGTAGCCTCTACTGTGGATTTCGTGTTCAGCGCGGTTGATATGAGCAAGGATGAAATCAGGGCAATTGAGGAAGAATATGCAAAGACAGAGACTCCGGTTGTATCCAACAACAGCGCTCATCGCTGGACGCCGGATGTTCCGATGGTTGTGCCGGAGATTAACGCAGATCACTTTGACGTGATTCCGGATCAGAGAAAACGCCTGGGAACAACACGGGGATTTATTGCGGTAAAACCAAACTGCTCAATCCAGAGTTATGCACCGTGTCTGGCAGCATGGAAAGAGTTCGGACCGAAAGAACTGGTTGTGACAACATATCAGGCAATTTCCGGAGCAGGCAAGACATTCAAAGACTGGCCGGAGATGGTGGGAAATATTATTCCGTTTATCGGCGGCGAAGAAGAAAAAAGCGAGCAGGAGCCGCTCCGTGTTCTCGGTAAAGTTGAGAACGGACAGATCGTAAAGGCAGAACTGCCCAGGATCACATGCCAGTGCGTACGTGTGCCGGTATTAAACGGCCACACAGCAGCAGTATTCATTAATTTTGAGAAGAAACCGACAAAGGAGCAGCTCATTGAAAAACTGGTGAACTACAAAGGCTTCCCCCAGGAGGCAGGACTTCCCAGCGCGCCAAAGCAGTTTATTCAGTATCTGGAAGACGACAACCGGCCGCAGGTAACACTGGATGTTGACTACGAGAACGGCATGGGCATATCCATCGGACGTCTGAGAGAAGACACAATGTATGACTACAAATTTATCGGTCTCTCTCATAATACAGTAAGAGGCGCTGCCGGCGGCGCGGTTCTCTGTGCAGAAGCACTGACAGCGAAAGGATATATTGCAAAGAAGTAAGAATATTCTGAAAACGGCGGCAAAAGGGGACAGACCCTTTTCCAAAAGGGTCTGTCCCCTTTCACAGATTTTTCACAAAAGGAGGTTTTCTGAAAATGGGAATGACAATGACGCAGAAGATCCTGGCCGCTCATGCAGGGCTTGACTCTGTGGAAGCAGGACAGCTGATCGAGGCAAAGCTTGATGTGGTTATGGCGAATGACATTACCGGGCCGATGGCTCTGCCGATTATTAAGCAGATGTCAGATCATGTATTTGACAAGGACAAGGTAGTTTTTGTTCCGGATCATTTTACGCCGAACAAGGACATTAAATCCGCGGAGAACTCCAAAGCGATCCGCGAGTACGCGAAAGAGCAGGGACTGACCTGGTATTTTGAGCAGGGCAAATCCGGTGTGGAGCATGCGATTCTGCCGGAAGCGGGCGTTGTGACAGCCGGAGAGTGCATTATCGGCGCTGATTCACACACCTGTACATACGGGGCTCTGGGCGCGTTCTCCACAGGTATGGGCACAACAGATGCGGCTACCGGCATGGCTACCGGAGAAATCTGGTTCAAGGTGCCAAGCGCCATTAAGTTTGTACTGACCGGAAAACCGGGAAAATATGTAAGCGGCAAGGATATTATTATTCATATCATCGGAAAGATCGGTGTGGACGGCGCTCTCTATAAATCCATGGAATTTGCGGGAGACGGCATTGCCAGTCTGTCCATGGATGACCGCTTTACTATGGCGAATATGGCAATTGAAGCAGGCGCCAAAAACGGAATCTTCCCGGTTGACGATCAGACTCTGGCATATATTAAGGAGCATTCCGGCAAACCGTATACAATATATGAAGCGGACGATGATGCCGAGTATGACGAAGTCATTACAATCGATCTCTCAGAGGTCCGTCCTACGGTGGCCTTCCCCCATCTTCCGGGAAACGCGAAGACTATTGACGAGGTTGAAGCGATGGATCCGATCAGGATCGATCAGGTGGTAATCGGTTCCTGTACCAACGGACGTATGGAAGATATGAGAAAAGCAGCCGCGATTCTGAAAGGACACACCGTACATCCGGACGTCCGGGTTATGGTTGTTCCTGCCACACAGAAGATTTATAAGCAGTGTATTGAAGAGGGACTTCTGGAAATCTTTGTAGATGCAGGCTGCGCCGTAAATACGCCAAGCTGCGGACCGTGCATGGGAGGACACATGGGCGTTATGGCGGCCGGAGAGAAGTGTGTGTCCACAACAAACCGCAACTTTGTAGGACGGATGGGACATGTGGATTCCCTGATCTACCTGGCGTCTCCCGAGGTGGCGGCGGCCAGCGCCATTGCAGGCTATATTGCAAATCCTGAGAAAGTGGGTGACATGTAAAATGAAAGCAAAAGGACATGTTTTTAAATACGGTGATAATGTAGATACGGATGTAATCATCCCGGCAAGATATCTGAATTCTTTTGACGCGAAAGAACTGGCCAGCCATGCCATGGTTGATATTGATCCGGATTTCGTAAAGAAAGTTCAGCCGGGGGATCTGATTGTGGCAAAGAAAAATTTCGGCTGCGGCTCTTCCAGAGAACACGCGCCGCTCTGCCTGAAGACGGCAGGAGTCAGCTGCATTATCGCGGAAACATTTGCCAGGATCTTCTATAGAAATGCCATCAATATCGGCCTTCCTATCATTGAGTGTCCGGAGGCGGCAAACGGAATCGACGCAGGGGACGAAGTAGAGGTTGACTTTGACAGCGGCAGGATCTGCAACCTGACAAAGGGAACACAGTTCCAGGGACAGGCCTTCCCGGAATTCATGCAGAAACTGATCGCTGCCGGCGGGCTGGTCAACTACACAAATAATAAAAAGAAAAAATAGAAGGTTCCGAATGCTGAGTCAGAAGAACACAGAGTTCTGTTTTTGGCGCAGCTGTCAGGAAAAATAAAAGGGATGCTGCATGAGAGGCATATTGACCGATCCATGCGGCACCCTTTTTATGAAAGGGGAAATTATGGAAAAGGAAAATGTAAACGGGAAGGTGTCGGCTCTTCTGCCGATCGGAGTGTTTCTGGTAATCTTTCTCGGCTCAGGGATTGTATTTCAGGATTTTAATGCAATGCCGGCGATTGTTGCGTTTCTGATTGCTCTCTTCGCGGCATTCCTTCAGAACAGGAAAGTAAGTTTTGACGAAAAAATCCGGATTATCGCCGGAGGGCTGGGGAAGAGAATATTATTACCATGAGCCTGATTTTTCTCTGCGCCGGAGGATTCTCCGGGGCTGTCAGCGCGGCCGGAGGTGTGGACAGCGCAGTAAATCTGGGACTTTCATTGATCCCGGCTCATTTTGCCGTAGCAGGCCTGTTTATTATTGCCTGCTTTATTTCAGTTTCAATGGGAACTTCCATGGGGACTATCGCGGCTCTGGCGTCCATTGCCGCCGGTATCAGCGAAAAGACGGGATTTTCTCTGGCAGTCTGCATTGCGGCTGTAGTCTGCGGCGCCATGTTCGGAGATAACCTTTCCATGATTTCTGACACAACGATTGCCGCGGTGAAGACCCAGGGATGCGAAATGAAGGATAAATTCAAGGCGAATTTTCTGATCGTGCTTCCGGCGGCTGTTCTTACGGTTGTTTTTTTCTGGTTTATAACAAGAGGGGTCAGTTATGAGATTGAAGGGAGCCTTGATTATAATTTTCTGGAAGTGCTTCCTTATATTGTAGTCCTTGTGGGCGCGCTGATCGGGATCAATGTATTCCTTGTCCTTGTCAGCGGCATTGTAATTTCTCTGGCTGTAGGCGTGGGAACCGGAAATATCCTTCTGTCGGAAATGTTCACAGTGGTAGGAGAAGGCGTTGTTTCCATGTATGATATTACAGTTATTTCAATTATCGTAGCCTGTATCGTATCGCTTGTCCGGACAAACGGGGGCATCCATTTTATACTGAATCTGATCCGCAGGAGAATCCGCGGGAAAAAGGGCGCCCAGGCAGGAATCGCGGCTCTGGCCCTTACCGTGGATCTGTGCACGGCCAATAATACAGTAGCTATTGTAATGGCCGGACCGATCGCGAAGGAAATCAGCGATGAGTTCGGTGTGGATCCGAAGCGTTCCGCTTCGCTCCTGGATATGTTTACTTCTGTGGGACAGGGACTGATTCCCTACGGCGCCCAGCTTCTGTCCGCGGCGGCGCTGACCGGACTTACCCCATATGATATGATTCCCTATCTGGTTTATCCGATGCTGATGGCTGTCTGCGGTATTGCGGCTATTGTGATTTCACGGAAATGATCTGCTGCTGAGAACAGCGGCCCAGGGCAGGATGATCCGGGAAACAGTATCCCGCAGGCCGGGCCGGGAAGCGGTGTTTTCTATGGACACGGCGCAGTTACCTGTGCTATAATTCATGGCAGTGACATGAGTTGTTTCCGGGGACCTGAAGATCCCCGGAAACTCAAAAAAGAAAAAGAGGTTAAAAGAATGAATCTGTTATATAAGAGTACAAGAAGTGCGGATAAGACGGTTACCGCTTCAGAGGCGATTCTGAAAGGACTGGCGGATGACGGAGGACTGTTTGTTCCGGAATATATCCCGAAGCTGGATGTTACGCTGGATGAGCTGAAGAATATGACATATCAGGAGACGGCTTATGCTGTAATGAAGCAGTTCCTGACGGATTTTACAGAGGAAGAATTAAAGCACTGCATTAACAGCGCATATGACTCCAAGTTTGATACAGAAGTAATCGCTCCCCTTGTGAAAGTGGGGGATACATATCATCTGGAGCTGTTCCACGGCGCGACCATCGCATTTAAGGATATGGCGCTCTCCATTCTTCCTCATCTTCTGACTACAGCGGCAAAGAAGAATCATGTGACCAATGAAATTGTAATTCTTACAGCTACGTCAGGAGATACAGGAAAAGCAGCTCTGGCAGGATTCGCGGATGTGCCGGGAACCAGGATTATTGTATTTTATCCGAAGGGCGGCGTAAGCCGCGTGCAGGAACTTCAGATGGTAACGCAGAAAGGCGGTAATACCTCTGTTGTCGCGATTCACGGAAACTTTGACAATGCCCAGAGCGGTGTGAAAGCCATTTTCGAAGACAAAGAACTGGAAAAGGAGCTGGCGGAGGCCGGATATCAGTTCTCTTCCGCGAACTCAATCAATATCGGACGTCTGGTTCCCCAGGTTGTATATTATGTTTACGCATATGCGAAACTTCTGGAAAACGGGGAAATTACTTCCGGTGAAGAGATCAATGTAACAGTTCCTACAGGTAATTTCGGAAATATCCTTGCGGCATATTACGCGAAGCAGATGGGCGTTCCCATTGGAAAGCTGATCTGCGCGTCCAATGAAAACAAGGTGCTGTTTGACTTCTTCCAGACAGGCGTATATAACAAAAACCGCGAGTTTATTCTGACTTCATCCCCGTCTATGGATATTCTGATTTCCAGCAATCTGGAGAGACTGATCTATACGATCGCGGGACAGGACGCGGAGAAGAATTCTCAGCTGATGAGCCAGCTTAAAGAAAAAGGATCTTACGAGATCACTCCGGATATGCGGGAGAAGCTGAAGGATTTCGCGGGAGGATTTGCGACAGAAGCGGAAACGGCAGAGACGATCCGCAGGACCTATGAGCGCACAGGATATGTGATGGATACCCATACAGCTGTGGCCGCAGGTGTCTGCGCGAAGTACCGCGCGGAACACAATGACGGCAGAAAATATCTGGTGGCATCCACAGCCAGCCCCTATAAATTTATTCACAGTGTTATGACGGCAATCGATGAGAAATATGCCGATACAGATGAGTTTGAGCTGGTGGATGAGCTGAGCCGTATTTCAGGCACGGAGATCCCGAAAGCCATAGAAGAGATCCGGAACGCGGATATCCGTCACAGGAGAGAATGCGGCGCGGATCAGATGAAAGAAACTGTAAAAGAGATTCTTGGAGTATAAGGAGCAGGCGATGGATAGTAGTATATGGGGAATTATAAGTATTGTTGTACTTGCATGCGGACTGTATGGCCTTCATGGATTTACAGTATTGAAAAAAGGCGGAATGCCGAATCTCTCCATGCTTATGGGGCAGGAGTATGAGAAGGCAAAACCGGAGGTCAGGGAGGAGTTCCTTCAGAAATCGGCGCCGATCCTTCTTCTCTTTTCACTTGCGTGTACGGTCTATGGAATTGTGGATTTTGTGCACTGTTACGTATACAGCATACCGATTGCGGATACAGCCGCGGGCATACTGTTTTTTGTAATCTTGCTTGTATTTGTTATTTTTACGTCAAAAATGCGGAGGAAATATTTTGATAAAGTATGATTGCCGCGAAGCGGCGGATCCGGCTCCGGATAAAACGGAAAAATGGAGAGATCTTATTACGGCCGCATTCCGGGCGAGAGAGAATTCCTACAGCCCCTATTCCCGGTTCCGGGTAGGAGCTGCGCTTCTCTGCGGGAACGGAGAGATATATACCGGATGCAATATAGAAAACCGGGCTTACGGTCCCACGAACTGCGCCGAGCGGACTGCGTTTTTTAAAGCAGTATCCGAGGGCGAGCGGTCATTTGCCGCGATTGCCATAGTCGGCGGAGAAACAGATCCTGTATGGTGTTATCCCTGCGGCGTGTGCCGCCAGGTGATGGCAGAGTTCTGTTCACCGGATACATTTCTGATTATATGTGCAAAATCTCCGGCAGAATACCGGATTTTCACACTGAAGGAACTGCTTCCGGAAATGTTCTGACAGGCAGCGAGTGTGAAGCATTTAACAAACAAATTGCATAAAACGTCCGTTGATAGTGTAAAAATATATAAATTTATCGGTTAAAATTAATAAAAATGCAGGATTTTAAAAGGAATCCTGCATTTTTTGCTTGTACATCCCGTATTTTAGAAGGAGTTGCCCGGTATAAATGAATGTGAAATATTTACAACTTTCAAGTAATGGAAAAATTTTTGTTGATTTTTTGTCAGTTATTCTGTATAATGAGGGCATATTGGAGATTGCGGCATAAATTTCCATGATACAATTTAGAAAGAGAGAGGTAGAGAAGAATGGCAAATATTGATTTAACTCAGTATGGCATTACAGGAACTACAGAAATCGTTCACAATCCTTCCTATGAAATGTTATTCGAGGAAGAGACAAACCCGAATCTGGAAGGTTTCGACAAGGGTCAGGAAAGCGAACTCGGTGCAGTTAACGTTATGACTGGTAAAGTTGATGCAATCTGGGTTCCAATTGATAACACAATCGCATCTGCATTCTCAACTGTAGTATCAAGTAACCAAACAGCTAAAAAACCAATCTACCCAAGCGCAACTGCCATGGTAGAAGCAGGTGGCTTGGCATCCGTTGTAGTTGACCAACACGACCTTGGTGTGGCAACAGGTAAAATGATTGCGCAAGTCTTGAAAGGTGCAAAACCAGCTGATACACCAGTCAATGTCTTTTCAACTGGTAAGTCAGTAATTAACAAAAAATTGGCACAAGAATTAGGTATTACGATTCCTGAATCTGTTCTAAAAGAAGCAGGACAAGTGATTGAATAATCTACAATGGAGGAGTTGGGGACATCTCCTCCAATTTTTTACAATAGAAATCATATAGAAAAGGTTAAGAAACAGATGATATTATCTATTATTTCTCAAGGATTTGTCTGGGCTATTCTAGGTCTGGGAATCTTTATGACATTTAGGATTTTGAACTTTCCAGATATGACGGCAGAAGGTTCC
>USFD01000051.1 GCA_900553885.1 uncultured Ruminococcus sp.
TTTTTTACAAATTTCCCATCGATTTCAATCCACGCTCCCACGAGGGGAGCGACTCATATTATCGAGTTTCATAGCACTCACACCGAATTTCAATCCACGCTCCCACGAGGGGAGCGACCATATTCTTCAAGTGTCAGCCTTTCTCCGTCCAATTTCAATCCACGCTCCCACGAGGGGAGCGACTAAACGATCTCCATTTTTTACAAATTTCCCATCGATTTCAATCCACGCTCCCACGAGGGGAGCGACTCCCGATACCGCAGTCTTTTTCAAGACGGGAAATTATTTCAATCCACGCTCCCACGAGGGGAGCGACTATTGCCGCTCATTGTCCTGCCGTTATATGCGACAGATTTCAATCCACGCTCCCACGAGGGGAGCGACAACATCCTCCCTCAGACTCCGCAAAGAAGTCAAGATTTCAATCCACGCTCCCACGAGGGGAGCGACAATGTATATCAGAGGTATCGGAACGATTAAAAAATTTCAATCCACGCTCCCACGAGGGGAGCGACAACACTGACCTGCGAAAACGGAATAGTAACTATAAATTTCAATCCACGCTCCCACGAGGGGAGCGACAATCAGTTTTGATTTCAGCTGCGCGTATGTTTTTATTTCAATCCACGCTCCCACGAGGGGAGCGACTTTTGCCCTGTTGTAAAACACTCTGTCTATCTCATTTCAATCCACGCTCCCACGAGGGGAGCGACGCGCGATGCGGCTACCGGTCTTTCAGAGATGGGAGATATTTCAATCCACGCTCCCACGAGGGGAGCGACGGGAATCGATCAAGGGCGTGGTCGAAGATTCAAAGATTTCAATCCACGCTCCCACGAGGGGAGCGACGAATAACGATACATATTTTCGGAGATCAGCTCCAGGATTTCAATCCACGCTCCCACGAGGGGAGCGACATTACTAACACTTCATTTATTTTAATATTAATGGCAATTTCAATCCACGCTCCCACGAGGGGAGCGACAAAGAGTTGTGGCGGTGTCCCCAGAATCAAAGCTATTTCAATCCACGCTCCCACGAGGGGAGCGACAGAGGAAGAATGTGCTGAAATTGAAGAGTGGGTGATTTCAATCCACGCTCCCACGAGGGGAGCGACGGGTGTATCCCATCTCATAGAGATCGCAAACCTATTTCAATCCACGCTCCCACGAGGGGAGCGACGTATAGTACCGTCAATATCGCCATATCCATACAGGATTTCAATCCACGCTCCCACGAGGGGAGCGACAGGATATAAGCCACGCCCATGCGCTATTAAAGGGCATTTCAATCCACGCTCCCACGAGGGGAGCGACCGTACGCTATTGTAAAATATGCATAATAAATAATGATTTCAATCCACGCTCCCACGAGGGGAGCGACAGCAATTTTAGCTAAAAACCCATTGCCATTTTCAGCAAAAATCACAAACTTATCTTTTTTTGTAACCAAATAGTTCATTTACTATTTATTCTTTTTCCCAAAAATTGCATTATTTGTGCATATTTCAGAGTGCGAATCCCTCTATAATTTCATGTCTACTTCCTATTCGCGCTTTCACATTGTTACATAATCAAAGTATCGTCTACTGCAATTCCACGGTCGACACCTATGTGCTCTATCTTTGTCTGATACTTATTTCCCAAATAATAAAATCTCAAACTATCAACGCTCTCATCAATGATGTCTGACAATATTGCCTTCAGAGTAACTAACTGTGCATTATCCAGAATACATTCGAAAACAGAATTCTGCACTCGTCTTCCATAATTAATGCATTGTTTTGCAACTTTCCGCAGTCTTTTCCTCCCTGCAGCAGTCTCAGTATTCACATCATATGTAATCAACACGAGCATTTTCTCACCTCACTTCCACAGAAATACAGGGTAACCATCTAAGTCGCCTCTTAAATATCGTGCAAGGAGCATTGCCTGAACATAAGGAACCATTCCCCATTCTACTTTTTCTTTCAGGTAAGGATGCGTTATAGTTTCCTTTTTCTTATTTTGCCATTCTGTCAATACCTTTTTTCGCAACTCGTCGTCCATAAGTACCGCACCGTTTTCTTTCACAGAAAAATTTTTTGCACTGACAATCTTCTTATTGATCAACGTCAAAACAAAACGGTCAGCAAGGATTGCTCTAAGTTCCTCTATCATATCCAACGACAGCGAAGCTCTGCCCGGTCGATCTGTGTGAAGATATCCTACATAGGGATCCAGCCCTACACTTTCCAGAGCTGAAGTAATACTGTTTGTCAATAAAGTGTATACAAAAGACAACAGCGCATTCACATTATCTAGGGGCGGACGCTTATTTCTCCCTTTGAATACAAAATCCTTTTTCTGCTGAAGGATCAGTTCATCAAACACTCCAAAATAAATGCTGGCCGCTTCTCCTTCATAGCCTCTGAGCTGTTCTTTAGATTCCGCGTTCCGAATTCTTTCCAAAGCATTTTTCAAAAAACTAGATGCATCTTTCACTCGGTCCGCATCAATCTGCAGAGCATGGTCTCGCATTGCTCTTTCCAGAACCCATCTGGCATTATAAACCTTGCCTAATATGCAGTTTTTCGCAATCTCCAGACTGATTTTCTCATCATTTTTGCTTGCATACTGCTGCTCTCTTAATATCACATTCCCTTTGATTCTTCCAGAAACACGCGCAAGAAATTTCCCCTGTGGTGTAAGGTAACACAGAGAAATATTCCGTTCCGCACAAGCCCCCATCAATGCCGGACTTGTCCCACGATAACCAAAGGAAACAATTCCTTCCAGATTATGCAGAGGTATCCTTCCCAATTCTTTCTTATCCTCAAGAACAACTATATTTTCTCCATCCAGAGACAGATAACTGTTTTCTGAAGTAACATACAGTGTATTCAGCAGTTTTCTCATTCTTCTTCCTCCTTCAGCATCTGATCAATATATGTTCTCACCGAAACTGACTTTCCGAGTTTAGGCAGACAGATGTCCTTGAGTGAACACGCATTACAGGGCTTGCTGTATTTCACTTTCGGCGTATACTTTCTTGCATAATACTCATGCATCTCGCAAAACATGTTTTTCACTTCATCGCGCAGTTCTCTTGTAATCTCCACAGCTTCGCGCCTTCTCGTCTCACCGTAAAATATTGCTCCCTCCGGTACCTGCGTGGAAAACATCTCTTCCAAACACATCGCCTGTGCCGCCAGCTGAAGCTTATCTTCCTCTGACAATTTGGGTTTTCCTTTCTTATATTCCACAGGATAAACCGAGTAAAGCCCTCTGTGACCATGCAGCTTTATCCCTTCCTCACATTTATGAAACTCCACCAGATCACACTCGCCGCTGATCCCCAGTTCTCTGGAAGAGACCGGAAGGGCTCTGGCAATGATAACGTCCTTTCTCTTTTCCCTAAGAGTAGGGTCATGAACCTTTTTATGCATCAGCTCTCCTGTGACAGTATGAACGTTTTCCTCCCACTGCTGTTCAATATGGATCAGAGCCCACTGTCTTCGACAGAATTTGAAATGCTGGATTCCTGAAATCATCAGATAATCATCTTCCGAATATTCCATCATACCATCCTTTTCACTTCGACTGAATCCGGTATCTTCTCTTCATGTACTTCTACTATATAATCCTGGTACTTTCTAGGATATTCCACACCTTCCTTTTTCTTAACTTCCACTGCATCAAACAATTTATATGCCGGGCAGTCTCCCAATTCTTTGCTGTGTTTAAATACGATCAGTTCCCGGACTGCCATTTTCCCTCTTGCCGCTGAATGGTCATTTTCAAACATATTGATAATGGCTTCCCACAGCAACTCCAGATCCTCTTCTGAAAATCCCGTCACTCTTCTGGCAAGATTCGCAGATACATATCCCTCTGTACGATACAATCCATAGGGAACAATACTCTTTCTTCCCATCTCGGTGCTTTTGTTTTCCGCATCTTTTTCAGTGGTAATTGCCACTCTTGTAATCGTGACTTCCTGGCTGATGACCGGATCAATGCTCCTTGCAAATCCAATCTGTACCGGACCTCTGACCTGCCCGCAGTTTAACGAAGCCTTCACAAAAGTTGTCATAACAGCGCCGAATGTACGGATATCATAAAAATTCCTGCACATATAATCTCTTAATTTGGTATCCACATCCGGATCGCTTTTCTTTAATTTTTTCAGCGCTTCTGTCACTTTTTTATCTTCTGTCTCTTCGATTCCGAGACTTTTACACGCCTCTCTGTCGCTTCTGTTGAGAGGTACATCTTCTTTAATATATATCTTAAATCCCGCTGCGTCTTCTTTGACTGTCTCAACATAATTTCTGATTTTCCGCTTCAGGCATACGTCTGTCACAAGCCCCAGCCCGCTTTCAGGATCGATCCTCGGCATATTGCCTGCGTCCGGATCACCATTGGGATTCCCGTTTTCCACATCAAACAGCACTACAAATTCATACCTGTTTTTAATCACTTCACTCATCTACTTTTCCTCCTTTTTTTCGTACTTTTTCTGTACCTGGTGATAATATCCGAGGATAAATTTTCCCTGTTCTTCCAATGACAGACGTTTTGGATATTCATCCAATTTGCCCATAAGCTTAGTCAACAGCTTCTCGTAGTATACTTTAGCGCCGCCTTTATCCCGCTCCAGTTTTTTCATATGGCTGTTCTTCAATTTTATAAGCACCGGGAAGATCGATGCAGGCGTCGCACACGCGGAATTAAAATAACGATCTCGAATCGTCGCCTTGATTCCCGGATTTGCATCCATCTGAATTGATTCTAATACAGAAAACAGCCTTCCAAGTACATAAGCTGTCTCCCTGCTCTCTTCATTCAGTCCCATATAGTTCTCTCCTTCCTTCCAGTTTCCATTTCGTATCAGATATGCTTTAATGATCCCTGCTCTCCCCCAAGTAACATTGCCCTGCTCTGCGCGAATCCGGATAAGAACATCTGTATAAAGACTTGCCGGATATCTGACGCCTGACAGAATTGCCTGAAGTACGAACGCTGCCATATTGGGGACAGGAGATTTGTCCTTTGAATTCTGGTTGACTGTCTCCGAAAGCATATCCCTGACTCCCATATATTCTCTGCTCTCCCAGGATGGCTTTACAATTGACATCCGCTCGTAATGGGCAGACAGATTCTTCAAGATGTTTCCAAAAGAATCATGATAAAAAAACCGTACAGAAAGTCTTGCAGCATTCGGGGCAAGCGAAAGTATATAAAATCTCTGGTCCGGATTTAAAGCAATATTTCCGATAGAAACCGGCATACCATTGTTTAGATTGTCAAATATTCCTTTTATTTCTTCCTGATTGTCGGGTTTCGGATCAGCCGCTCCGAAAAATGCTGCCTGATATTCTTCCTCCGCGCTTTCCGCCCAGAATACAATCATGGAATCCCCAAGCTGAAATGTATATTTTCTCTGATTCAGCAGATAATTCAATGCTGTGGTATAAGCAAATTCTGCATATTTCCCGACAGGTGCATTATAACTCTGCTCTTTTCCATAAGATTCAAATGCTGGCGCATTAAATGAAACCAGCGCCGCACCGCTGGACTGAGCTCCCGGAACACCTTTGATTGTTTTATGGATTCTGGAAATTTCTGCTTCTTTTCCCGTTACAAGGCAGGTTCCGATCTGCCCGTCTTCTGACGATTCATTTCTTGCCGTTTCCCATGTTTCTTGTATAAACGGATCATCCTGTGCATAATTTATACCCATACAGAAAATCAGATTTCCTCCATCCGTAAGTTCTTCCCAACTTTCTTTAATCTCAGTACATTCCGCTGCCCTCTCCGGATCCCATGTTTCAAAAAAGTTCCTGACTGCCTCTGCCATCTCACCTTCTGTTTCACGAAGCAGCGACAGATGCTTTTCCTTTGCCGCTTCAAAGCAGTCAAGAACTCGCTGATTTGTGCCGTTCGCATCAATCCCCAAAATATATTTTGAGTTGTCGCACAGAAAATTTGCTGAGACTCCCGATGAACGTGTCACCATCTCCGGGACCTTGATCTGCTGAGGAACCCATACAGTCTTTTTTCCTCTTTCTTCTTCCGTCTTTAAAGAAAAAACTCCTGAGATTTTTCCATTCCTTGACAGGTTGACTGCATAGGAAACCTTTGCTTTACACCATCCTTCCTGATCCACTTTTTCCTGTTCTGCCAGATTTTCATAATGATTTACTAAAGCCTGTAAGATCATCGTATCACCTCGCAGTCTCTCAGATCCAAAACGCCCCGCTTCATGACAGCCCGGAAAAACATCGGCTGGATATTATTCCTGTCCGAGTAATCCATATCAAAAAGCATAAATCCCAGATCTTTTTCTTCCACATCATCATACGCCGTCCTGATGTCTTCTTCTTCGCACAGGCAGAAATTTGCCGGGAACTCCCTGCACCCGAAATATGGCATATGGAAGCACTCTCCTTTTCTTAGCCGCCGCATGATGATGTCCTTAAATTTGCCTGGATTATCTGTCTCGTTCGCCCGTTCTGTCATCACAAAATGTGCTTCGATCACATATTCCACATCCCTTAACAAAAGAGATGCCCTCTGGACAATATCATTTTTCGTACTTATGTACAACGGTTTCTTTGCGCCGTTATAGACCTGAAGTACATTACTGGCAAGTATTTTACTCTTTACTTCATTCCGGCGCACGCTTGTGAACTGGACCGGATTGACCACATGGATCTTATCAATCATCCACCGCATCCCCGGATGCCAATAGACTGCCTCCAGGATTCCTCTTGCAGCCGACGGAGTCATGACGTCATAGGAACATCTTTCCACTTTCATCTCCGGGCGCGAGAAAAGCGCGTAGTTTCCCCACACTCTGACTTTAACACCTACTCCCATCGCTCGACCTCCTTCCCTCGTTTCATTTATAAAACCACTCCTTTCCTGTAGCATTCTGCTATATAATCTCTTGGCTGATAATAGAAATCTGTATTATAATCTGAAATCTGCTCGTCAATCCAGGAATGATACACTTCCCATATCCCGTCTATTACGTTATCATCCTGATAGATATCTTCAATCAACCGCTCATATACTTCCCCAATATCCCAATATCCCGGAACGGTATACCGGCATTTTTTCATATTGTCAAAACTGCCTTCCGTCATATGTGCCTCTTCAATAAACTCGTCTGCTGTCTTTTCAATCGGTTCACAATGAAAGGCATCTGCATACTCGTAAATTCTTTTAATCCTGTCTTTTCCCAGATAATCTGTGACTTCAGCTCTTGTCCGCTTTATACTACGGCCGATATATTCAATCAGGCTGCATGTAAAAAAAAGTGCATTATTATTCTTTGTTCCCATATACAACCTCGCTTCCTATAAATTTCAAAGTGTCAAGTGCAGAAACCGTATGGAAACTGATCTGGTGCGTGGGATACTTAAACTTTGCCAGTTCCCAAAACGCCGCTCTTGAAATTTTCCCATCCATATAGTTCTGAACATAATTATAAATCGTATCGTCTGCCATAGGGCCTTCTACTATGTCGTATTTATGAGACTTCCCGCTGCGGCATGCAACGATAAAATCGAGCCATTCTTCTGTCATCTCAGTAAACACCTTGCAGTTAAGCCTGTTATCCGGTACATACTCATATTTATTCAGATATCCGCTTACACCGTAACGCGCTGCCCATCTTTTTGCCTGCTCTTCGTATCTCGTACAATAAAATCCGAAATAGAAATCTTTATTATATTTTGCTTTTCTTATTTCAGGATATTCTACAATTTGTCTGCTTCCGTGATATAAGATCATAGTATTCTCCTTTAATAGCTATTAGTCTATTCATTGTTATTCGGATTAAAACATTTTTCTTATAATGGTTAAGGCTTCATTTTCTCCAGTATGAATGTCGCTTGGAGTTTTAGCAAGCGTTGTCCAATATCTAGGATCTCCATAATAAATCAATTTGTAATGTTTTCCCTCTTCCTCAATTATAAATCCCATTTCAGAGAGCATACGTCTCATTGATTTCGATACATTCTTATACCCCTTTAACTCCCGCTTTAGTTTCTGTGCCTTTTTATCTGCAATATGTTTACATTTGCCATTCTTATCAAGAATATCTCTAAGCACATCAGCTTGTCTGGAATTTTCATCACTGTTTTTCAACTTTTCTTCCAGAGCAGCAAGAACCATGTCCTTTATTTCATTTGGGAAAAATTCTTCCTCATTGCCAAAATGCAAAAGGGGAACCCCTTCCACGCTGCTTAGTTTCGCTCGAATTCCCTCATTCTCATATGTCAAAATTTCATTGGCTCGAGCAAGTTCTTCAACTTTTTTCTGCAGAGTTCTCAACTCCTCATCTACTGATTCAATAAGAAGGTTCGTTTCTGTTTTGACCTGTTCTCGTTCTGTTTCTGCAGCCAATCTTTCAGCGCGTTGACTGGTTAATCTATCTCTTAACAAAGCGTTTCCTACGCCCTGCCATGTATATAGCATATTCGTAAGCTGAGAATTACTATATTGAATGACATTGCGAATCACTTTCTCAAGAAGAACAGTATCTCTGCCCTCATATGCACGATAAAGATATCTCTGATGCTCTGCCGCTGGATTTGGATAATATATTCCTATCGCTCCATGATATTCATTTTTCCCGTCACACAACCGCCGAAGTCTGCTGTCAAGCCAAAAATCCTTTTCAAGAAGGACATGGGCTACACCTTTTAATCTACCTGCAAGTTTCCGAGTATTAATTGGTTCTTCATTAGTACAAGTTCTAGAAATATATACTATTGGCAAACAATATTTTTTCCTACCATTTATTATATCTACAAGGATTTCCAAATTTTCTTCCGATATTAAAATTGGTTCTCGAGATACAGGCAAATCAGAATCTTTCTTGAGAAATCCCTTTTTAATCAAAAGCGTAATAAAATGAGGGGTAGAAAAAGATGGGTCTATCGAAAGTGCTTCCTCTAAATAGCTTCGATCAAGGCGTATGGACATTTTCATCTCTTCAAAATTCATCACATACTCTGTTCCCCATACAGCGCCGTCAGCTTCTGTTTTTTCATATCGCACGGCTATAATATTCCGATTGCGGTATTCTTCAATTGCAAGCCAGAGAGCGTCTGTCCCATATCTTATGTTCCTCTCACCATTCCACTTTATATCTGCAATAATATTTTCTTTATGGGGGCTTCCCTGATTCCATTCGATTACAAGGTTAATAAATGCATCTTTGGTCATACGATCATTAATTTCTAATATTGTTGAAAAAAGCAACATCCAAACAATCCCCTTCTCTTTTGTAATTATATACTGTTAATATACTCCTTCCCAATATTAAAATCAATATATTATAGCAAATTTTACTGAAGTTTTATTTTGAAAAATTAATTGAATTAATTTAATCTATCTGATATACTTTTTCTGTAGTCAGGACAGAAACCTGTGGATTGAAATAGTAAAATTTGCGATAATGCAAAAAGCAAGAAGGCACAAAAGTTTCATTTGCTTTTGTGTCTTCCTGCTTTTCTCGTTCTTCTCACATGAGTACAGCCACCCCCGACTCTATGCCAAGATCCAGCCCAATTTCTTCTGTATATTGCCCCTTGTCAACAAGCTCAAAGAAATTTTCAATGTCCTCCGATATCAGTCTGAGCATTCCTGCTCCCCGAAGTTTCTGGATATCATTTTCATATAACTGAACACAGTACTGGCCGGCCTTTCGCATCCCTGCCTTTGTATATCCCTGATATTTGATCTGTTGAAGGAGTTCTTCCGCCTCATCCTCTTTATTTATAAAGACAGTCAATGTATTTTCCTCGATCAGTTTAAACTCCCGTGCCGCCTTAGAAAAATTATATCTTTTTCCTTTAAACTCGTCGAGAATCTTCTTTTTATCCAGACTCTCCCCTCGAAAATGATACAGTGCTTCAAAATATTTTTCTATTCCTTGCAGCGAGGAGATATCCCCATTCTCTGAAATCAACATCTTTGATACGTCAATCTGGAGCTGCTGTCCGGGAACACGTTCTTTCTCTTCAAATTGAAAAATATAAGCAAAGCTTTCATCCACATCCCGCTTTCCTTCCCTGTTGCATCTGCCTGCGGCCTGGATCATAGAATCAACTCCCGCCAGCTGTCTGTACACAGCACGAAAGTCCAGATCAACACCCGCTTCCACAAGGCTCGTCGAGATCAGAATACATTTTTCCCCGTCTTTTACCAGCTTTCTGACTTTTTCCAGAATTCGGCGTCTGTGTTTCGGATACATTGTCGTAGACAGGTGGAATACGCCTTCACCTTTCATTTTCTGATAGATTCTCTGTGCCCGTTTCTTTGTATTGACAATACAGAGAGCCTGATCTTCCTGCTCCAGTTTTTCGATCAATTCATCTTCTGAGACCTCTCCGATATTTTTGAAAGTAACTCTCTCAAAAAAACGGAATTGTTCTTCTACCCTCGGGCAAAGTTCAGTGACCGGAAGTTTTCTCTGAAAAAATGGAGTCAGAGCAGGCTGCGTCGCTGTGCAGAGCACGATACTGGAACAGAAATTACCGACCAGTTCCTCCATCATTGCAATACAAGGCTTAAGATAATCTGTAGGAAGCATCTGCGCTTCGTCAAATATGATAACGCTGTTGGCTATATTATGTAACTTTCTGCATCTGGAGGACTTATTTGCAAACAAGGATTCAAAAAACTGCACATTCGTCGTCACCACCACCGGCTTGTCCCAGTTTTCCGACGCAAGCTGCATGGATTTTAATTCCTCCGTGCTTTCATAATCCACATTATAGTGATTTTCCAGTACGTTCTGATCTCCCAATATCCTGCGGAATACCTCTGCATTCTGCTCGATGATACTTGTATAGGGAATCACATAGATAACTCGATCCATGTAATTCTCCACTGCATGCTGCAGTGCAAACGCCAGAGATGCGATCGTTTTCCCGCCGCCTGTCGGCACTGTAAGCTGGAATATACCTCTTTCACTGATTCCTTTTTCGAAACAGTGCCTGAGTATTTCTGTTCTTCTTCCGTTTACAGTGTCTGCCTCTTCATTCTGCAGCCAATCTGCCACATAAGCCTTTAGTCTTTCCAGAAGAACACTTATATCCTCTCCTGCCTCTCTCAGCGTCTGTCCATTCTTCATAAAGCTTTCCGTATCCAAGAAGTCCGCATCAACCAGACAAGAATACAACATCCTGATAAACACACTTAAAGAGAAATCCGGATCCGGCTCTTTTAATGGATCAAATGGGATCGTATTTATTTCCGGAATCGTTATTTCACTTTTAAAGGCGCTGTAATCCTCGATTTGCTTCCGCTTTCTGCCCTCCAATGTAGATGCATTTCCCGCATCGGAAGAGTTCCCGTAATCCGGCAGCCCCGAATGATGTCCGGCAATACAGTAACTCATAAATCCGTACATACCGCCTTTTTCGAAACACAGCTTTGCTCCTGCTGTAGAATGATCTACTCTCTTGCCGCTGTTATTCTTAATCTTTTCCTGAAATGCAAGGGAATACTTCCCGACATCATGGAGCATACCGCAGCAATATCCCCAGTCTGATTTCCCGTATTTTCCCGCAAAGCGACTCGCAAGTTCAGCTGTTCCGAATAAATGATTTTTTACAGACTGCTTACGCTCACCCGCAATATGTGCCAAATATTCCACTCTACTTCTCCTCACAAACCTGAAAAATATAAAACTTCAGATAATAAGAATCCCCCGCTCCCCACAGTATCGGATGATCCGGCGCCTGTGTCCTGAACTCCACCTGCCGCAGCCTCTTATGCACATTCTGCGCCGCCTGCCCGATGGTCTTAGTAAACAGTTCCTGATCCATAAAATGGGAACAGGAGCAGGTCGCCAGATATCCGCCGTCCTTCACCAGCTTCATTCCCCGCAGATTGATCTCCCGGTAACCTTTCACCGCTTTTTTGATTGAGCTTCTCGACTTCGTAAATGCCGGCGGATCAAGGATGACCACGTCATATTTCTCTCCCTGCTTCTCCAGACGAGGAAGCAGGTCAAAGACGTCTTCACAGATAAACTCCACCCGGTCTTCCAGTCCGTTCAAAGCGGCATTTTCTCTCGCCTGAGCAACACCCAGCTCAGAGGCATCCACTCCGGTCACGTGCTCTGCTCCTGCAATTCCTGCATTCAGGGCAAAGGAACCGGTATGGGTAAAGCAGTCCAGCACCCGGGCTCCTTTGCAGAGCTTTGCCACTGCCCGTCTGTTGTATTTCTGATCAAGGAAGAATCCTGTCTTCTGTCCGTCCTTTACGTCCACATAATAGCGCACGCCGTTCTCCACGATCTCCACCTTTGTATCAAAAGGCTCGCCGATAAATCCCTTACGGCGCTCCATTCCTTCCTGTTCGCGGACTTTCGCGTCACTGCGCTCATAGACGCCCCGGATGTGGATGCCGTCTTTCTCCATCAGTTCTCTTAAAATATCCACGATCATCACTTTAAAGCGGTCGATTCCCAGAGCGAGAGATTCCACCACCAGCACATCCGCGAACTTGTCCACCACGATACCCGGCAGGAAATCTGCTTCTCCGAAGATCACCCGACAGCTGGAAATATCATCCATCACTTTTTTCCGGTATTCCCATGCATTCTGTACACGCATACGGATAAAATCCTCATTAATTTCCGTGTCACGGTTTCTCGTCATCATACGCACTGTCAGTTTTGAGTTCCGGTTAATAAATCCCCGGCCCATGGGATAGCCGTCAAAGTCATGGACGATAACGATATCGCCGTCTTCAAAACTTCCTACAATACTTTCTATTTCATTATCATAAATCCAGGGGCCGCCCTGTTTCAGAGTACGGCCGGCGCCTTTTCGGAGCGTTACGATTGCATCAGACATCTTGTTCCTCCTTACACAATATCTTTCTATCCTGAACTATCATACCACAGTCCGGCGCCGGCTGACAGCAGAATTATTTTTTCTGGCCGCAGACCGTACAATACTGGTAATCTACATAGGTCTGTGTCTCATAATGCCCCTGATCCTCCTGATGGGATCCCACTTTTACCTGTTCGGTTTTTGTTACATTCTGATAATTCCCATAGTAAACACCATTGTATAAGCCATTGGAATCCGCATTTTTCAGTCCTGTGGATATAATCGCCTTCAGATCCGCCTGGGTAAAACCGTTTTCAAACCAGTAAGTAGGCCCATTTGCAATATAAGTATTTTCACTGCTCAGTGTATAAAAGCGGACCCCGGAAATGGTCTTTGTCTCATAGTCATCCACAGTTACCATCTTAGATACCCAGACCTTCTTTTTTGCCGTATGATTTGCCCATTTATGAGTATGCGTTGTTTTGGACTGGGTGGTGCTTCCGGATTTTTCTGTATTCCGGGATCCGCCTGTACTTTTCGTTGCAGAACTGTTTTTCGTTGCGGAACTGCTTTTCGTTGCAGAACTATTTTTCGCCGTTGAACCGGAAGTTTTGACAGTATCAGCACTTTCACTGTTTTTCTGTTCTGATGCTTTCTGATCATTTTTGTCAGAGGTATCCTCTGTTTCTGCGGCAGATGAATCAGCAGTTTTCTTTTCTTCCGTCTTCGAATCTGTCTCTGCTTTTTCCGCCTGTTCTCCGGCTGATGTCTTTTCCTCTGTCCGCCCCGTGTCAACTGCTGTTTTCTTATTCTGTATTTCTTTTCCCTGAGCCGTCTGTCCTGAACCGCTGTCATTTGCAGCCGTAAAGTCCGCTGCTGCCAGAAGGCATCCTCCGGCGAGCAGCAAAACGATTACTGCTATAACAGGAACAACTGTTTTTTTATGACGGTTTATAAAATTCTTTAATTTTTTCATTTTTCTTTTCCTCTCTTTCTATCAGAAATGCTGTTATATCCGGCAGAACCGGCTGCACAAAATTGCCGTTCTGCAATGAATTACTGTTCACAGCCTGCAGGCCGCAGATCATGAATAGATAAATATCCGCTTTTCTTTTCTCCTCCTTTCCCTTCTTAGACAGAACATAAAAAGAAAAAGTTTTAAAATTCCTGAAAAAAAAAATTATTTTTCCGGACAAAAAAAGACAATGAACCGTCCGTTGCCGCAGAACAGACTTCTCATCTGTGTCCGCGGCAAAATGCCGTTCATTGTCCTATCGGCTATATTGTATTCTTTTAGCTGTTCGTTCCAGCGAAAATATTTCCTGCCATAAATATTTCCCCGTCCTTACCTCAGCAGTGTCTCATACGTAAATCTGCCCACTGCTTTCTGCAGCAAAATCCAGGCAAACAGTACGCACACCGCGCTCAGCCCCAGCAGGATCCACACATTCAGCAGCATGATTCCTGTAAACTGCCCCACTGCCAGCAGGATTACCGGAATAATGAGAAAGACAGCGCTCTGCTGGGATTCCTCCACGCTCCGGGCTCTGGCTGATCCTCTCACAATCAAAGTCACTGCAATCAACGAAACAGCGGGTGAAAGAAGGAGAAGAATAACAAGCCAGTTCACTGCAGGCGCCAGCAGGTTTCCCATAAGGAAAAATACTTCCAGTTCAAGCACAATCACCATGGCCGCAAATGAAATCAGCGAGACCATCATGCTGAGCAGAAATGACGCAAGCACTTTTGCCTGAAAAATCTGCTTCACACTCAGCGGGCAGTAGAGCAGAGTCTCCAGCGTATGTTTTTCTTTTTCTCCTACAAATGAACTGGCCGCCATAATGGAGGCAGTCATAATCGGTATCATGAGAAAAAATACCGGGAGAATATAGTTGAATATCAGGCCGGAAACCGTCATTTCCAGACTGTTTTCTCCGATTCCTTCCGACAGCATTTCCAGCAGTTTCAGGACGTCCGGATCATCCGGCGCAAAATGAATTGCAGCCATAGAAATGGACGGAAGAACAATCGTAAGAATGAAAGGAACAATCAGCAGTTCGGTAAAGAATCTCCTGTTTGATACGATTCCCCTGAAATCCTTTTTTATTATGGCAGCCATAGCCTGATTCATAATCCTCCCTCCTTTTCTTTTCCCGTAAGCGTAAAATAAATATCTTCAAGGGCAGGACGCTTTACTTCCACTTCATAAATGTCTCCGCCCTCTCCGACAATCTCTTTTACAATTCCGGGAATTTCTTTTTCTGACCGGATCTCTGTGCGCAGTATGTTTCCCGGATAATCGGTTTTTTCTGTTTTATTCTCTTTTCCCTGCCTTCTTTCCTTCTGCCAGCAGCGGCCGGCCGTGCTGCCCGGCAATCTCATGTCCTCCGATATGTTTCCGGCCCGGATCCGCAGTTCGGCCCCGGAGCCCACTTTTTCCCGGAGTTCTCCCAGGGTTCCCACAGCCAGCAGTTTTCCCTCATCAATCAGCCCGTACCTCGTGCAGATTTCCTGCGCGTAACGGAGCTGATGTGTGCACAGGAACACCGTTGTCTTCTGCGCATCTGCCAGTTCCCGGATCAGCCGGTTCACGTTCTGAGCACTCTCCGGATCAAGACCCGATGTAGGCTCGTCCAGGAACAGCACTTTCGGGCAGTGTATCAGGGCCCGGGCCAGAGACAGTCTCTGGCGCATTCCCGTAGAATATGCCTCCAGCTTCTGATGAGCCGCTTCTTCCAGCTCCATTTTCTCCAGAAGCGACAGGGCCCGCTTTTTTCCTTCCTGTTCCGGAATGCCGAATATGGCCGCATAGAAAACAAGATTCTGAAGACCTGTCATATTATCATACATCCGGGCATGTTCCGTAAGGACACCGGAAACGGCATGCACTTTCTCCGGCTCCTGTGCCGGGTCCGCTCCCATCACGCTGCATGTTCCGGCCGTCGGGGCAAGCATTCCGTTCAGGAGCTTGACCGTGGTCGTTTTTCCCGCCCCGTTCGGTCCCAGAAATCCGAATACTTCCCCCTGCTCAAGGGAAAGGGTGATCCCCTTTACAGCCTCCTTTCCCTCAGAATATGTTTTGCATAAATTCTGCAGTGTAACTGTCTGCATCTTCTGCCTCCTCACTGATATCTGCACGATCCGGTTTCATTCTGTTTCAGCCGTTCCACGATATTGCGGAACCGCGGTTCATCTGCCAGGGATTGAAATACCGGATTCTCTGCAACCGCCTGCGTCATACTGTGCCGGATGACCGTCTCACTCCGGGGCGGATAGTCGCCAAGGGTAAGTTCCTGTTCAACCCAGTCATCCAGAAGGTCAAAATACCAGTCGCCTTTAAGCCTCAGCGGGTAAATATCCCCGCCGGCCAGCTCCGCATATGCTTTCAGTACTGTCAGAGCCTTTTCTTTCTCGCCCAGGCGCATCCAGCCCTGCGCCATGGTAATAGAACCGGTCAGAACGATACCGGGATGCAGCCTGTCTGCCTGAAACGCGTCTGTAACAGCCTGAAACCGCCGGCAGCTTTCTTCAAATCTCTCCGGATCGTCGGTACATAATTCCATGTAGGACGGCAGAAGATTCAGAAGAGTAATAACATTTTTATAGATTGCCGCCTGCAGAATCTTTTTCGCTTCTTTTCTGTTTCCTGTCATTTTCCACGCCGATGCCAGGAGAGATTCCGGCATCCCGGTCACAGGCGCTTCAGGCTCCAGAATTTCCAGCACTTTCTCCGGCCGGTTTAACATAAGCTGACAGTATGCTTCCAGATGAAGCGCATTTCTCCCTAGATTCGGATCATCACTTCCCGTTTTTACACGGCGGCACAGATCCGCCGCTTCCTCAAGGATCTGTTCTGCGGCATGAGCACTCCCGGCCAGCATGGAATGATTCATCATCAGGGACGCGATCTGAAACAGAAGGGGATAGCAGGAAAAATATTTTCTCGCATACTCTCTGCAGTGATCCAGCGCCTGTCCGAAAGGAAGGGATGCAAATTCTCCGGTCAGCCTCCGGTATGTTTCCCGGATTTCTCTGCTGTCCATCTGCGGTTCATATCCCATCAGTTCATCGATACTGATGTCAAAATAGGATGCCAGCCTGGGCAGAAGAAGAATGTCCGGATAGGTACTTTCTGTCTCCCATTTTGAAACTGCCGCTTTGGAAACGCCCAGAAATTCTGCCAGTTCATCCTGGGTTATCCCGCGGCTGCGGCGCTGTTCCGCCAGAATCCGTCCAAGGTGTATTTCTTTCATTTAATTCACCTGCCTGTAACATTGTGTGAAGTTTTATCTGGAAATATTGTAGGAAATTTTCGCATAGATTACAATAGAGCTGCATTTAACTTTAATTTCAGGAAATCAACTTACAGGAAACCCGGGGCAGACATGCAGGATAAGATAACAGAGGGAAAACCCGGCTTTAATTGAGGGCTGTCCCCGGACAGATCCGGGTACAGCCCTGATGTATTGACAGGTACTCTGCCGCTACAGCTCCAGCTCTCTGAGAGCCCGTACATTTTTCTCTATCTGACGGATCACATCCAGAAAGGCGCTGTCATCCTTTCCTGTCGGATCCTCCAGTCCCCAATTGATTATCTTTTTACCGGGAATAACCGGACAGGCCACATTGCAGCCCATAGAAACATAAATATCCGCTTCCGGTATCTCCCCCAAAAGCTTTGAATACTGATCCTTTTCCATATCAATCCCATATTCCCGCTTCATCAGCCTTACCGCATCCTGATTGATCTGCGGTCTGGTCTCCGTCCCTGCAGAATAGCAGTCATAAAAGTCGGATAAATATTTCCTGCCCAGGGCTTCCGCGATCTGGCTCCTGCAGGAATTATGGACGCAGATAAAAGCGATTTTCTTTTTCCTGCCACAAAACGGGCAGCGCTTTCCAATACACTGATTGTTCCTGCCGCTGTAAGAGCAGCGGATCTTGGGCTGTTCCATATGGACTCCCAGGTTTTCCCGGACAAAATCAACGGCCTGAAGAATCGAGAGATAGGAATCTCTCTTACAGCACCGGGGCCCTCCGATTTCCCCGATCGCCTCCAGTGCGCGGGCTGTCATTTTATGGGAAAGGCCAAAGTTATCTTCCCCCAAAGGCGTGGAACCGGTAACAATAGAAATAAACATTCCCGTACTGATCCCGGCGCCGCAGGCACCCCAGAAACCGCATGCTCCTCCCGGCACCGAACTGCCCCTGCTGCTCATCTCAATCAGCGCCTTTTTTAGATCCAGACCCCCTCCGGAATTTTTGTAAGCTGTCAGGAGGGCCATTCCTACCATGACATGATGCTCCGGTCCGTGCATGTGACAGAAAGGCTGAGCCATCATCCGATTGAGAATTATAACCGGATTCCGGGACGTTTCCTCCATACACATTCCGACAAGGCTGTCAATTCCCTGCATGTGGCATTCATTGCATACATAATGCCCGTTTACACATCTGGTTTTACTTTTTTCTTTTTTATGGCACAGTTCGCACTCCATTTCAATATCTTCATTCAGATATTCCAGGGGCGCTTTACATATCAGACATTCCTCTTTCATCTATTTCACCTCTGTTCCGGAATCCATTTCTTTTTCTTGTTCAATCTGGTTATATCGGAGACTCATCCTTCGGCATGCTGTCCGCCTATGGCTGCCTGCTCATAAGACAGATAACCTCGACTGTGTTTTCTTTGGGCATACGAATTCGGTCGCCTTCCTGTCCATCGTAGTATACTGGAAACGTCAGATCAATATGCTTGATAATGCGTCCCATATCTTTTTCATCCGGATCCAGTTCAATGGATTCAATAAATGTCCTCATGAACTCCTTTTTTTCCAGATCCGTCATTTTACCATATAATATATCAAAATCCAGAAGAAATTGGTATATCTTTTTCCCTGTGACTTGTTTTCCATATGAAGCCCCGATCTTTGTCTCCACATCAGTAATTGCTTCTTCCAGTTCTGCAATTCGGTCATAAAGATTATCCATCCGCTCCTGCATATCCTGGTACTTCCTGTCATAATGCTTATCGCCCGGATCCAGACGTTCCAGCATCTGTACCAGTTTCTTTCTGGATCCCTGAGCCTGTTGGAGCTGACCGGCAAGCTGCTTTTTTTCTTCCTCCAAAGAAGAAACATCCACCTTTTCTTCCAGTTTTTCCATCAGGAATTCCTTGAACTTCTCCCCTCCCGCCATATACCGGATAAATTCCTCAATCTCTGCATTGAAGACTTTCTGATTAAGCATAGGCTTATAATCACAGATATGCCCGTCAACTCGTTTCCGGTGATGGCAGCGGTAGTAAAATGTATCTTTATATTCCCCAGTCTTTTTATTTTTCCTTCTCTGCACGGTACCGCTCATGCCACCCCCGCAGAGCGGACATTTAATCAGCCCCGATAAGATATGCTCATGATCCAGGCTGTGAGTCTTAACCCATCTGACACCCGTCCGCTTCCGTTTCTCTTTGGCGGCTTCCCAAGTTTCCTCATCGATGATCGCATCGTGCAATCCATCCGCCAAAAGATACTCATCCTGCTTCACCCGGCAATATTGATCCCTTGTTCCCTTCACCTTTTCCGTCTTATTTTTCCCGTAAGCAATCTTCCCTACATAAACCGGATTATCTAGTATCTTCAGAATCGTGCTTCTGGAAAAGTAACTGACCTCCTGATCCCGGAGCCGCTTCTTTGTATATCCATGCTGGTTCAGATATTTACAGATGGAATCAGCTCCGGCCTCCGTCCGGGTAAACTGGTCAAAGATGATCCGGACAATCTCCGCTTCCTCCGAGTTCACAATCAACGTACTGTTTTTTGAATCCAGTTCATATCCAAAAGGCGCCTGCCCGCCATTCCACTTTCCCTCCCTGGCCTTCTGTTTCCGGCCTTCCATAGTCTGAACCAGGATATTCTCTCTTTCAATCTCCGCCACCGCTGACAGGACTGTAATGGTCAGCTTGCCGGAATCTTTGGAAGAATCAATGCCATCCTCCACGCAGATCAGGTTCACTCCGTAATCCTGGATATATTGGAGTGAGTTGAGCACATCCGCCGCATTGCGGCCAAACCGTGAGAGTTTAAAGACCAGAATATAGGAAACGCCGTCCTTCTCCTCTGCCACATCCTGGAGCATCCGGGAAAATTCCGGCCTGCCGGTGATATTCTTTCCAGATTTTCCGGCGTCACAGTATTCCCGGACAATCTCCATATCCTGGAACTGGGCAAATTTCGTCAGCCGGTCTTTTTGTGCCTCCAGGCTATAGCCCTCTACCTGCATGGCTGTGGATACTCTCATATAAATATAACATTTCTGTTTTCTCACTCTGCTGCCTCCTCAAAATATTCTGTTGATTCCGGTATCATCCGGTAGGTTTTCAATGCGTCCAGGATTGCCAGTTCTTTTTCCTTCGGACATCTCGGGATATGATTCTTATTCTTCTCCGGCTTATTGTAAGCTGTCCCCATCTCGATGCCATATTTCCGCTTTACCTGGGCAATATACAAACTGGAAACCTTTAATCCATGTATCCTCAGAACGTGGGCTTTTATCTCCGCATAAGTGGCTTTGGACTCTGCCGCCGTTACCGGAAGACGGGAACAGTCCAGCGTAAAGACTACCATCTCATCCGGGGTATCCTCATCATCCTCTTCCTGATTCCCGCCCAGATCAAAATAAACGGGGAAACGGAAAGTAATACTTTTCAGGATCCTCTTGTCATCCCCTTTTTCCGGAAATACTTCAATCCTCTGGATAAACTGCCGGCACAGCGTCCGGCGCTCTTCATAGTTCATTTTTTCATACAGTCTGTCAAAATGATTCAGGATCAGGCAGATATTATCAGAGGAATGGATGCCCTGCTTCATCCTCAGCAGTTTATGCTTTAGCTTCTCTATCTTATCCTCGATCCGACCGATCCTGTCATATGCCGCGTCCACCTCTGCCTGTAATTTTTCATATTGCTGATCATAACTTTCCGACAGCACATCCAGATGGTCCAGCTCCATCCCCAGCTTATATTTCACATGCTCCTGGTGATGCATCTCTTTCCGGAGCATTTTCAGCTGTGTTTCCACCGCTTCCTCAGACATCAGGTTCCCGACTTTCCTGGCAAAAGCCGTCCGGAATTCTTCCGTCCCGGTAACCTTCTGGATAACTTCCATCACCGCCGCATCCAGCCTTTCCTGGTTATAGGTATGGCAAAAGCTGCACACACGCCCTTCCGATGTCCTGTAATTTCTGCACCCATAGGAATAAACGGTTTTATAATATCCCCCATAGTTATGGTTCAAACTTTTATTCTTCTTACTGATAAGCCCGCCCCCGCAGACTGGACATTTTACCAATCCTGACAGCAAGCTGATCCGATCCTCTTCATCCCGTTTTCCTTTTACCCTGGCCAACTGTCCCCGTTTTTCCTGAGTCTGTTCCCAAATCTTCTCTGTCACAATAGCCTCATGTTTTCCCTGGACCACAATCTCCTGCTTTGGATCCGGGCTTCCCTTATTCGCCCTGCGGTAATAAACGATCTTCCCGCAATAAAAAGGATTGTTCAAGATACGGGATACAAAATCACTATTGAAGGGACGGATAGTTCCCTGGGAAATACGCAGGTATCCATGGCTATTCAGCCAGCGGACAACACCGTTCAGCTTCATCGGCAGTTCCAGATACTTTTCAAAGATCAGACGGATGACCTCTGCTTCCGAAGGCTCTATCACCAATTCTCCATCCCTGCTCCGGTATCCATACGGAATCGGCCCGCCTGCCCATCCGCCCTGCAGCACCTTCTGCATCTTCCCGGACATGAACTGGATCCGGATATTCTCCCGCTCAATCTCCGCTACAGCTGAAAGGATCGCCAAGGTCAGCCTGCCACCCTGGGTGGAACTGTCAATGCTGTCCTCCACACAGATCAGGTCGATATCATAATCCATCAGCGTCTGCATTGATTTCAGCACATCCGCCGCATTACGCCCAAACCTGGAAAGTTTAAATACTAGGACAAAGGAAATATCATCCTTCCCACTGGTAATATCATCCATCATCTCCATAAATGCAGGCCTGCCCTTGATGTTGTGTCCAGATTTTCCAGCGTCACAATACTCTCCGGCAATTTCCAGCCCTTTATATTCAGCAAAATCTTTCAGCCGCTTCTGCTGAGCGTCCAGGCTGTACCCTTCTGTCTGGGCGGCGGTGGAAACACGGGTATAAATATAACATTTTTTTTGTTTCAAGTTTTCTCCCCCTTTTCGTATGCCCGCTGTCACACGGCTGCCTGTGCCTATAATGTATCGTGTTCCTTCATTTCTGTCAGCGCATAAAATTCATAGGAATCCGCCCTCTTTTTTGTGCGGGACTCCTAAAAAAAGGGCCGGCATCCCTAATAGGCGCCGGCATCCCCGTCATGTCCCCTGTTTCCTTGCCCTTTCGCGGCTCCCAGTTCCGCCAGGATCTCATTTCCGTATTTCTGGATCATCCGCGCCAGAAATTCCGCGCATTTTTCCATATTCATCCTCGCCTCTTTCTCCGTCAGGCGTCCCGTATCCACCACTTCTACTTTTTTCAAAGGCAGACACCTCCTTCTTCTGCTCAAAGGAGTTTTCCTGCCCGATTTTTTGATTTCCGAAAAAAGAAAAGGCCCGCCGCCATCTGCGTATACTTCAGCAGATAACGACAGGCCATATTCTAACCTTTCCTATTCACTTGTCAGCAAGCTGTCAGAGAAGATATTAAATCCTGCGGGCATAATCCAGTGCGATCCACCCTGCGCCGGATTTCAGCTTGCCCCAACGGGAAGCCCCCTGTCCGTTCGCCTCGTCCACAATGGTAAAAACGCCTTTCCCGGTATACTTCCCGGTCTTCCCGTAATTCGTCCCCGGTCCTTTCCGGATATTCAGATCCGTGATGGATACCTGCACCAGATACGGAGAAAAACCGCTTCCGGATCCCGATCCTCCATAGACAGCCTTCCCAGATTCATCGTATACCGAATACCCCGGATTCTCATCTGCGCACTTCTTAGCGTTGGCAAGCGCCTTAAACGCCCCCTTCTGTGACTTTGCGTCTGCCCAGGACTTCCTGACCCGGTACCATCCGCCGTTCTCCGGCTCCGTTGTCCCGGCCCCTTCCATAGCCGCCTTCACATCCTTTCGGAACCCGTCCATGGTATAGCCCAGGCCAAGCCCCTTCCACAGATGCTCCGGAT